>DATFXR010000319.1:0-2765 GCA_035315685.1 Vicinamibacterales bacterium | reverse complement strand
TCGATCGTCACGATGCTGTCCGGGCTTCCGGCGGACGCTCGAACGCGCTTCGAGCGCCTCCACACCCGCTGTGTGGACATGCGCGGGATTGCAGCTGGCGTGCGCGGCGCCGCCGGCGATCCGAATGCAGGAGCGGAAGAGATCCGCACGCCCGGGCTCGATCGGCTGCTGTGGCTGTTTCTCCGGCTGCTGCTCTCGAAGACGGCGCTCGATCGATTTCTCGCGAGCATGGACGAACCGCAAATCAACACCCGTCTCGCCGATCTGCGCAAGAGTCTCGAAACGGCGAAGACCGGCGGCGACGAGCGGATCGTCCGATCCTTGCAGGACAACCTCGCGAGCACCGAGCTGCGGCTCGACAACTTCACGCGGGCGAAGAAGAACGCGGAGTTCGTCTCGATCGAGCTCGATCGGATCGAGGGCAAGATCCAGACGATCGCCGAGATGGCGGTGAATCGGCAGGATCCCGATTTCCTCAGCAGCCAGGTGGACTCGGCCGCCGACAGCATGCGGCAGACCGAGAAAGCGGTGAGCGAGCTGCAGCATCTCACCGGCCTCGCCGGCGAGCTGGCCGAGCCGCCGCCGATCATGGAAACCGATTTCCGCCGAGTCCTCCGCCATGATGCCTGAGCAGCCGCCCCGCCGATCGGATCTGCCGGACTGGTTTCCGGCCTGGGCGGTCCAGCTCGCAGATCTGTACTTCTCGGGCACGACGGCCGCTTTCGTGCTGCACAGCAACACGCAGGACCTGTTTCGCTTCCGAACCGACTCGTCGGCGCCGTACGGCGTGCTCGCGGAGTTTCTCGCCGAACAGCTGTTCGGCCGCTGGTCGCTGGTGCTTCACTACGATCTCGGCCGCGGGCTCCGTGTCTTCGCCGGGCGCGACGAGCAGCGGCTCAAGGAGATGGTCGTACTCGCCAATCGCAAGGTCGGCGATCTCAGCGCGCTGCCGAAGGATCCCGCGAACGCGTTCGCGGCGCTCGATCGACTCGTGCGCGCGAACATCATGGCCGGCGAAGCCGATCGCATCAGTGTCGCGGTCGTCATGGATCAGGCGTCGTACCTGTTCCCGGCCGCCGACCCGGGGCGTCTGAGCCTTCAGTCATCGTCCGAGCTCGTGACGATGCTCAACTGGGCGATGAGCCCGCATGTCAAGCGCCTGAACATGGCGTTCGTGCTCGTCGACCAGAAGCTCGCCGACCTCAGCGATCGCCTCACCGGCAGCCCGCACGTCGCGACGATCGAGGTGCCGCTGCCGACCGAAGCCGATCGCGCGGCGTTCATCAGCGCGTCGATCGGCGCCGCGAGGATCGAGGAGTTCTCGGACTTCGGCGTCGCGGAGCTGGCGAAACTCACCGCCGGCATCGCGCTCACCGATCTCAACGTGCTCGTGCAGTCCGCGCAGGAGAGCCGGAAACGCCTCGATGCCGCGATCTTCCGCGGGCTCAAGAAGCGGCTGCTCGAGCGGCAGTGCCGCGGCCTGCTCGAGTTCATCGAGCCGAAGTGGACGCTCGACACGGTGGTCGGCCACGAGGCGGCGAAGGCGCGGCTGCGTGAAGACGCGGCGCTGCTCAAGCGCGGCGCGCTCGACACGCTGCCGATGGGGTATCTGCTGTGCGGTCCGGTCGGCACCGGAAAGTCGTTCCTGGCGCAATGCGTCAGCGGTGAAATCGGGATTCCGTGCGTCGTGCTGAAAAACTTCCGCTCGAAGTACGTCGGCGAAACGGAAGGGAATCTCGAGCAAGTGCTCTCGGTGCTGCGCGCGATGGGACCGGTGGTCGTGGTCGTGGACGAAGCGGACGCCGCGCTCGGCAGCCGCGAGCAGGACGGCGACTCGGGTACCTCGAGCCGCGTGTTCGCGATGATCGCCGCGCAGATGGGCGACACGCGGTATCGCGGCCGCATCGTCTGGATGCTGCTGACGGCGCGGCCCGATCTGCTGCCGATCGACCTCAAGCGGCAGGGCCGCGCGGAAGTGCACATTCCGCTGTTCTACCCGACCGACGAACAGGAGATCCGCCAGATGTTCGTCATCCTGGCGAAGAAGCTCGGGTCGCGGGTGGCGCTCGACGACCTGCCGCCGATTCCCCAGCGCGGGCATCTCTCCGGCGCGGACATCGAGGGGATGGTCGGCCGCGCGTGGCGGACGTCGCTGCTGGCCGGCGCCGATCGGATCACGCGCGAGGCCCTCGCGGAGGTCGTGGCGCAGTTCATGCCGTCGACGCAAGGGCTCGAGCGCGAGCTGCAGGAGGTGGCCGCGATCCTGGAGTGCACCGATCGTCAGTTCCTCCCCGGGCCGATGCTCGAGCAGGTGGCGGCCGACGGCGGACGTGCGAAGCTGCAGGCGCGGCTGACTGCGCTCAAGCAGATTGTTCGGGAACTCTGAGACAGAGAGGGGGGTGGGACCGATCGGCCCATAGGGTGGGTTGGGAAGGACCGATCGGTCTCATCCTACCAACCCCATGGGCGCATCGGTCCTACACACCCCAGGGAGGCAGCATGCGTACGAGCTGGTTCGACGACAAGGCGGAGCATCCGCTGATTCAGGAACAACTGGAGAAGCTCGACTCGTTCACGAGCGCGATGGCCGATGGCGTCATCACGAAGCAGGAGCTGGCGACGCAGGAGCAGCGGCTCCTCACGGCGATGAAGCAGGTCGAGCGCCAGCTCGGCGACGAGCTGCACGAGGACGTGACGAAGCTGCTCGTGGAGCTGACCGCCTACAACGTGATGCGCCTTCTCCACGAGTTGCACGCCGAGCGCGC
>DATFXR010000318.1:0-4691 GCA_035315685.1 Vicinamibacterales bacterium | reverse complement strand
GGCGGTGCGCGACGCGCCGGCGCAGCAGTGGCCGCCGGTCGCCCATCGCGGCGCGCAGGTGATGCTGATCAACGGCTGGAGCGGATCGGGCGGCGACGCGTTTCCGTTCTACTTCCGCGAAGCGGGCCTCGGTCCGCTGATTGGAACCCGCACGTGGGGCGGGCTCATCGGCATCAGCGGGTCGCCGCCGCTCGTCGATGGCGGCGGCATCACCGTCCCGACCTTCCGGATGTACGACCCGAGCGGCAAATGGTTCGCCGAAGGGCACGGCGTCGATCCGGACATCGCCGTCGATGAGGATCCGACGCAGCTCGCGAAGGGCGCCGACGCGCAGCTGCAGCGCGCGATCGACGAGGTCACGAAGCGGATCGCCGCGCTGCCGAAGCCGCCGGCGCAGCCGGCGTACGAGAAGCGGACGCCCTGAGATGGGATTCGGGATTCGGGATTCGGGATTCGGCATTCGGGATTCGGGGTTTGGGATTCGGGATTCGCGGTTCGGGATTCGGGATTCGCGGTTCGGGATTCGGGGTTCGGGACTCGGGGCGGTCGGGATTTGGGCACACGATCGGACTGGGGTTGACCACGCCCCGCGCAGGGCGGTCATTACGACTCTCGTGGGTGCGGAAACGAATACGTAACATTTCGGGCCGTGGCTCAGCGAATCCCGAATCCCAAGCCCCAAATCCCGATTCGTTGTGGCATAATGTTCCCCTGATGTTCCGCGGCCTGGCACTTACCCTGCTCCTTACCAGCGTCGGCATTAACCTGCCGACGTGCACGGGGTGATGTAGCCAGACAGACTGTAGAACCAAGCTCGACCCAAGGGCCATCACCTCAAACCAAGGTGATGGCCTTTTTCGCTTTCTGGGAACCTCCGAAACCAAAGGGAGAACGACAGTGAACGCGCCACGATTCGAATCACCGGCTCGACAGCGTCCCACGCACACGGCGTGGCCGGCGACGACGCGACAACAGACCACCGCCGCGCCAGCGCCGCGCCGCGCCGAGCCGCACAGCGACGAACGCCGCGAGGAAGATGTCGTCGGCGACGAGCCGGGCTACGGACACGGGGTGTAGGGACTGGGGGGCTGGGGGCTGGGGACTGGGAAGAACGAGAACCCAAAACGAGAACCCAGAACGAGAACGAGAACCCTGAACCCTGAACCCTGAACCCGACGCATCACGCGATGTACTCTTGCACGCGTGCATGCTCTGTTGATCCTGTCGCGCCGCGCGCGCGACTACGAGCGCTTGATCTCCGCCGCCGCTCTGCCCGACCTCGTCGTCACCCCGGCGGGCGATCCCGCCGACGTCCTGCCGCGGGCCGCTGAATTCGATCTTGCCCTCGGCGAGCCGTCGCTTCTCCGACAACTCCTTCCATCGCTTACCGCGCTGCGCTGGCTCCAGGCCACGTGGGCCGGCGTCGAACCGCTGCTGGATCCGTCGTTGCGCCGCGACTACACGCTCACGAATGCGCGCGGCGTGTTCGGCGGGTTGATGTCGGAGTACGTGTTCGCGTACCTGCTCGCCCACGAGCGGCACCTGCTCGACAAGTACCGCGCGCAGCTCGAAGGCCGCTGGGACGCGGCGCCGCACGGCACGCTGCGCGGCAAACAGATCGGGCTGCTGGGCGTCGGGACGATCGGCGCGGCGATCGCGCGTACCGCGAAGCACTTCCGGATGCGCGTGAAAGGCTACACGCGCGCGAGCGAAGCGTCACCTGATGTCGACGAGTACGTTCATGGCGATCGACTGCGCGAGTTTGCCGGCGATCTCGACTACCTCGTGGCGGTGATGCCGGCGACGCCGCGGACGCGCCATCTCGTGAACGACGATCTGCTTCGCGCGCTGCCGCCGCGCGCGGTCTTCGTCAATCCGGGGCGCGGCGGCGTGGTGGACGAGCCGGCGCTGGCGGCGGCGCTCAGCGACGGGCGGCTCGCGGGCGCGGTGCTCGACGTCTTCGAGCAGGAGCCGCTGCCGCCGGATCACATCTTCTGGCGCACGCCGAACCTCCTGATCACGTCGCACACCGCCGCGCTGAGTTTCCCGGAAGACATCGCGCCGGTGTTCATCGACAACTATCACCGTCTGCTTCGCGACGAGCCGCTGAAGCACCGAGTCGACTTCGAGCAGGGCTACTGACGGCGGCCTCCCACGAAGACACGAAGGCACGAAGGACACGAAGCACGTTTTGTCGATTGGTCTTCGCGACTCTTCGTGGCTTCGTGCCTTCGTGGGAAACCGCAGGTGCAGGCGGCTCAGTTGTTGACCTGCGAGAGGCGCTCAGCGCTCCGCTGCGACGCGCGCACACCGTCACGCTGCCAAAAGATCCACCGCACCCACGAAGACACGAAGCACACGAAAGATCACGAAGACGAATATATGTTGTCTCCATCGTGCCCTTCGTGTCTTCGGGCCTCGTCGGCGACCGCAGATGCGGGGCGGGCGAACCGCTGACGCACCGCGTCGACTTCGAACACGGATATTGATCGACAGCGATGCGCTCGTTGTCACGCTGCGAAAAGCCTGCTCCCTCCCACGAAGGCACGAAGGACGCGAAGCACGTTTTGTACGAATTGGTTTTCGTGCAGCTTCGTGTCTTCGTGCCCTTCGTGGGCGACCGCAGGTGCGGGGCGGGCGAGCCGCTGACGCACAGCGTCGACTTCGAACACGGATATTGATCGACAGCGATGCGGTCGTTGTCACGCTGCGAAAAGCCTGCTGCCTCCCACGAAGGCACGAAGGACGCGAAGCACGCTTTGTACGAGTTGGTTTTCGTGGAGCTTCGTGCCTTCGTGCCTTCGTGGGCGACCGCAGGTGCAGGCGGCTCGGTTCGCACGCGCCCGAGGCGGTCAACCCTCCGCTGCGACGGCGGCGATCAGCGCCTTGATGTAGCCGAAGGTGAACGCGAACGCCTGGTAGCCGTGGGCGTCGCCGGGGATCGACGGCACGTGGTCGGGCATCATCATGCCGTGGAACCCGATCTCCTTGTAGACGCGCATCGCCTTCAGCATGTCGACGTCGCCATCGTCGATGAAGGTCTCGCGGAAATCGAGGAACCCGCCGCGGATGTTGCGGAAGTGGACGTTGAAGATCTTGCCGCGGCTGCCGAAGTAGCGGATCACGTCGAAGATTTCCTCGCCCGGCTTCTTCAGCATCTCGGAGACCGTCCCCTGACAGAAGTTCAGCCCGTGGTACGGACTCTCCGCGATGGTGACGAAGCGTTTCAACCCGTCGACGGTGCCGAGCACGGTGTGGACGCCGCGGTACCCGCGGTCGATCGGCATCGCCGGATCCTGCGGATGTAACGCCATCCGGACCTTGTATTCGGTCGCGACCGGCATCACGCGCTCGAGGAAGTAGGTGATGCGTTCCCAGTACGCGTCCGCGCTGACCGGCCCTGCCTTGGTCAGCGGCGGGTCCTGCTTCGCCTGGTCGTAGACGAACGTGCTGTAGGTGGCGCCGCCGCGCCCTGGTGTCGGCGCGGTGCGCGGCACGCCGAGGAACGTCAGGTTGTATTTCAGTCCGGGAATGCCCGCGCGCGCGGTGTTGCGGATCATCTGGCAGATGTCGTCGAGCTCGCGGTCGCGCTCCGGGCTCTTGCCGAGCATGATGTTCGGCATTTCGAACTTCTCGATCTCGTTCGAGCTGAGCGGCAGCGGGACCAGATCGAGCGTGATGCCGAACGACTCGACTCGCTCGCGCAGCCGCGACAGCGCGTCGACCGACCACTGCGCGTCCATCCGCTCCGACGGCAGCCGGCTGCAGACGTGGTTGACGCCGAACGCGGCCATGACCCGCAGGATCTCGTCGCTGTCGCCGTGCTGCGTGCCGACTCTCATCAGCGCCTTGCGCGCGGCGTCGCGCCGGGCCGGCGGCTGCGGTGCCGCCGCCGCGAGAGAGGATTCGGCCGCCGATGCCCCGGCCGCCAGGCCGATGCCGGCCAGGCGCACGAAATCTCGTCGCTGCATAGTGCGGCGATTATACTGGCGCTCATGCGCCGCGCTTCGAAACTGTTTGCTCTCGTCGCGCTCGCCGCGCTCGTACCGGCCGCCGCCGCGCAGAGCCCGGCGCAGCTGCAGATCCACTTCATCGATGTCGAAGGCGGGCAGGCGACGCTGTTCGTCCTGCCGTCCGGCGAGTCGCTGCTGGTGGACACCGGCTGGGCCGGGTTCAACGGCCGCGATGCCGATCGCATTGCCGCCGCCGCGAAGCGCCACGGCCTTTCGCGCCTCGACACGCTCGTCGTGACGCACTATCACGCCGATCACGTCGGCGGCGTTCCGGCGATCGCGGCACGTCTGCCGGTGCGCCGCTTCGTCGATCACGGGCCGACGGTCGAGACCGGGGATCAACCGGCGGCGCTGTTCAATGCCTACACAGCGGTCCGCGACAAGGCGGAGCACGTCGTCGCGAAGCCGGGCGAGACGTTGAAGGTGGGCGACCTCGAGCTGCGCTTCGTGTCGGCCGGCGGCAACCTGATCACGGCGCCGCTGCCGGGCGCCGGTCAGCCGAATGCACTGTGCGCCGACTACAAGCCGAAGGAGGCCGACCCGAGCGAGAACGCGCGGTCGGTCGGGATGGTGCTCAGCTACGGCCGCTTCCGCATCCTCGATCTCGGCGATCTCACCTGGAACAAGGAACACGATCTCGTCTGTCCGAACAATCTGATCGGCACCGTCGACGTCTAC
>DATFXR010000317.1:0-22234 GCA_035315685.1 Vicinamibacterales bacterium | reverse complement strand
GCCGTTGTTGCGATCGCACAGCGGCCCGTCCTTCCAGGCGAACATGTCGCCCGTATGCAGGATCCGGAGCGCCGGGAAGACGACGAAGGTGTCGCCGTTGGTGTGGCCGGCGCCGAAGTAATACAGGTCGATGCGATCCTTGCCGCTGCCGATCGTCGTCTTGTCGGTGTAGGTCTTCGACGGCAGGTACCTGGCGTTGTCGCCCTTGAAGGCGTCCATCTTCGCCATGTTCGCCTTGGTGTTCTCCTGCGCGACGATCTCGACGCTGGCGCCGAAGAAGTTGTTGTTGCCGGTGTGATCGCCGTGCGTGTGCGTGTTGATGATGCGCGTGATCGGCTTGTTCGAGACGCTCTTCACCTTGTCGAGCACCGCCTGGCCCCAGCCGGCGAGCTTGTCGTCGACCAGCGTGACGCCGCCGTCGGTGATGAACACGGCTACGTTGCCGCCGCTGAATGTCGCCGCATTGCCCGGCGTCGAGCTGGTCAACACGTAGAGGTTGTCCTTGAGCTTCTGGATGTCGATGACCTTGGGAGCGTTCGTCGCGGGGGTCTGCCCTTGCGCGGCGGCGAGTGACAGCGAGCCGACCGCCAGCAGGGTTCCGAACAGAAACAGCCGTTTCATGTCGTGCCCTCCAGAAAGCAAGACTCTACTATAGTGACGCCGCAGGGGTGTGTCGGACCGATAGGCCCATCGGTCCCACACTCTGCTCAGGTGGATGGCTATGACGCAACTCACGAGGCGCCAATTCGGTACCGCGGCGTTCGGTGCGATGGCGGCCGGCGTCCCGCAGCGCGAATCGCCGAAGAGCGCGAGCGCAGGACGCGCGTACCGTTACGTGCATCTCGACGTCTTCACCGATCGGCGCCTCGCCGGCAACCAGTTGCTGGTTTATACCGATCCCGCGGGCCTCGACACCGACACGATGCAGGCGCTGACGCGCGAGTCGAACTACTCCGAGAACACGTTCGTGTTTCCGCCGGAACAGCAGGGCACCGACTACCGCGTCCGGATCTTCACGCGAACGGCAGAAGCGCCATTCGCCGGCCACCCGACGATTGGGACGGCGTTCGCGCTCGCGCACTCCGGTGCGCTGAAGGCCGGCACCGCGCGAACCACGTTCCAGCTCGGCGTCGGCCCGACGCCACTCGATCTCGAATGGAGGGACGGCAAGCTCGGGTTCGCGTGGATGACGCAGCAGAAGCCGAGCTTCGGCAAGACGATCCCGGACGCTGCGGCGCTCGCGGCGGCGATCGGCCTCGACGCCGCCTCGATCGACACTCGCGCGCCGGCGCAGGAGGTCTACTCCGGATCGACGTTCGTGATCGTGCCGCTGACGACGCGCAAGGCGGTCGATGCCGCCGTGATCGATCGCGCAAAAGTGGATGCGGTGTTCAACGCGGCCGGCCTCCAGCGCCGCGGTCTTTACGTTTTTTCAACCGAGCGCGGCCAGGACGATGTAACCGCCTACAGCCGGATGCTGCCGGCCGGCGGAATCGAGGATCCAGCGACTGGATCCGCCGTCGGCCCCGCCGGACTGTTCATCGCGAAGCATCGCTTCGTCCCGGCCGATCGCGCGGGATCGATTGTCGTCCTGCAAGGCGTGCTCGCGCGGCGACCGAGCCTGCTCCACGTGCGGGTCGATTTCACGGGCGGTGAGGTCAGCGGCGTCAGAGTCGGCGGCGCGTCGGTGGTCGTCGGCGAGGGGACGATGACGGTGTAGGCAGGCAGTGAGCAAGTCGCAAGTCGCTAGTCGCAAGTCGGGCAGTCAGGCAAGTCGCAAGTCGGGCAGTCAGCAAGTCGCAAGTCGGGCGGTCAGCAAGTCGCAAGCCGGGCAGTGAGGCAAGTCGGACGGCTAGGGATATGTTGTAGCGCGGAGGCTTTAGCCGAGCGATCACCACGCGGTCGGGACCCTCACGTGGCGCGTAGTATCCGGCTTTAGCGGACCCGTCAGCAGCGGTCAGCGACCGAACCGCACCAGCGGCACGATCTTCGATGGCCAGCGCGACCATCACGCCGTAATCTCCTTCACGGTGATGCTGTACTTGAAGTTGTCAGGATCGAGGCTGTCGAGGCGGCCCTCGCTCGTCTCGCCCTGCGGATACATGAAAAAGGGCAGCGGTCCCCGCGTCGAGCCGGGCAGCGTGACGTCGTGCGCGACGTTGAACGCGATCCAGTTCATCTCCCAGGAACCGAACAGCCGCTGACGTGCCAGCGTGACGCGCTCGTCGGTCATCGCCAGATTGCCGGGCGGTTCCTCGAGCACCACCTTGCGAACGTCCGCCGGATCCACCGGCAGCCACCCGAATCCGACGAGGTAGACCTCGGCGCGGCAATGCTGCGCCTTCGTCGCGTTGTCGGACGACAGACCGAGACTGCGATATCCCTTTTGCGACGGCGCGACGCGCAGGCCGTAGACGTCACGCGCCGGCAGGCCGGCCGCGCGCGCCAGGCCGACGAACAGCGCGTTGATGTCGGCGCACTTTCCTCCGAGGTTGTTCGACTCGAGCATGAAGCGGATGTCGCCTGTGCCGCAGCCGACCGTCTTTGCATCGCGGAACGTGTTATCGACGATCCAGTCGTAGATCGCGCGCGCCCGTTCGACATCGGTGCCCGCACCACGCGTGATCGCGTCGGCCGTCTTCTTGACGATACCATCGGTCGGGATCAACCTGGTCGGACGGAGAAAGTGCGCAAAGGCGGAGAGATCGCGCGGAGGTGGGACCGTCGGGGACGCGAGATCGACCGCATGGTCGTGCGCGACGACACGGCTCGTCAACGTCAACACGGCCGGATTGCCCTCTTCCCACACGGCCGCCAGGATGTCCGGCTCGTCCGCGGTCGTTTCGACCATTACGGTCCGGCCACCGACCGCGTGATAGGTGTCGCCGGCCGTGTGCTGATACGGTGCGACCGCCAGCGGCGTCGGCAGCCAGACGCGTGTCGTATTGCTCGCCTGCAGCACGTCGACGCGCGTCGTCACGTCGAACGTCCGCCAGGGCGGCTGCGGCGGCTGCGCCCGTGCGGGCGCGCGATTGCCGATTGAGAGTGCCACGGCGCCGGCACCGGTCGTGATCAGAAAGTCTCGACGGTTCATACCTTTCGTCTCGCTGCCTTGAGCTCGCCGCGGCGCTTCTTGGACTCGAGCCGTTTCTCGCGCGCCGCAGCACGCGGCCTGGTCGGTCGCCGCGTCTTCGGCCGCCGGGCCGCGTGCTGCAGCAGCGCGACGAGCCGCGCGCGGGCCGCTTCGCGGTTCTGTGCCTGCGTACGATGCTCGCGGCTGTCGATCAGCAGCACGCCGTCAGACGTCAGCCTGCTGCCAGCGAGTGCGCCGAGTCGTTCCTTGACCTCCTCCGGCAACGACGAGGCTGCGACGTCGAAGCGGAGCTCGACGGCCGTCGACACCTTGTTGACGTTCTGCCCACCGGGCCCCGACGCGCGGACGAAGCGCTCCTCGATCTCGCCCTCGTCTATCGAAATCCGGTTGGTTATCGCCAGCTGCATAGTGAACTCTGACATGGCTGATGGCTGATCACACACTCGCCTGCCCTTCAACCATCAACCATTGTCATCAGCCATTGTCAGCGTCAGAACGAATCGAAGCGGTACCCGAACTGATGGAGCCGGTCGAGCGAAAACATGATCCAGCGGCCGTGCTCGGCGCGCAGGATGGCATTGAACTGCAACGCCAGCCGCCGCGTCGTCTCGGCGGTGTCCACGCTGCCGCGATCGACCGTCGTTTCGGTGGCGATGGCGTTCAGGATCGGTGCAATCGAGTCCGCGTAGGCGTCGGTCGGCTCGATCGTCATGACGCGCCACGTGCGCAGCGCGTCGCCGATGCTGCCTTGCCGGACGTAGATCTGGCCGATGAGAAATCGCGCATCATTGGCGCGGTACCCGTGCGGCGTCGTGCGGAGGATGCCGGTGAGAATGCCAAGGCGCACGTTGTCGTAGTACTCGGCCAACCGTCCACCGGTTGACAGTCCCTTTTTCAACAGTACCGCGGTGTAGTGCCGCCTGAGATCGGCGACGAAGGCGTACGCGTCAGGATTCGACGACCGCGTCCACTCGAGATGCTCCTCGGGGATGGTGTCGAGGAGCGTGACGAGGGCGTCGAGGCTGGCCTGCGCGATCTTGTCCAGGAGGAACAGCAGCTCCGTCGTCGCCTTGGTCGACGGATGCTCGGCCGCGTAGCGGCTGATGAAGCCGATGAACTCGACGTGATCGGCCGCGAGGCCGAGCTCGGTCCACATGCGCGGGTCGCGAATCGACGCGTCGACGTACGGCTGCAGGCCGTCCTGGGCCTGATACTCGTGGAGCAGCGCGGGCAGCCTGCCGGCGTCGGCGTCGTAGCGGTCGGCCAGCTGCAGAATGCGTTGAAACGGCGTCCACCGGTTGCGGCGCGACCACGACGCGTCGACGAGCGACTGCATCGCGGCGTCGGTCATCACGAGCGACGGCTTTCGGGATCGCTTGGCCTGCGCGTCGCTGTGCGGCGCGAACGGATCGTGAAACGTGTCGCGCGCGTCGACGTGCGGGGCCAGCTCGAACCGCTCGAGCGAGATGCCCGGTGTCAGAAACGGAAAGAGCAGTGCCGCGCGCGCCTCGATTTTCGCCGCATCGAACTCGAATCCAGCCGCCTGGACGCTGGACGATCCGTGCGGCGGCCGCAGATCTTCGCTGTCATGCGGATCGATTGGCTGCAGCCCCGGCGGCGCCGAGTCGTCTGTTCGCCGCACGACGAAGGCGGCCATCGATCGTGGCGGCGCCGGCTGCGGCGCGCGTCGGGGCGTCGTCTCGCGTGCGATGATCGTCAGTGCAGCCAGGTGCAGCGCACAGGACACAGCAAGTGAGACGACCTGGCGCCGCATCGACGACTCACACCGCTGCGAAGGCGAGACACGCCCATCCGGCGAGAAACGCCAGCCCGCCAATCGGCGTAATCGCGCCGAGGATCGTCACGCCGCTGAGGGCGAGTACGTAGAGGCTGCCGGAGAACAGCGCGATGCCGGCGACGAAGCACCAGCCAGCGGTGCGAATCAGCCAGCCGTCCATGCGACCGAGGATCAGACCGACGACCAGGACGGCCAGCGCGTGGTACATGTGGTAGCGCACCGCGCTCTCGAACGCCGCCATCATCTCCGGCGAGATTCGCGCGCGAAGCCCGTGGGTTCCAAACGCGCCGAACGCGACCGCCAGGAACGCAGCCACCGCTCCGATCAGCAGGAACGTCTTGTCCACGGCCAACCATTGTAGTCCGCGGCACAAATTAGCAATTTGGAATTTGGAATGCGTGTGGGAAAGCAACCGCAGAGACCGCAGAGCACGGGGATTCTCTTTTTGAAAACAAACTCTGCGCTCTCCGCGCGCTCCGCGGTTTCTGGTAACGTATCGCTACATGAAGGCTCTCGACCGACGCCGTTTCCTGATGACGCTGCCCGGGCTCGCGCTGGCGCAGCAGGCGTTTGCGCAGTACCCCGCCGGCCGGATTCGCATCGCCGCGTTCAACCACGTCTCGCTCAACGTGTCCGATTTGAAGCGGTCGACCGAGTTCTATCAGGGACTCTTCGGCCTGCCGATTCAATCGCGGCAAGGCGCGACGAGCGTGCAATTGCGGATCGGAGCGGGCCCGCAGTTTCTGAACCTGTCGGGCGCCGGCGCCTCACCGGGCATCGACCATATGTGCGTCGGCGTCGAAGGGTTCGACGTGACCCGCATTCTGAAAGTGCTCGCCGATCACGGCGTCGCGAAGAGCGACCAGCGCGGCGCGATGAAAGTGCAGGTCACCCGGCGCGGGCCGGACGAGGGCGGGGCGAAGGACGGGACGCCCGAGATGCATGTCGGCGATCCCGACGGCATCGACATGCAACTGCAGGACAAGAGCTACTGCGGCGGCGCCGGCCCGCTCGGCAACGTGTGCCGCGCCGTGGAGCCGTCGGCTCAGAAGGGGCTGCTGGCGCTGACGGCGTACAGCCACTGCACCGTATTCTCGACCGACGCGCAGCGATCGAATGCGTTCTATCAGCAGATTTTCGGGATGCCGTTCCGCTCGTATCAGGGCCCGACCGCGCCGACGCTCGCGATCGGCCCGACCGTGGAATTCCTGATGCTCACCGGCGGCGGCGCCGGCCGCGGCGGCGCCAGCCAACCGCCGCGCGCCGCGAGCATCAACCACTTCTGCATGAACCTCGAGAAGTTCGACTCGGATCAGATTCTGAAAACGCTCGAGAGCTACGGCATCAAGCCGCGCGAGAGCCAGACCGGCGCCGTGGGGCCGCTGCGCCACTACATCAGCATGCGGATGGAGAATCGCGGCGGCGCAAAGGAAGGGACGGCGGAGCTGTACTTCACCGATCCCGACGGCATCCTCGTGCAGCTCCAGGACGTGAGCTACTGCGGCGGCGCCGGCGTGCTCGGCAACGTGTGCCCGCCGGTGAAGTAGCTGTCACGCTGCGACCGCGACCCCGAAACCGCGGAGACCGCGGAGACCGCAGAGCCGAGACGCGGCCGGCCCGCGAAGCGGGCGCGCGAACGGAAAGAGCCGCCGCAAACACAAGCATGTCCGGAGCAGCTGCTTGTGTTTGCGACGGCTTTTTCCGTTCACGACACGGCTGGCTACGCCAGCCGTCGGCCGCGTCCCGTGACGTTACGCGCGAACCGGCCGTCGATCACGCAGCTGTTCCTTCGCGATCTCAGCGTCCATCTTCGTGCCTTCGTGCCTTCGTGGCTTCGTGGTGCTACGGCAGCGATGTCAGGTGTGCTGCGACGGCGGTGAGGCACGAGTCGGGCGGGCCCATCGCGACCGCGACGATCGGACCGAGGAGCACCCCGGTGACGCGCGGGTTCTTTCTGGCGGCGGCGCTGGCCCAGAACGCTGCGGCGGCGCTGGCGTCCGGGAAGCGGAGTCCGTACACGGTGACGATTTCCTGCGAATCGGGCCCGAGATAGATCGCGGCGTAGGCCTCGTCTATTCCGTCGGCCAGCTGCAGTTGAAACCGCGCCAGGCCGCGCTCGGACAACGCGGGTGGATCGGGCGTCACGATCGGACCTGCGATTCGCCCGCGGATCGCCACGATCACGGATGGCTCCGACGATGTGGAGGGATTGCCGCGGATCGGAAGCCCCGCCCACAAACCCGTGCGGACGTGGTTCCCGTTTTCACGAACCGATTGCGACGGCGAGAGCACGCAACCCTGAGGCAGTCGATCCGCGGGCACCGTGAGGTCGCTGAGCGCCGCGATCAGCAGGCCGCCGAGCGCCGGCAGCACCGGGCTCATCGGCCGTCGGGCGTGGCGATACGGTAGGAGGAGTCGACGCCGAACTTCTTGTAGTTCGAGAACTCGACGGTGCCGCCGCGCCGGAGCACGGCGACGAGGCCGACGCGCACGCTGACCGTATAGGTGGCGAGCGCCGGCAACCACAGCTCGCCGTTCACCTTCCGCCGCTGGAACGACGCGCGCGATCCCTTGTGCACGCGCGCGAGCATGCCGAGGCCGAACGACACCGTGTCAATCGCCTCCGCGTCGAGGCGGACCAGCTCGTAGTCCGACTCGCTGATCCAGGCGCGCACGTTGAAGTTGCGCATGATGCCGCCGGCGCGGGTGCGCGGCTTCGCGTCGCGGCGCGGCGTCAGCGTGAGGACGATCGCATCATGCCCTTCGATCGCCTCGCGGCCGACGATCCGGATGTCGAAGACGCGAACGATGTCGTCGATGCTCTCTGAGAGCTCACGACGCCGGCGCTCGCGTTCACGATCCTCTTTCGCCTTCGTCTGCGCCGGGTCCCTGGCGAGCTTGCGCGCGTACTCCTCGACGTGCTTCTGACGCTCGCGGTCACGCCGCTCGAGCTCCGGCGGCGGTATTGCCTTGCCATCCTCGGACAGCACGCGCTCCCACCGCTCTTCACCAGGGAGCCCCGGATAGCTTTCGAGCACTGTCACCGACTCGCCGGTCGCATTGCCCGACTTGTCGAGCTTCTGCATGCGGCGCGTCTCCGTGTACATGTAGCCGGTCTGCCGATACTCGTCAGTGTCGAGGTGCTTGCGAACTTCCTGTAAGAAGGCTTCCTGATCAGGGAGGGGCTTCTGCGCCAGCAGCGGCACTCCAAGCAGGGACAGCACGGCTATTGCCGCGAACCAGCGCATGCTGTAAGCATAGACGTGTTTGCGCCGCCTGCGGTTTTGAGCCCGTCCGTCATACAAATGTCATCGCCGGAGGGCTGCGGCACAGTTAGTATGGAGACGCCGCCGCCTGATGGAGCGTCATGATTCGCATGATTTTCCGGACAACCAGTCTCGTCGTCGCGCTCGGCGTCGCGACGGGCGCGACGCAGTCGCAGCCCCCCTCGTTCTCGACGTCGACGAAGACGGTCGCGGTCTATGCGACGGTCACCGACGGACGTGGCCGTCTGGTCACCGACCTGACGCGCGACGACTTCATGGTCGACGACAACGGCAAACGGCAGGCGCTGACGCTGTTCTCGAACGACGTGCAGCCGATCACGCTGGTGATGCTGCTCGACCGTAGCAGCAGCATGAAGCCGAACTTCGACCTCGAGGCGCAAGGCGCGGAGGCGTTCGTGCGGTCGATGGGGCCGGGTGACAAGGCGCGGATCGGCAGCTTCGCGAACGAGATCCGGATCGATCCGGACGAGTTCTCGTCGGATCGCGAGAAGCTGCTGCGGATCGTCCGTCAGGATCTGCAGGAGCCGGGACCCACGCCGTTGTGGAACGCCGTCGATCGTGCGATGGACAAGCTGTTGCTCGAGCAGGGGCGGCGGGTCGTGCTGGTGTTCACCGACGGCGTCGATCGGCCGCTGAATTTCGCCAGCCGCAACAAGTCGCTGAAGGACGTCACCAAGCGCGCCGAGGAACACGACATCATGGTCTATGCGATCGGCCTCGCCGGCGACAACGGCATGCCGGGACAGAGCGGCGACCGCAACGGCCGCGGCGCGATGGGGCCCGGCGCGATCGGCGGCCTCGGCGGCCGCGGGATGGGCGGCTACAGCGGACGCCAGCAGGAGCTCGAAGGACCGGATGAGGGGCTGCCGAAGATCGCGGGGGCGACCGGCGGCGGCTACTTCGAGCTGAAGACGGCGGCGACGCTGGTCTCGACCTTCGCGCGCGTCGCCGACGAGCTGCACCATCAGTACGCGCTCGGCTTCGCGCCGGAAAAGCTCGACGGCAAGATGCACGAGATCACCGTGAAGGCGTCCAACCAGGTGCTCACCGTCCGCGCGCGCAAGCGCTACCTCGCGTCACGGTAGCGCGAAGGCGACGATCGCACTGCCGGACGCCGCTCCGTTCTTTCCGCCGCCGCACACGATCACCACATACTGCCTGCCGTCGATCGTGTAGGTCGACGGCGTCGCGTTGCCGGCCGCCGGCAGCGTTGTCTCCCACAGCAACCGGCCCGTCGCCTTGTCGTAGGCGTGGAACTTCCGGTCGAAGTTCGTGGCGCCGATGAACAGCAGGCCTCCGGCAGTGACGACCGGTCCGCCGTAGTTGTCGCTGCCGGTGTTCTTGACGCCCCGCGCGGCGAGCTCCGGATATTCGCCGAACGGAATCTGCCACTTGATCGTGCCGGCGTTGAGATCGATGGCGTTGAGCGTGCCCCACGGCGGCGTGATCGGCGGATAGCCGTCGGGATCGCGGAACAGCGTTTCGCCGTCGATCCGGTACTTCAGCCAGCTCGGATCGCTCGTGACCTTCGGATCGGTGCCTTTGTCCTTGCCCGTGAGCAGGAAGTCGACGAGGTCCGAGACGTTGCGTCCGCCCATGTCGGGGAAGCCGGGCATGCGGCCGGTGCCCTCGCGAATCACCGTCGCGATCTCGTCGCGGGTGCGCCGCTGACCGATGGTCTCGAGCGACGGCGCCGCCGGCGAGCCCTTGCGATCCTCACGATGACACGTCGCACAGTTGACGTTGTAGAGCGACGTGTCGTTGTTCGGGATCAGTCTGACGATCCACGGCATCTCGTTCGAATTGACATAGAGCAGCGCGCTCTCGGGATCGAATGCCGCCCCGCCCCATTCGGCGCCGCCGTCGAAGCCGGGGAAGACGATGGTGCCGCGCTCGCTTGGCGGGGCGAACATGCCGGACCCGAATTTCCGGAAGCGTTCGAGCACGGCAGCGTGCGCCTCGGGCGTGCGCTGCGTCAGCATCGCTTCCGTGAGGCCTTGACGGGTGAACGGTGGCGGCTTCACCGGATACGGCTGCGACTCGGCGAGTCGCTCGCCGGGCACCTCGGACGGCGGCACCTTGCGCTGCGCGAGCGGGAAGAGCGACGCGCCGGTTTTGCGATCGAGGACATACACGTAGCCGAACTTCGTCACCTGCGCGACGGCGTCGATGCGCCGCCCGTTGCGGGAGACGGTGACGAGGTTCGGCGCTGCCGGGAAGTCCCAATCCCATACGTCGTGGCGGATGCCCTGAAAGTGCCAGATGCGGCGGCCGGTCCGCGCGTCGAGCGCGAGTACGCAGTTGGCGAACAGGTTGTCGCCGTGCCGGTTGACACCGTAGAAATCGAACGACGCCGATCCGGTCGCCGCGAACACCATCGCGTTCTTCGCGTCAACGGTGACGCCGGCCCAGGCATTCGCGCCTCCGATCAGCTTGTGGGCAGCGGCGGGCCAGCTGTCGTAGGCGAACTCGCCCGGCTGCGGAATCGTGTGAAAGATCCAGCGCAGCCTGCCGGTCTTCACGTCGAAGGCGCGGATGTGGCCGGGCGTGCCAGGCAGCGTCTCGGGGACGCTGCTGCCGAGAATCAACAGGTCCTCGAAGATGGCGCCGGGCGTGCTCGCGCTCACGCTCGCGCGCTCCGCCGGCATGCCGAGTCCCTCACGGAGATCGACGCGTCCGCTCGCGCCGAACGATTCGATCGGCTTCCCGGTCGTCTTGTCGAGTGCGTACAGCCAGTTCCGGTAGGTGACGAACACCCGGTCGTCGTACACCGTGACGCCGCGATGCCGAAATCGGGCGCCGCTTGCCGCGCCGTTGCTCGGGTCGAACTTCCACAGCTCCGCACCGGTGACCGCGTTGAGCGCGATCACTTTCAGCGTCGGGGTGGTCGCGTACAGCACGCCGCCGACGACCACCGGGTTGCTCTGCATTTCCGAACCCTTGAAGGCGTCGCGCGAGTCGTAGGTCCAGGCGACCTGCAGTCGAGTGACGTTGTCGCGATTGATCTGCGTCAGCGTGGAATACCGGATGTTGTCGGTGCCGCCGTGCTGCGTCCAGCCGACGTCGGGTGGGGCGGTCTGAAGAAAGATGACGAGCAGGGCGAGGGCAGCTTTCTTCATTCGACGTGCTCCATTGGAGAGGCTGACTGTACACTGATTGGAGATCGATCACGGTGCGGCCAAAGCCGGATCGATCAGGTCCGGCTAACAGGATGCTGAACAACGCATCCTGCATGGCTGAGGGCTAATGGCTAATGGCGAAAAGCCCGCGTATTTCAGCCATCAGCCATCAGCCTTTAGCCATCAGGCTCACTTTTTCATCGGCCTGCTAAAGCCGGACACTACGGTAGCCGGCGATCGATCACGTCGTGCGGCGGTAGTGTCCGGCTTTAGCCGGGCCGTGATCGGCACCTGCGTTGCAAATGGGGGACTGTCGTGGACCTGACGTTCTCGCGATTCGCGCCGCCGGTGTTGACCAAACAGCGCATCTGGGGCGCGTACGGTGTCGCGCTGACGACCGACGTGCTGCAGTTCGTCCTCGGGCCGTTCGGCTGGACGCTTGCCGACGAGATTCTCGACGTGGTGGCCGCCGGCATCACCTGGTCGCTCCTCGGCTTCCATCCGTTACTCCTGCCGACCTTCGTCGTCGAATTCCTTCCGGTCGTCGACATGCTGCCGACATGGACGGGCTGCGTTGCGCTGGTCATCGCGCTGCGCAAGAAGCAGCAGCCAGCCATCCCGCCGTCAAACGGTCCAATCATTGACGTATAAGAGACGGCGAGGTTCTTCGGTTCTAGAACCCTGGAACTCTAGAACCTCTGCCCGCAGCGGCGTAGCTTTTGACATAATCTCCGTTCAATGTCGCGAGCGCTGGCCTTGCTCCTGGCCGTCGCTTGTTCCGCGATCGCGAGCGGGCAGCCGCCCCTGCGTGACACCTCTGTCAAGTCACCCGGCACGGCGCGCATTCGCGGGCGCGTCACCGACGCGAGCGGCCGGCCGCTGGGCTACGCGGAAATCCGCGCGGGAAACGGCGGTCGCGAAGCAGCGACCGGGCTCACCGATCGTGAGGGTCGCTTCGATCTCGCCGATCTCCCGGCCGGCACCTACACGGTCAGCGCGGTCAAACCAACCTACCTCCGTGCGGCATGGGGTGAAGAGCGTTCCGGCGGTCCCGGCAGGCGCATTCCGCTCGCCGACGGCCAGACCGTCACCAACATCGACATCCGGCTGTCGCGCGGCGGCGTCATCACCGGCAAAGTCGTCGACGAGTTCGGCGATCCGATCGTCGACGCGCGGGTCGTGCCGATGCGCTACGCGTTCGTACAGGGCACGCGGCGCCTGATGCCAGGTGGCCCCGGTGCCGCCACGAACGACATCGGCGAGTATCGGATCTACGGACTGGCCCCCGGCCAGTACTACGTCTCGGCGACGCTGCGGGCGTTCACGGCGATCGGCTCGACGACGATGGATCACGTCACCCACGCGCCGATGTTTTACCCCGGCACTGGCAACGCCGCCGAGGCGCAGCGCGTGACGATCGCACCTGGCCAGACGATTGCCGCTATCAACCTGACGCTCACACCGGTTCCGACGTCGCGCATCTCGGGAACGGTGTTCGGCACCGACGGGGGTCCTGCCGGGGGCGGCGGCGTCATGCTCAGCCCGAAATCGCCGAGCGCTGGCATCGATCCGCGGCAGGCGTCGATTGGCGCAGACGGCGGGTTCACGATCTCGGGAGTCACGCCCGGCGACTACATGCTGCGCGGCACCAACCCGGCGAAGCACGAGTCCGGGCTGATCGAGGTGATCGTCGCGGGAGGCGAGGTCACCGGCGTCCAGCTCGTCACGGCGAAGCCGTCGACGGTTCGCGGTCGCATCGCCTTCGCACCGAGCTCGACATCCATCGATTCACCGAAGCCGACGACGATCGCGCTCGGCGCGTTGCGCGAGTGGATGCTCGGCCAGCCGGTGCGCGACGCGGCGCGGATCAAAGACGACGGCACATTCGAGATCTCGCTCGCGTCTGGCCACGTGCAGCTGCGGGCCGGGACGCCCGACAACAGTGGCGGCGAATCGCCGCCCTGGCGTTTGAGCCGTGTGCTCTACGACGGCGCCGACCTCGGCGACAGCGGACTCGACGTCGCTCCCAATGCGACGATCGAGAACGTTGTCGTCGAGCTGACCAACGCGACGGTGGAGCTGACCGGCCGCGTCACCGACAGCGACGGCAGGAACGTGCGCGACTGTTTCGTGATCGTCTTCGCGCAGGATGCCGATCGCTGGACCGTGGAGACACGGTATCTGGGCGTCACGCAGCCGCGCAACGATGATCGCTACCGCCTGCAGCTCCTGCCAGGCGATTACTACGCGGTGGCGATGACCGAGGTGCCCGCCGGCGCATGGACCGATCGCGACTTCCTGCTGCTCGCGCGAGAGCATGCGACGAGGGTCTCGATTACGGGTGACGGTGCGCAATCGCTCGACCTGGTCGCGTCAGCGGCTCCGGTGTTCTGATGCCGGTGCATCGTCTCGTTCTCACGGCGCTCCTGCTGGCGCTGACCAGAGCGTCGACTGCGCAGCCGCAGACGCAGGCCGCTCCACCGCGTACGGCAACGCTTCGTGGCCACGTGTTCGCTGCCGACAACGGTCAGCCGCTTCGGAACGCACAGGTCCATCTCATGCGCATCGCAGAAGTTCGGCAGGAATCGACCGCTGCCACCGATGCCAACGGCGCATACGAGCTCACCGGACTGCGCGCCGGCCGCTACACGCTGTCCGTCAGCAAGGGCAGCTTCGTCATCGTTGCGTACGGACAGCAGCGGCCGACCGACCCACCGAAGCCGATCGAGATCGCCGAGCGGCAACTCGTCGAGCGGATCGACGTCTCGCTGCCGCGCGGAGGAGTGATCACCGGCCGGATCGTCGACGACCTCGGCGAGCCGATTCCAGGCGTCAGCGTGTCGGCGCAGCGCGCCATATCCACTCAGCCGCGCACGCTGATGCATGCAGGCCGGATCGAGACGACGAACGATCTTGGCGAGTTCCGGCTGTTCGGCCTCGATGCTGGTGAGTATTTCGTCGTGGCCACGTGGCCGATTCGGGCCGCCGCAAATCCCGCCGCCAGCCCGCGCGATCGCGTCGCGTACGCGCCGACCTACTTTCCGGGCACGACGAACATCGCCGAAGCGCAGCCCGTCTCGATTGTCGCAGGAGAGACGGCCACCGACGTGTCAATGAGCCTGACGACGATCCGGGCGGCGCGGGTGACGGGCACGGTGACTGGCGCCGACGGCAAGCCCATGACGCCGGCGATGATCTCCGTGTCGCAGAACGGCGGGCTCGAGACCAGGGCCACGACCCAGGTGCGTGCGGACGGCACGTTCACGATTGCCGGCTTGCCTCCGGGCGACTACGCGCTGCGCGCGCAGCGCAGCGGCGATACGGACTTCGCCGAGCAGGCAACGACGACCATCAGCGTCAACGGGGATGATGTCGCTGACGTGCAACTGTTCGCAGCCAAGGCTGCCGTGATCAGCGGCCGGTTGATCGTCGATGCGGTGGCCGGCGGGCGCCTGCCGCGGACGATGCTGGTGTCGATCTTTCCGATGGGCATCACGGGCGTGGGCCCACCGTCGAGGCCGGCGCGCATCGCGGACGACGGCACGTTCGAGTTGCGATCGGCGCCGGGCCGGGTGCGCCTGTTCCTGGGCTCAGTGGCCGGTTCGGCAGATGAGTGGCGGATTCAGGCCGTCCGCTCGAACGGCGCCGATGTTACCAACACCGGAATTGATCTCAAGGCCGGCGATCACCTCTCCGACATCGAGCTCGCCGTGACGAACAAGGTTGCGAGCGTCTCGGGCATCGTCACCGACAGCCGTGGCGACGTCCCGAAGGACTACACCGCCGTCCTGTTCTCGCAGGATCGGGAAAAGTGGCTGATCATCAACCCTTTTCAGCAGATCGCACGCCCGGACCAGAACGGTCGCTTCAAAATCTCGAACCTTCCGCCGGGCGATTACTATGCCGTCGCGGTCGATCGCCTCGAACCGGGCCGGTCTCTGTCGGACTTCTTCGAACGCATGCGAGACAAGGCGGCGAAGGTATCGCTGGCAGAGGGAGAGGCGAGGACGATCGCGTTGAAGCTGACCAGCGGATCATGATCCTCACGACGACGATCGCGCAGGAGTTGCGGTACGCGATGCGGATGTTTCGCAAATCGGCCGCATTCACCACGATCACGATCGCGACGCTGGCACTCGGGATTGGCGCGAACACCGCGATCTTCAGTGTCGTCGACAATCTGTTCTTCCGGCCCCCGCCGTTCCGCGACGTCGCTCGGCTCGTCTACATCTTCGAGACCAACCCGGAGAAGGTCCCGCCGGATGTGGAGCCGCCGCCGTCGCCTGGCAACGTCTTCGACTGGCGTGAACGGACGCGATCATTCGAGGCGATCGCGATGTGGCGCAATTGGTACTACTCCGTGCAGAGCGTCGCGTCCACGTTGTCACCCGAATCCGTGCGAGGCGTACGCGTGTCGCCGGTGTTCTTCCGCATGCTCGGCGTCGATGCCGCGATCGGGCGCACGTTTCGCGACGAAGAAGCGGTGCCCGGGCGCGACAACGTCGTCGTCCTGGCGCAGAGCCTGTGGAGGCGCCGCTTCGGCGCCGATCCCTCGATCGTCGGGCGGCAGATCCTGATCGACGCGCGCCCGCTCACCGTCATCGGCGTCCTGCCGAAGGAATACCAGTTCTATCAGGCTGATCTCGAGATCTGGATGCCGCTCGCCGAGGATGCTGCGCTGCGAACGCGGCAGAACCGATCGGTGATGGTGTTTGCGCGGCTGGCGCCAGACGTGTCGATGAGCCAGGCGCAAACCGAGCTGGAAGGCGTCGCGCGACAGCTTGCGCTCGAGTATCCGGAGACGAATGCCGGCTGGAGCCCGCGGCTCGCGCCGCTTTATCCAGGGCGAGAGGTGCGCGACCTCCGCCCGGCGATGATCGTCCTGCTCGCTTCCTCGGCCGTGGTGCTGCTGATTGCGTGCGTCAACGTGGCGCATCTGTTCCTCGGCCGCGCGCTTGCCCGGCAACGAGAGATGGTGGTTCGAGCGGCGATCGGCGCGTCGCGCCCGCAATTGATCCGGCAGATGCTGATCGAGAGCATGGTGCTCGGGCTGGCCGGCGGCCTTGCAGGCGTCGCGATCTCGTGGATCGGCGTGCGCGTGCTCGTCCCGCTGCTGCCTCATGCGGGAACCAACCAGACCGCGGGGACGTTCGGCTCGATGGTGCCGACTGTCGACGCGCGCGTGCTGGCGTTCAGCGTGGCAGTCGCGCTCGCGACCGGCGTGGTCTTCGGGCTCGTTCCGGCGTTCGAATCGACGCGGCTCGACGTGCTTCGGATCAACGCGGCCAGCCCGCGTTCGCGCACCGCCCGCTGGTTGATGGCGGCGGAGTTGACGCTGGCGATCGTGCTGCTGTTCGGCGCCGCGCTGCTCGTGAAGAGTGTCTGGCGTCTGCAGGAGGTCGAGCCCGGGTTCCGGGCCGATCACCTCCTGACGCTGCAGTTGTGGCTGCCGAAGACGAAATATCCGGAGCCGGCGCACGCGCGGCGCTTCTACGATCAGCTGCTCCCGCGAATCGCGCGCCTGCCTGGCGTTCGCGGCGCCGGCGCGATCAGCTTTCGCCCGTTTCTCGGAATGGCGATGACGACGCGCGTGGACGTGGATGGGCGAGTGCCGAAGGCGCCGTCAGACGATGTGTTCGTCGGCTACGACGTCGTGAGTCCCGGCTATGTGCGGCTTCTCGGCGAGCGCCTCCTCAGGGGCCGCGATCTCGAAGAGTTCGATACTGAAGACGCGAACGGTGCTGCGGTCGTCAACGACACGATGGCCCGTCAGTTGTGGCCGGGCGAGGATCCGATTGGCAAACGAATCCGACCGGCGTTCGCGAGGACCGACGTGCCGTGGGCGGTGGACGCGCCGGGGCGGTGGCTGACCGTCGTCGGCGTCGCGGCGGACATCAAGGAGTTCCGGCTCAACGAGCAGCCACGCCCGCTGGTGTACATCTCATACCGGCAGTTTCCATCGTCCTTCATGTACGCGCTGGTGCGCACCGACGCACCGCCGGAGACCCTGTCTTCCGCCGTGCAACGGGAGATTGAGGCGCTGGATCCAGAAGAACCCGTGTCAAACGTGCGGACGATGGACGAGGCGATCGCGCAGGCGGTCCCGCGCTTCAACGTCTCGTTGCTCGCAACGTTCGCGGCGATCGCCTGGTTGCTGTCGACCATCGGTGTGTACGGCGTCACCGCGTACAGCGTGACGCAACGCACGCGCGAGATCGGGATTCGCATGGCGCTGGGAGCGAGCGCGAGCGCCATGCTCGCGATGGTCGTGCGTGAGACCATCGCCACGAGTGCAATCGCTGTAGGATGTGGGCTCGTCGCGGCACTGGCCGTCAGCAGGGCGATAGCGAGCCTGTTGTTCGGAGTGGCCGCAACCGACGTCACCGCGTTGGCGGGCGCCGCGGCGGCGCTGCTCGTGACGGCGATCGTCGCTGCGCTCGTGCCGGCAGGTCGTGCAGCGCGCGTCGAGCCGATGAAGGTGTTGAAAGCGGAGTGAGCGCTCCAGGAGACGTTCATGAAATTCGCATCTGCGATCGTGTTCGCCCTGCTCGTTGCTGGTCTGGCAGTCCTTCGAATCCCGGCCTCAGCCGCCACGCCGATTGTGGCGCCTGCCGCAGCGGCGTCGACGGCGTGTGAGAACCTCGCGTCGGTCGCGTTGCCGCACGCGAAGATCGAGTCCGCCGAATCGGTTGCGGCCGGCGCATTCGTCGCGCCGGCGCCAGCACGCGGCGGGGCCGAGGCTGCGGCAGCGGGCCGCGGACGTGGCGGCGGGCAGGGACCGGCCGCAAACCCGTACGCAAGCCTCGCAGCGTTCTGCCGCGTTCGCGCATCGCTGACGCCGTCGAGCGACTCGGACATCAAGGTCGAAGTCTGGCTTCCAGCGGCGAACTGGAACGGCAAGTATCAAGCGGTCGGCGGCGGCGGCTGGGCCGGCGCCATCTCGTACGCGGCGATGGCAGCCGCGGTGCGGGCCGGGTACGCAACGGCGAGCACCGACACCGGCCACGCTGGCGGCACTGCGGACTTCGCGCTCGATCATCCCGAGAAACTGGTCGACTTCGGGTATCGCGCGGTCCACGAAGCCACCGTGTTCGCCAAGCCGGTGATCGATGCGTTCTACGGCGCCTCGGCGAAGGTGTCGTTCTTCAACGGTTGCTCGACCGGCGGACGGCAGGCGATCACCGAAGCGCAGCGCTACCCGAACGATTTCGATGCGATCGTCGCGGGCGCTTCGGCGTGGGACGGGATGCGCATGCACGCGCTGCGCGTCGCCGTCAGCCAGCAGATCAACGCGAACGCCGACGGCGTGATTCCGCAGAGCAAGCTGCCGATGATTCACGCGGCCGTGCTCGAGGCGTGCGACGCGCTCGACGGTGTCAAGGACGGCGTGATCGAGAACCCGCTCACGTGCCACTACGACTACGCCAAGCTGGCCTGCAAAGGGGCCGACGGTCCCGACTGCCTGACGCCGGGACAGGTCAACGCCGCGAAGGTACTCACGTCGCCGCTTACCGATGTCCGAACCGGAAAGACGATCGATCAGCGTCATCTCTGGCCCGGTTCCGAGCTGGGGTGGACGACGCTCGGCGGCGCGCAGCCGCTGGGCCTGTCGATCTCCGGCCTCGCCAACATCCTGTTCAAGGATCCGCGCTGGGATTGGCGCTCGTTCGAAGTCGCCAAGGGCATGGAGGCGGCGGCGAAGGCCGACGGCGGCGCCCTGTTCTCGGGTGACCCGAACCTCAAGCCGTTCCTCTCGCACGGCGGCAAGCTGCTGATGTATCACGGCTGGACCGATCAGCAGGTGACGCCGCAGACGAGCACGATCTACTACGAGAAGGTCCTGAAGACCGTCGGCTCCGACGCGGCGTCGAAGGGCATCGCCCTCTTCATGGTGCCGGGGATGAACCACTGCCAGGGCGGCGCCGGCACCGACACGTTCGACAAGATGGCGGCGATCGAGTCGTGGGTGACTGGCGGCACGGCGCCGAAGCAGATCATCGCGTCGCATCTGACGAACGGCGCCGTGGACAAGACGCGTCCGCTCTGTCCGTTCCCGCAGGTGGCGAAATACAAGGGCACGGGCGACACGAACGACGCCGCAAACTTCGCGTGCGCCAACCCGTAGGCGTCGGCATGAGCTACCGTCGTCAAGGTGTTCTCGCCGTCGCGGGCGTCGTGCTCCTGCTGTCGACGGTGGGCCGGGTTCAATCGCCGCCTCCAGACGCTCCGACGAGCGTCGTGCCGGCGGGCGGCGGCGCTGTCGAACAGACGTCTTTCGGTACCAGGCCGCCGGCGGCGCTCGTTGCCAGCTTCACCGGTCTCGGCGCCGGCTTCACCGGTCCACACGGGTCAGCGCTTCTCCGAAATCCGTCGGACAACAGTCTCGCGGTCGGGCCGAGACACATCGTGCAGATCGTCAACACGCGGATGGCGATTTTCACCAAGGATGGCACGCCGCTGTACGGCCCGGTGCCGACGAACAACGTCTTCAGGGGATTCGGCGGGGCCTGCGAATCGCGCAACAACGGCGACGCGGTGGTTCGCTACGATCAACTCGCGGATCGCTGGCTGATCGTGATGCCGCTGTTCTCGCGCGCCGCCGAGCGGCCGGACCAGCCCGATGCATGGAAGGGCGGAGAAGCGGCGCATGTCAGCCCGCCTGGCCGATTGGGTCAGCCTGGTCCGGCGGCGCCGCTCTACCAACCGCCGCGAGTGCCGCCGGGGACGCCACCGGATTCCGCTGCGCAGAACCGGGCCGCCGGACGCCGCGACGACTCGCCGCGGGGGCCGTACTCGATGTGCTACGCGGTGAGCAGCGGTCCCGATCCGCTCGGCGGTTACTTCCGCTACGAGTTCCTTCGGCCGCTGTTTCCCGACTATCCACGGCCGGCGATCTGGTCCGACGGGTACTACGTGCCGACGAGCACCAGCGACGATCGCATTTCCGAGCAGGTCGCGACGCAGAAGCATGCGTGCGTGGCCGATCGGGCGAGGATGATCAAAGGCGAGCCGGCAACCGAGCAGTGCCTCGTCATCGAAAACGTCAACTTCCTCAACAACGCGGACATCGACGGCAGGCAGCTGCCGCCGGCGGGCGCGCCGAACGTCATGATGGCGGCCGGCGGGAGACAACTCGACAAGATCTTCGAAGCCGACACGATCGACGTCTGGCAGTTTCACGTCGACTGGCAGCACGCCGCGAATACGACGGCGACGGGGCCGACGCACGTTCGCGTCGCACCCTATCACTACCTGTGCGACGGACAGTTGTCCAGCTGTGTGCCGCAGCCAGGCCTCGATCGCCGGCTCGATGCGCAGGGCGACAAGATCATGGCGCGGCTCGTCTATCGGCGCATCGGCGATCGGGAATCGATCGTCGCCGTGCATTCGGTCAACACGATGGCGGGGGGCGGCGGCGTCCGCTGGTATGAATTCCGGATTGGCGCGCGGCGCGACGTCGCGCTGTATCAGCAGGGGACCTACGCACCCGACAGGTTCTACCGCTGGCTCGCCAGCCCGGCGATCGATCGGCTGGGCAACATCGGCATCGGGTACTCCTTTGGCGGAACGCCGCATTTCGCAGGTCAGCGGTTCGCCGGCCGGCTGGCCGGCGATCCGCCCGGGTCGCTCACGCTCGGTGAAACGGTGCTGGTCGAGGGGGCGGCGTCGCAGGACGGTCTCCGCTGGGAAGACTACACGCAGACCGCGATCGACCCGAGCGACGACTGCACGATCTGGTACGTCGGCGACTACCTGCACAAGGGCATCGAGACGTATTCGTCGAGGATCGGCGCGTTCCGCATGGCCGGCTGCGGGGGGTAGGAGGGGAGATGCGCACCATCGGCCGTCGGGATTTCCTGCGAGTCGCGCCGGCCGCGGCCGGCGCGATCGCCTTTGCGGCCAGGACCGACGAGGCGGCCGCCGCCGGCGCGCGACCTGCGGCTGCGCAGAGCGCCGCCGTGCGACGGATCGGCGACGCGACCTACACACCGCTCGAGGACTACCCGATACGCGCGGTTCCCTACTTCGACGTGATTCTTGACGACCGGTTCTGGAAGCGAAAGATCGAGACCAACGCAGCCGTGACCATTCCGCTCGAGGTCCGGAAGCTCACCGAGACCGCGCGCGGTTTGAATGGCAACGTGCTCGAAGCGGCGATCCTGTCATTGAGAACGCATCCCAATCCGCGACTGCAGAACGTGGTCGACGATCGGATCCGGCAGTTGCGCGGCGAGCGATGGACGGGCAACAGCGGGTTCGAAGTCGCGGCCGCCTATTACCTGACGACCGGCCGCAGGGATCTGCTCGAGAACGCCATCGCGTGCGCCGCTCGCCTGTACGACGACTTCGCGACCTCCGATCCCGCGTTTTCCGGCGGCGAACGCGATGCCATCAACTGCGTGCAACTGTATCGCGCCACGCACGATAGAAAGCATCTGGATCTCGCGAAGCATTATCTCGACATTCGTGGACGCGGCGACTCGACCAACCGCAGCCGGCACAATCAATCCTACAAACCGGTGCTCGAGCAGAGTGAAGCGGTCGGTCACGCGGTCAACTGCGCCTCGCTGATGGTGTCACTCGCGGACGTCGGCGTCCTGACCGGCCTGGACGCCTACGTCGACGCGGCGCGACGCATGTGGCACGACGTCGTGGAGCGCAAGATGTACGTCACCGGAGGCGTGGGCTCGACCGGGAATGAAGGATTCGGCGAGCCCTACTCGCTGCCCAACATCTCGGCTTACTCCGAAACCTGCGCCGTCCTGATGTTCATCACGCTGAACCATCGCCTGTTCCTCGCCACCGGCGACAGCCAGTACATCGACGTCCTCGAACGCGGCATGTACAACAACGCCGTCGACGGCGTGTCGACCACCGGCGACCGCTTTTTCTACGTCAACCGGCTCGCCAGCGCAGGCGACGGGCGCGACAGCCG
>DATFXR010000316.1:0-3233 GCA_035315685.1 Vicinamibacterales bacterium | reverse complement strand
GCGTGACCTTGTTGCCGTAGCAGGTCGCCCAGACGATGTTCGGATCGGAAGGATCGGGAATCGTGAAGCCGGACTCGCAGCCGCCCAGGCCGTGATCCCAGGCGTTGCCGGATCCGTTGTAGCCGGCGCCGGCGTTCTCGGTCGCCCACGCCGGGCCGCGCATCGTGCCGTCGTCCTGCATGTTGCCGTAGACGTAGTACGGCACCTGGTTGTCGACGGCGACGTGATACATCTGGCCGATCGGCAGCTGCACACGCTGCGTGCTGCGGCCGTGCTGCGTGGTCAGCGTCATCCCGGCATCGTGGGTGATCGCGAACCGATCGGCGTCCTTGGGATCCCACCAGATGTCGTGGTTGTCGCCGCCCCAGTTCACGCTGCGGAACGTCTGACCGCCGTCGACCGATTGGAAGAAGGAGCTGTTCGCAATCAGGATCTCGTCCTCGTTCGTCGGCGACACGGCCAGGCGGATGTAGTAGCCGGCGCGACCGATCAGCTCGCGCGACCAGTTGACGACGCGCCAGCTGCTGCCGCCGTCGTCGGACCGCCAGACCGATCCCTGATCCTTCGTCTGAATGAGCGCATAGACGCGATTCGAATCGGTCGGCGCGACGGCGACGTCGACCTTGCCGAGCGGCGATTTCGGGAGGCCGGGCGCGTCGATCTTCGTCCATTTCGCGCCGCCGTCGTGCGACACGTACAGGCCGCTGCCGGCGCCGCCGCTCAGCATCGCCCACGGATGCATTTCCACCTGCCAGGTCCCGGCGAACAGCGTGCGCGAATTTTTCGCGTCCATCGACAGGCCCGAGCAACCGGTGTTCTCGTCGACGAACAGGACGCGTTCCCAGTGCTGGCCGCCGTCAGTCGTGCGGAAGACGCCACGCTCCTGTTGGGGACCGGTGATCCGGCCGATCGCGCACGCGAACACGATGTCGGGATTGGTCGGATGCACGATGATGCGACCGATGCGGCCGGTCTCGTCGAGGCCGGCATGCACCCAGGTCTTTCCCGCGTCCAGCGACTTGTAGATGCCGTCGCCGATCACGTCGCTGTCGCGAATCGCCCACGCTTCACCGGTCCCGGCCCACACGATGCTGGGATCGGATGGGGCGACCGCAAGCGCGCCGATCGCCGCGACCGGCATGCCGTCGGACACCGGCGTCCATCGCAAGCCGCCGTCAGTTGTCTTCCACACGCCGCCTGACGCTGCGCCGGCGTAGTAAATCGACGGATCGCCGGGAACGCCGGCGATCGACGCCACGCGGTTGCCGACGACGGGGCCGAGAAAGCGGAAGGACAAGGCGTCTGGTGACGCGTTGCCGCCGCCGCCGCGCCGCTGCGCACTGGGGAGCGCGCTCGAAACTGAGACGAGGATGATTGCGAGCGGAAGGTAACGTCGGGACATGAGGATAATTGTAGGCGGTTGCACATGTGCGCCCGCAGGGGCTGGGAGCTGGAAGCTGGACACTGGGGAGCTGGGAGCTGGAAGCTGAAAGCGGGGAGCAAGAAGCTGGAAGCTGGGCGCTCGAATTACGAGGTCCCGCGGCGGTTCGGCTTCGGTTTTTGCCGCCGGAGTTGCTCGAGGAGCGACCGACGCAGACCGTTCAGTAAGCGTCCAACAGGCGCAAGCTGCCGTTCGAGGGCCTCGCGCCCGGCCTGAGTGAGGAACCCTAGGCGAAACGCGATTTCGATCTGGGTTTCGACTTCCGCGTGCGAGCCCAGCGCGATGCTGATGTGGTTCGCGTATGCCTTCGTCTTGTGGCGGCAGTACCCTTCCGCGATGTTTGACGGAATCGACACCGCCGCGCGTCGGAGTTGCGCCGTCAGCCCGTACATTTCCTCGCGCGGAAAGGAACGCGTGGCCCTGTCGCACTCCTCGACGAATTCCATTGTGAGTTGCCAGGCGTCCAGCTTCCGGTACGCGACATCTGAAACCATGTCGCCACTTAGAGCACTGACCGTGCCGGCGACCAGCAAACGCAAAGAGTGAGGCTTTCTTGCAATCGTTCGCCGGGAGATGACTCCAAGCTACCCAACGCGAGTAGGCTGTTCTCAAGCATCGCACCGCCCAGACCCAGCGCTCCAGTGACCAGTGCCCAGCCCCCAGCCCCCAGCCCCCAGCCCCCAGCCCCGACGCCGCTCAGCGAAGCACGCTCTTGACGACAAACCACACATTCGCCGGACGTTCGGCAAGGCGGCGCATGTACCACGGAAACCAATACTCGCCGTACGCGATCAGCACTCTCAGCGGACATGCCGAGGCGATCAGCCGCTGCTGCAGCGAGCGCTGAATGCCGTAGAGCATCGCGTACTCGTACGCGCCCTTCGGCACGCTTCGTTGATCGATGAACACGCCGAGCCTGTCGACCAGCACCGGATCGTGAGTGGCAATGTGCAGCAGGCCGCCGGCGCGCTGCGCATCGTCTGCAAGCAGCCGACACGCCAGCGTGTAGAAGTTCTCGTCGACGTCCGCCTTCTTCGGATACGCCACCGAGGCGGGCTCGAGATACGCACCCTTGACGAGGCGGATCGCCGCGCCCAGCGGCACCAGTGATTCGACGTCCTTCGCCGTGCGAAACAGATACGCCTGCAGCGCGATGCCGACGCGCGGCGACCGGGCGCGGGCGCGGCGGAACAAATCCAGCGTCGGATCGACATAGGGGGAGCTCTCCATGTCGATCCAGACGAGGTTGTCGCGCGCGTCGGCGCGCTCGACCAGCCGCTGCAGGTTCCGGAGGCACAGCTCCCTGTCGAGATCGAGACCAAGCTGCGTCGGCTTCACCGAGATTTGCGCACGAAGTCCGGCGGCCTGCACCTGGTCGAGGACCTCGAGGTAATGGTGCGTGACCTCCTCAGCCTCCTCCACTCTCGTCACGTTCTCGCCGAGCCGCGTGAAGATCGTGCCGATGCCCTGCGCCTGTTGCGTGCCGGCGGCAGCCATCGCGTCGTCGAGCCGCTCCCCCGGCATGAACGCTTTCACGGCCCGCCGCACGAACGCCGTTTTCGTCGCGCGCTCGCGCAGCCACGCGTTGGTGGAGAGTGCCAGGAGTGCGTTACGAGCCAGCGGCATGAGACAAGCACCAGCAATTAGGAATTTAGAGTGCGTTGCAAAATTAGCTCGAGGCGGGTCCTGTCCGCGAACAGCCCCACCGGGTGCTCGCCAGAAGAGCACTTGTCACGGCCCACGGCTCCGCGCCCGGCGGGGCGGCCCCGTTCGCGGCCACCCGCGAGCGAGC
>DATFXR010000315.1:0-2867 GCA_035315685.1 Vicinamibacterales bacterium | reverse complement strand
AGAAGCAACGCGACCGAAGCGGAGAGGAGCGTGCGCATCCGGCTGGCCATAGCGCTAATGTTAGCGCGCGGCGAGGCGGAACGCGACGAACTGCTGGGCCATCTGTTCTTTTCCTCGCGCGGTCAGCTCGACGACGTAATCGGCGGCGCCCAGGCTTCCCAGCGGGAGTGTGATCTCGGCGCCCTGCGGCGTCGGCGCGACCGGAAGGCTTGTCAACGGCTGTCCGATGTGGTTGAGCAGCCGCGCGGAGACCTTCGGCTCCCCCGCCGTCACGGCGCGGATCAGGATGGTGTCCGTGCGACGGAACTCGCGGCGAGGCACAGGGTCTCCGGCAACGCGGCCGCGCATCACCGCGACCGTCGGCTCCGCGAGCAACGGCGGCGGCTTCGGCGCCGACACCGGTTGCGGCATCAGAATCCGCCGCGGCGATTCGGTCGGCTCCTCGGCGTTCGGCCGCAGCGAGTCAGCGAGCCGCTTCACCGCATCCTGGACACCTGCCGCCACGTCGGGCGCGAGCGATGCAAGAGCCTCCGTATTCTGTCCACGTTTCACGCTCCAGTAGCCGGTGCGCGCGAACACTGTCGTTTTCGGGCGCTTGACTCGGACCGTGACGCGGTGGAACTTGCCATCATCGGGATGCGGCGATTCGTAGGCGATCAAGTAGTACGCAGTTGCGTCGCGGACGATGCGCTGGAGCTCGCCGCGGATGTCGTTGCGTTCGACGATCGGCCGGCCGCCGGTCTCGCTGGCGAGCGCCGCCAGCATGTCGCGATCGCCGACGGCGAAGTTCATCATCTGCGCCGTCGTCGTCGCGCGCCGCGGGCCGGTGGTCATCCCCTGTGGATCGACGGGATAGATCGCGACGTTGGCGCGACTGGCTGCCTGATAGACATCGCGCAGCTCGTCGGTCGGCTCGGTGAAGCCTTCGCTGACGAACACCACCGTCTTTCGTCCCTGCTTGATCCCGCCGAGGTGCGTCGCCAGACCTTCGAGCGCCGACATCGTGATCTCGCGACGAATCCGCTCGATGTCGCGCGGATGGCGCACGTGTTCCTCTTCGACCGGACGCGTCGGCTGGTAGTCGCCGCGGCGCCCCTTGAACGCGCGGATCGCCTTCAGCACCGGCTCGCGGTTGCGCGAGAACGCGACATCGGTCATCGAATCGAGCGGGTAGTAGACCGCAACGAGATCGGTCGGCGGCAACTGCTGGACGAACGCAATCAGCGGATCGACGACGCGAAGCTCGCCCATCCGCTGCACGTGGTAGTCGTCGAGGACGATCGCGTAGACGCGGACGTCGTCTCGCGAGGCTTCGCGCTCTTCGTCTTCGTGGGTCCGAATCGGCGCGAGCGTCGAGTCGCCTTCGTAGGCCGCCGCGCCCAGGAAGCGCACGCGCTCGATTGGCACCGCGCGTCCATCGTCGAGCACGTCGAAATCGGCAGCCGCGAGATCGACGACCGGCGTGCCGCTGTCGTCGGTGACGATCGCGTCGACCTGAACCAGCGTCGTACCGCCGCGAAACACGGGCGGCTGTTGCGCCGGTGCCGGCTGTTGCGCCCGCACCACGACGCCGACGATGGCCAGCGCGATGCTGACGAGCAACGGTCGGAGCGCGATGGCCTTGGCCGAGCGATCGGGGAGGCCGCGTGCTGCACGCTCGGCGGAAGCCGTCGCGCTAGATCGATTGGATAGAGGCATTAGCCGGAACCGTACAGGCAATCGCAATGGTAACATCGCTTCCGGAGAGAGACGTGACGACGCAACACAGTGAAACCGCTGCGCAGCCGCTGACCGCACTGTCCGAAGACGAACGGTTGTTCCGGGACAGCGTCTACGAATTCGCCGACCGCGAGATCCGCCCGCTCGTTCGCGAGATGGACGAACACGCCAAGATCCCGCCCGCGCTGATTGAAAAGCTGTTCGATCTCGGCGTGATGGGGATCGAGATTCCCGACGTATACGGCGGCGGCGGCGCGACCTTCTTTCACTCGGTGCTCGCGGTCGAAGCGCTGTCGCGCGTCGACCCGTCCATCGGCGTGCTCGTCGACGTCCAGAACACGCTGGTGATCAATGCGCTGCTCCGCTGGGGCGGCGACGACGCGAAGCGGCGCTATCTGCCGAAGATGGCTGTCGATACGATCGGCGCCTACGCGCTGTCGGAGGCCGGCTCGGGCAGCGATGCGTTCGCGATGGCGACGCGCGCCGTGGAAGGTGACGGCGAGTGGGTGATCACCGGCCGCAAGCTGTGGATCACCAACGGCAACGAGGCAGCGCTCTTCATCGTGTTCGCGAACGTGAATCCTGATGCCGGTTATCGCGGCATCACAGCGTTCCTCGTCGAGCAGGGTTTTCCCGGCTTCACCGTCGGAAAGAAGGAAGACAAGCTCGGCATCCGTGCGAGCAGCACGTGCGAGCTGCTGTTCGAGGAGTGCCGTGTGCCGCGCGCCAACGTGCTCGGCGAGGTCGGCAAGGGCTACAGGGTCGCGATCGAAACGCTGAACGAAGGACGGATCGGCATCGGCGCACAGATGATCGGCCTGGCGCAGGGCGCGGTCGATCACACGATCGCCTACACGCGCGAGCGCAAGCAGTTCGGCAAGGCGATCGCCGAGTTTCAAGCCGTGCAGCATCAGATCGCGCGCGCCGCGACCGAGATCGAGGCGGCGCGGCTGCTCGTCTACAACGCCGCACGGCTCCGCGACGCGCGGCAGCCGTTTCTGACCGAAGCGGCGATGTGCAAGATCTTCTCGTCGGAGGTCGCCGAGCGTGCCGCGTCGCTGGCGGTGAACCTGTTCGGCGGCAACGGCTTCGTCAAGGAGTATCCGGTCGAGAAGTTGTTCCGCGACGCGAAGATCGGCCAGATCTAC
>DATFXR010000314.1:0-4566 GCA_035315685.1 Vicinamibacterales bacterium | reverse complement strand
GTGCCGTTGTGGACCAGCGGCGTCGGCTCGTTGGCCTGGCCGTCGTTCATCGCCCACACCCAGGCGAGCTGCAGCTCCTTTACGTTGTCGCGCGTGATCTGCGTGAGCGGACTGTGGCTCCAGCCCTGATAGTTGCGCCGCGCCATCAGCCAGTCGCCCGGCTCCTGATTGCGGAGCATCTCGTCGGTGACCGGCACGTAATTCTTCACCGTGCCGCTCGCGGTGAGCCCGAGCGGGCCGGCGTTCGTGGGAGCGCCGCCGCGCCCGCCACCCGCGCCGGGCGCGCCGCGGCCTTGCCCGCGTCCCGCGGCCGGCGGCGTATCGTCGGCAGTGGTGGTTTGCGGCTGCCGTGCCCCGGCGGCGGCCGCGCCCGTGGCGACGGTTCCGATCGGCGTCGATGTCGTGGCCGTCAAGGCCTGCGCCCCGGCCGGCGCGCCGTTCGCCTGGAGGATGAACGCGGTGACGGCGAGGAACTGATCGTCGCTCAGCGTGTCGCCGGTCGGCGGCATCGTCGCTTGAATCTTCTCGAAGAGGTCGCGCGTCGAGCGCGACCGCCACGTGTTCATGAAATTGTTGCCGGCGAGCTGGGGCGCTTCGTTCCGGCCGGCGAGATCCGGCATGTGGCAGCTCGCGCAGCTCGCCTGGTAGACGGCACGGCCCGCCGTGGCCTGCGCGGCGGAGTAGACGGCGGGCGTCTGCTGGCCCGCGAGCAGCACGAACCCCAGCGGTGCCGATACGCCGAGCGCCACGATCGGCAGTTTCAACGGCGTCATCGCTTGTTCTCCTGCGGCGTCAGCCAGCCCCACAGATTTCCGTCTGGCGCCTTCTCGCTGTGCACCTGGACGTAGAGCAGCCCCTTCCCAAGATCGGCCACCTGCGGCGGCGTGAGATCGAACGTGCCGCTGAGCGTTCCATTGAGTGCATCGCCCTTCGTCACCGCCACGTCGAATACAACGGGGCCGCGTACACCGCGGACGGGCGACTTGTGGACCTGCGCGATCGTCGCCGGTGATTTCAGGCCTTCAAAACTGCCGGTGATCGAGAGCTTGGCCCCGGTCAGCACGGCCGTCACCGATCCGGTGCCGGCGATCGTCGACTGCATCGAAACGTCGAGCGGAACGGGCGCAAGCCGCGTCTTGAAGGTTCGGGACGCCTGGGCGGATATCGACGGAAGGCCGACGCCGACGAAAAGAAGTGCGATCAGGAACCGCTGCGCGTTGTACATGAATGGCCGCTCCTGCGTTGAGTCGCGGCAATCATAATGCGAGCGGTCGATCAGTCGCAGGCCGAAGGCTTTAGCCGAGCGACAGATGTTCAGCTTTTCGGCGAACCGAGGCGGGGCACCTCGGTTTGCGGCGAGTGCAGCTCGTAAAGGCTGCCCGCCGGGTCCAGGGTGTAGGTAGCGATTGCGTCGTTGACCTCGTTGCCATAAAGATCGACGATGGCGTCGCTATCGGATGCCGGCGGACGATGCGGCGGCGGGATTGCGCCGTCGGTTGACGTCAGTGCAAGCGCACCTTTTGGCACCGACCGTGAAGGGGTGACACTCCCGTGTGTGATTAGAAACCCTCCTGCTACGAACAGGATGGCGGCGATCGAACCGACTCGAACGAACCCCTTCACAAATGCCTCCGCATGAGCGAGTTGCAACCAGGGTGCCATGGCCCTGGGCAAACCGCTGAGTACCGATCCGTGGCGCATTGGTTGCACTATAAGGACTGCATGGTTTTGCGACTCCGCCGCACGCGCGACTGGGTCTCCCGCGAATGGCGGATGGCTCGCATCCGGCACCCGCGCATTGCCATCGGCGTACTGGCCGGCTTCCTGACCGTTGTCGCCGCTGCCTCTGTCGGTGGCACCTGGTTCCTCACCAGCCTGTTCAAGGGACTGCCGGATACCGTCGCGCTCCACCGCATGACCGAGATGGATCAGGCGACGTCGGTGTTCGACGCGCACGATCAGCTCGCCTTCACCGTGTTCAAGGAACAGCGGATCGAGGTGCCGCTGTCGGACGTCTCGCCGACATTGATACAGGCGGTGCTCGCGATTGAAGACCAGCGCTTCTACCAGCATCACGGCTTCGACCTCGTCCGCATCGGATCAGCGGCGCTGACGAATATTCGGCATGGCCGCCGCGCACAGGGTGGCAGCACGATCACCCAGCAGCTGGCACGCCAGAGCTTTCTCACACCTGATAAAACGTTTCACCGCAAGCTTCAGGAACTCGTGCTCGCCGATCGCATCGAACGCCTTTACACCAAGGAGCAGATCCTCGAGCTGTACTTGAACAAGGTCTATTTCGGCGACGGCCTGTACGGCGTCGAAGCGGCGTCGCAGGGCTACTTCGGCAGACGTGCATCCGAACTGCCGGTCGCTGAGGCGGCAACCCTCGCCGGCCTGGTGAAGTCGCCGTCGTCGTACGCGCCGACCGTGAGCATGGAGCGGGCGCTCCAGCGTCGCAATCTCGTCCTGCAGGCAATGCTCGAGACGGGCGCCATCGACAAACAAACGTGGCAGAAGGCGCGCGCGACGAAAATCGCGCTGCACGATACGCTGCGCGCCGGGGAGCCGCACGGGCAGTATTTCAAGGAGCAGGTGCGGCGCGAGCTGGTCGACCGCTTCGGATGGCAGCGCGTCTACCAGGGCGGACTGCGGGTTTACTCGACGATCGACATGCCGATGCAGATCGCGGCCGAAAACGCGATCGCCGAGCACGTGAAGACCATCGAACAGAAGCGAGCGGCCTGGCAGGCGCGGCGAGCCGCTGCCAGCAAGACGCCGGGCGCGACGCCGGGCGAGCCCGACGTGCTGCAGGCAGCGCTGGTGTCGATGGATCCCGCCAGCGGCCACGTGAGCGTGATGGTCGGCGGCCGTGACTTCGCAGAGAGCCACTTCAACCGTGCCGTGCAGGCGCATCGCCAGCCGGGCTCGGCGTTCAAGCCGTTCGTCTATGCGACGGCGCTCGAGGCCGGGTTCAGTCCGGCGTCCGTGGTGGACCATCTCGACGATCCGATCGACACGCTCCAGGGCGCCTACGTGCCGGAGGACGAGCATTCCTCGGCTTCGTCCATGACGTTGCGCACCGCACTGCGCACCTCGAGCAACCGCGCGGCGGTCCGGCTGCTGCAGGAAGTCGGCATCCGCAGAACGGTGGAATCTGCAAAGGCGATGGGGATCGGCGACGTGCCCGCGGTGCCGTCGCTGGCGCTTGGATCGGGCGAGGTCACGCTCCAGTCGATGACCGCTGCGTACGCCGCCTTCGCGAATCATGGCCTCGTGCCGCAGCCGATCCTGATTCGCCGGGTCGAGGATCAGGACGGAAACGTGCTGTACCAGGCGGAGGAGTCGTCCACGCGCGCGGTCAGCGAAGTGACCGCGTTCCTGATGTCGACGATGCTTGCTGACGTGGTGAACGCCGGCACCGGCAATCGCGCGCGGCAACTCGGCTTCACACTGCCCGCCGCCGGCAAGACGGGCACCACGAACGATTTCAAGGATGCGTGGTTCATCGGCTACACGCCGAAGCTCGTGACGGGCGTCTGGGTCGGCTTCGACGAACCGCGGACGATTCTGCCGAACGGCTTCGCCGCCGATGTCGCGGTGCCGGTGTGGGCGAAGTTCATGAAGGTGGCCACGAGCGATCAGAAGCCGGAGTGGATCACTCCGCCGGCGGGCGTGACGACCGCGACCGTGTGCCGGCTCTCGGGCCTGCTGGCGACCGAAGGCTGTAATGACGTGGAAGTCCAATCGCGCGACGGACATCTCGAGCGCCGCTCGATGGTCTACACCGAATACTTCGCGCGCGGTACCGAGCCGACGGCGTACTGCGATCAGCATCCCACGCGCGGCATCATGACGAAAGTCGCCGGGCTGTTCGGCGGGAGCCAGGACAAGCCGGCGCCTCCGCACGTCGAAGAGCCGGCAGTCGCCCCCGTTTCAACCCCCACCGCCAGCGCCGAGCCGGCGCCGGTGAGTGCCGACGTTCCACCTGAGGCGCCGAAAAAGAAGCGCGGGTTCTGGTCTCGCCTCTTCGGCATCGGCAAAGACGACGCGCACGACAACAAGAAGAACCCCGAGCAGCCCAACCCCAAGAAAAAGGGCGGCGAGTAAGCGGCTCGAGCAGCCGCCGAGTCGAAACGTGAAACCCTGCGCCGGCTGGGGAAAGCCGGCGACTCCAAGCGGTGATAGCATGCCCGTACGATGCCGTTCCGGGACGTCGTTGGGCACACACGCCTGATCGGCCTGCTCAGACGGTCGGTCGTCGGGGGGACGCTGCCTCCGAGCCTGTTGTTTGCCGGGCCCTCGGGAGTAGGGAAGAGGAAGACTGCGATCGCGGTCGCGCAGGCGCTGAACTGCGTCCGGGTTCGGGGTTCGGGGGTCGGGGTTCGGGGTTCTGGTTCTGGTTCTACTGGTTCTGGTGGTTCTGGTTCTGAGTTCGACGCATGCGGCGAGTGCGCGGCGTGCACGCGCATCGCGCGCGGGGTTCATCCCGACGTGGTGGTCGTCGAACCGGAAGACAGCGGCGCGATCAAGATCGAACAGATCCGCGACATCGTCGATCGCGCC
>DATFXR010000313.1:0-2861 GCA_035315685.1 Vicinamibacterales bacterium | reverse complement strand
CATCGACATCACCCGCGAGCCGATGGAGGTCGGACCGACGACGCACTACGTGATGGGCGGCGTCCGGGTGGACGCGGAGACGCAGATGTCGAGCGTGCCGGGGCTGTTCGCCGCCGGCGAGTGCGCGGCCGGCATCAACGGAGCGAATCGGCTCGGCGGCAACTCGCTGTCCGACCTGCTCGTGTTCGGGAAGCGAGCCGGCGAGTTCGCCGCGGCCTTCGCGCGGCAGGCGCCGAAGGGATCGATCGACGGCCGTGAAGTCGACCGTGCGGCCGCGGAGGCAGTCGAACCGTTCGAGCGCGGGGCCGGCGGCGAAGGTCCGTATCAAGTGCAGTACGCGTTGCAGGAGCTGATGCAGAACATGGTCGGCATCGTCCGCAACGACGCCGACATGCGCAAGGCGCTGGACTGCCTCGCCGTGTTCGGTGATCGCGCGCGCCGGGTCGGCGTCGGCGGGCATCGCGAGTACAACCCGGGGTGGCACGCGGCGCTCGATCTGCACAGTCTGCTGACCGTGTCGGAGGCGGTCACCCGCTCGGCAATCGAGCGTCGCGAGAGCCGGGGTGGCCACTTCCGCGAAGACTATCCCGACAAGGACTCGGAGTTCGGCACCTTCAATCTGATCGTGCGCAGGGCATCCGACGGACTGATGGAGGTATCGCGTGCACCGATTCCGCCGCTGCCCGACGAGCTGAAGACGATCATCGAGACGATGAAGTAGTCATCGAGGGACCATGACGAAAACGGCAACCTTCCGCGTCTGGCGGGGCGACCGAAATGCCGGGAGGTTCGACGACTTTCAGACGGCCGTGTCCGAAGGCATGGTGGTGCTGGACGCGATCCACCAGATCCAGGCCGAGCAGGCCAACGATCTGGCGGTTCGCTGGAACTGCAAGGCAGGGAAATGCGGATCGTGTTCGGCCGAAGTGAACGGCCATCCGCGGCTGATGTGCATGACGCGGCTGAATCAGCTCGATCTCACCACGCCGGTCACGGTCGAGCCGATGCGCACCTTTCCACACCTGCGCGATCTCGTCACCGACGTGTCGTGGAACTTCGCGGCCAAGAAGACCATCAAGCCGTTCAAGCCGATCCCGGCGAACGCCGACGGCACCTGGCGGATGGCGCAGGTCGACGCCGAGCGCGTCCAGGAATTCCGCAAATGCATCGAGTGCTTCCTCTGCCAGGACGTGTGCCACGTGCTGCGCGAGCACCAGATGTTCGACCGCTTCGTCGGGCCGCGCTATCTCGTGTACACCGCCGCGCTCGAGATGAATCCGATCGACAGCGAGAACCGGGTCCGCGACCTGAAGACCACGCACGGCCTCGGCTACTGCAACATCACCAAGTGCTGCACGAAGGTCTGCCCGGAGGAGATCGGGATCACCGATAACGCCGCGATCCCGCTGAAGGAACGGGTCATCGATCAACTCTACGATCCGGTTGCCAAGCTGTTGCGCGTGTTCTCCAATCACCGGCCGTCGCCGTCCTGATGCTCCCGGAGGTCGCCATGCAGTTCGAGCTGAAGATGCTGTCGGAGGACGCGGTGCCGCGCGCGCTCGCCAAGGCCGAGCGCTACCGTCTGCTGAACGAGCCGGGCGAGGCGGAGAGCATCTGTCTGGACGCGCTCGCCGTCGATCCGGCCAACCAGTCGGCCCTGACGACGCTGCTGCTGGCGCTCACCGAACAGTTCGATCACGATCCACGGAACTGCGTCACCAGGGCATGGGAAACGGTCGCGCAGCTGCGCGATGAGTACGAGCGCGCGTACTACACCGGGCTCGTCCACGAGCGCCGCGCCAAGGCGCAGCTGCAGCATCATTCGCCGGGATCGGGTCCGCTCATCTACGACTGGCTCCGCCAGGCGATGGACTGGTACGAACGCGCCGAGCCGATCCGTCCCGGCGGCAACGACGATGCCATCCTGCGCTGGAACGCCTGCGCGCGCCTCATCATGAGCAACCGCACGCTGGCGCCGCGCGTCGAAGTAGACACCGAGCCGCTGCTGCTGGAATAGGGACGATCGCTCGTAACGTCCGGCCTGAACGTGACCGGCCGGAACTGCCCAGTGGTCGAGTCCGAACGGCTGCATTGTGACTTGACATATTCCCACATGGGAATATGATCACCGAACGTGCCTCGCGCCGCCACGACCACCGATGTCTTCAACGCCATCGCCGAAGCGCGACGGCGCGACATCCTCGTCTTCCTCGACGCGCGCGAGCGGCCGGTCGGCGACATCGCCGATGCGCTCGGTCTCAACCAACCATCGGTCTCGAAGCACTTGAGCGTGCTGCGCGGGGTTGGTCTGGTGGAAGTGCGACGGGAGGGACGCCACGTGTTCTATCGCACGAATCCCGAGGCGCTGCGTCCACTGCACGAGTGGACGCTCACGTTCGAGCGCTACTGGTCGCGTCAGCTGGTGCGCATCAAGGAACGCGCCGAACGGCGGCCCGGTCAGTCCGCTCCCGCTCACCAATCAAAGCCTCACAAAGGAGGAAAACCGTGACGCTGACAGCACCCACGCTCGACAACCTCACCCTCAACGTCGGGCACGAGATTCACGTCCGCGCCACGCTCGAGGTCACCTTCGATGCGCTCCTCGAACAGATCGGGCCGGCGAACGAGACGCCGGACGGTCAGCCGCTGCCGATGACCATCGAGCCGCGGCCCGGCGGGCGATGGTTCCGCGATCTCGGCGGCGAGAACGGCCATTTCTGGGGCCACGTGCAGGCGATCAAGCGTCCGACCCTGCTCGAGATCACCGGTCCGCTGTTCATGTCAGCGCCAGTTGTCTCCAACGTGCAATACCGCCTGAAGGAGATCGACGGCGGCACGCTCATCACCTTCCGGCATTCCGC
>DATFXR010000312.1:0-5039 GCA_035315685.1 Vicinamibacterales bacterium | reverse complement strand
TTCAGCACCGACGATCTGCGCGACCTGCAGGTGTGGCAGAAGCTGGCGTGGATCGATCCGCTGTATCTCGACACCGACCGGCGCGTGCGGGGGCTCCTCGACAAGGGCCGCGGCTTCTCCGAACTGGACAAGCGCACGCTGCGCGAGGTGGAGCTCGAGATCCTCAATCGCGTGATCCCGGAGTACCGGGACGCCGCCGCGCGCGGCCAGATTGAGATTTCGGCGTCCCCGTTTTACCACCCGATCCTCCCGCTGCTGTGCGACACCGATGTCTACCTGCGGACCCATCCGACGTCGCGGATGCCGCGGCAGCCGTTCCGCCATCCAGCGGACGCCGCGGAGCAGCTCGAACGCGCCGCGGCGCTGCACGGGCGTCTCTTCGGCCGTCGACCCGTCGGCCTGTGGCCGTCCGAAGGCTCCGTTTCCGACGCGATGGTGCCGCTGGTCGCAGCCGCCGGCTTCACATGGATGGCCACCGACGAACTGATTCTGGCCCGCACGCTGGATATGACCTTCTCGCGCGACGGGCGCGGACACGTCGAGCAGCCGGAGCGGCTCTATGCGCCGTATGTCGTGCGTGCCGGCAACGCGTCGGTCACCTGCGCCTTCCGCGATCACTCGCTCTCCGATCTGATCGGGTTCACCTATTCGGGGTGGGACGCCGAACGCGCCGCCGAGGACTTCGTCTCACGGCTCGTCGAGGCGGGGCAGCGCTATCGCGACCGCACCGGCGGGAGAGAGGCGGTCATCCCTGTCATCCTCGACGGAGAGAACGCCTGGGAGCACTTTGCCGGTGGCGGACGCCCGTTCCTCCGCGCGCTGTACCGGCGCCTGAGCGGGCATCCGGAGCTGCGGACCGTCACGATGGCCGAGGCGTGCGCCGGCGCAACGCTCGAGCTGGCCGGCATCTTCCCCGGCTCCTGGATCGACGCCAACTTCTACATCTGGATCGGTCACCAGGATGATCAGAAAGCCTGGAGCCAGCTGGTCGACGCTCGTGGGGCGCTCGAACAGGTCTCGGCATCCGGCGCGGCCGCGGTCGACGCGGCCGCGCTCGCGCACGCCCACGAAGAGATGCTCATCGCTGAAGGCAGCGACTGGTTCTGGTGGTACGGCGACGACCATTCATCGGCGCACGACCTCGAGTTCGACGACCTGTTCCGCCGTCATGTCAGGAATGTCTACCAGCTCCTGCAGCTGCCGATTCCCGACGAGCTGTTCATCAGCAACATTTCGAATGCGACGCCGCCGACCGTGCTCACCGCGCCAACGGCGCTCCTCAATCCGCGTCTCGACGGTGAAGAGACCAGCTACTTCGAATGGCTCGGCGCCGGCACGCTCGAGATCCACGACGTCGCCGGCGCGATGCATCAGAGTGAGCGCCGCGCCGCGCTCGTGACGGCAGTCTTCTTCGGTTTCGATCGGCAGCGGCTGTTCGTCCGCGTCGACAGCGCGCAGCGCAGCGCCGACCTGCTCGCCGGCGGGCGCGAGCTCTCCCTGAAGTTCGTGACGCCGTCCGGTGTCCGGTTCACGGTCCGGCAGGCGCTCGGACGCCTGGTCGGGACATTCTGGGACCGCCGCACGTCCGGCGGCTCCTACACACCGGTCGCGAATGGCGCGCCATGGATCGAACGCGGTCCCGGCGATGCGGCGGTCGCGGCGGGATCGGTCCTCGAGGTCGCGCTGCCGCTGGCCGACCTCGGCGTCGCGGACGGACAGCCGGTGGCATTCTTCGTGGCGGTCTACGACGGCGAGAACGGCGCGGAGCTGGAGCGCCATCCGGAACATCGGCCGATCGAACTTGTCGCGCCGGACGCGCTGTTCGAGGCGAGGTACTGGAGAGCCTGAGGAATTTGGAATTCGGAATTTGGAACTTGGAATGCGCGACGACGGTCCGGCTGAAGCCGGACACTACCGGTATCGTGACCACGAATTCCAAATTCCCAATTCCAAATTCTTAATTGCTGGTTCTCAGTGACCTCCGCTGCCACGCCTGATAGAGCGGCGGATAGACCACCAGCTCCAGCAGAAACGACGTGAGGATCCCGCCAATCATCGGTGCGGCGATCCGTTTCATCACGTCGGCGCCGGTGCCACTGGACCACATCACCGGCAGCAGGCCAATGAACATCGTCGCGACGGTCATCACCTTCGGCCGCAGCCGTTTGACGGCGCCATGCATGACGGCGGCGCGGAGAGCCTCAACGGACCTGAGTCGCCCCTCGCGCCGCGCTTCGTCACACGCGAGGTCGAGATAGAGCAGCATGAAGACGCCGGTTTCAGCGTCGACGCCGATCAGGGCGATCAGGCCGACCCATACGCCGACGCTCATGTTGTAGCCAAGCAGGTAGACGAACCAGATGGCACCAACGGCGGAGAACGGCACCGCCAGGACCACCATCATGGTGCGGGCGATCGACCCGGTATTCGCGTACAGGAGGAAGAGGATGCAGGCAAGCGTGATCGGGATCACGACGGCCAGCCGTTCGCGAACCCGTTGGATCGCTTCGAACTGACCGCTCCACGAGATGCTGTATCCCGGCGGCACCGTGACGGCGCTTGCGACCACCTGACGCGCCTCGTCGACGAACATCGACGGATCGCGGCCGTCGAGATCGACGTACACGTAACCGGTCAGCAGACCATCTTCGTTGCGGATCATCGACGGTCCGGACGCCGACGCTATCGTCGCCAGCTGCGCGAGCGGAATCTGGCGCTCGCCGCCGGCCGCCGGCACCGGCACACGGCCGAGCGCGTCGACATCGCTGCGGAAGTCGGCCATGTAGCGGACGTTGACGGGGTAGCGCTCGCGGCCTTCGATCGTCGTGGTGACGTTCTCGCCGCCGATCGCGTTCTGCACGACCGATTGCGCTTCGTCGACGCTCAGGCCAAAGCGCGCGAGCTCGTCGCGCTTCCACGCGATGTCGAGGAAGAAGCCGCCGCTGCTGCGCTCTGCGAACACGCTGCGCGCCCCGCGCACCTTCGGCAGAACCTGTTCGATCCTGGCGCCGAGCCGATCGATGACGTTCAAATCGGCGCCCGAGATCTTGACCCCGATCGGCGTCCGAATGCCGGTCGTCAGCATCGCGGTCCGCCCCTTCACGGGCATCGTCCACGCGTTGGACAGCCCGGGCAGCGTCAGCGCGCGATTCATCGCGGCCACGAGCTCGTCCTGCGACAGCCGGTCGGACGTGATGCGGCGCAGTACGGGCAGCGCCCAGCGCGGCGCCCAGCCGGAATACCAGCGGGGGACCGTTCTCCACTCGCTGCGTGGACGCAGCGTGATCACCGTTTCGAGCATGGAGAGCGGCGCCGGATCGGTTGGGGTGTCGGCGCGACCCGCCTTGCCGAGCACGCGATCCACTTCGGGGAACTGCTTGAGGGCGCGATCCGTCGCCTGCAGCAGGTGCGACGCGCCGCCGATCGAGATCCCCGGCATCGTCGACGGCATGTAGAGCAGTGTGCCTTCGTCGAGCGGCGGCATGAACTCCGATCCGAGCCGCATGAACGCCGGGACGGTCGCGAGGACGAGCGCTGCGGCGCCGGCGAGGACGATCCCGGTGTGGCGAAGCGCCCACGCCGCCACCGGTTCGTAGATCCGCACGAGGACGCGGCTCACCGGATGCCGTTCCTCGGAGCGGATGCGGCCGTACTTCATGACCAGGAGCCGCAGCGCCGGGTCGAGCGTCACGGCGAGGATGGCGGCGACCACCATGCACAGCGTCTTCGTATAGGCGAGCGGCTTGAACAGGCGGCCTTCCTGCGCTTCCAGGGTGAGCACCGGAAGGAACGACGCCGCGATGACGAGCAGCGCGAAGAAGCTCGGCCCGCCCACTTCCTTGACCGCGTTGATGATCACCGACTCGTGCTCTTCCCGGCGGCCGCTCCGATCCCAGATCTCCAGCTTCTTGTGGGTCTGCTCGACGACGACGATTGCCGCGTCGACGAGCGCGCCGACAGCAATGGCGATGCCGCCAAGCGACATGATGTTGGCGCTCAGGCCGAATGCACGGAACGGAATGAACGCGATCAGGACCACGATCGGAATCGTGAAGATCGGGATCATCGCGCTCGGGATGTGCCAGAGGAACAGCATGATCACCAGCGCCACCGTGATCATGATCTCGGTGAGCGTTCCGCGCAGGTTGTCGATCGACTTCCGGATGAGGTCGGACCGATCGTAGATCGGCACCACCTCGACGCCCTTCGGCAGCCCGCCGGCGACGTCCTGCAGCCTGGCGCGGACCCGGTCGATTACCGCCAGGGCGTTTTCGCCGTGACGCATCACGACGATGCCCGAAACCGCGTCGCCCCGGCCGTCGAGATCGGTCGCTCCTCTGCGTGCATCGGGGCCCACGGCAACAACCCCCACGTCCTTGATCCGTACGGGCGCGCCGCTCTGGCCGGCTGTGAGCACGATGTTCTCGAAATCGCGCGTCGATTGCGCGTAGCCGCGGCCCCGCACCATGTACTCCGTGCCGCCGAAGTCGATCAGCCGGCCGCCGACGTCGGCATTGCCGCCGCGCACCGCGTCGACGACGCGGCCGATCGACAATCCGTAGGCGCGCAGGCGGTTCGGATCGACGTTCACCTGATACTGGCGAACGTACCCGCCCAGTGCGGCAACGTCGGCCACGCCACGGACTGACTTCAGGTGATAGCGCAGATACCAGTCCTGCACGGCGCGAAGATCGGCGAGGCTGTGCGTCCCCGACCTGTCGACGAGCACGTACTGAAAGATCCAGCCGAGTCCGGTCGCATCGGGTCCGAGTTCGGTCTTCACGCCCTGCGGTAGCCGCGACAGCACCGGCGATAGATACTCGAGCGTGCGCGACCGCGCCCAGTACATGTCGGCGCCGTCGTCGAACACCACGTATACGTACGATGCGCCGAAGTCCGAAATGCCGCGTACCGCCTTGACGCGCGGCGCACCGAGGAGGGCGGTGACGATCGGATAGGTGACCTGATCTTCGATGATGTCCGGGCTGCGATCCCAGGTGGAGTAGACGATCACCTGCGTGTCGCTCAGGTCGGGCACG
>DATFXR010000311.1:0-10358 GCA_035315685.1 Vicinamibacterales bacterium | reverse complement strand
GTCCTCGACGAACGGCTGCCCGGCCTGCCGCACCTTGGTCCAGTAGACATCCTTCGGCCAGACGATGTTGTAGTGGCCACCGAAGAAGGCGCTCGGCTCCTCCCACGGCACGACCAGGAAATCCTTGTCCGACGCGCGGCGCGACGCTTCGAAATAGTCCTTCTGATCGGCGAGGCGCAGCGGACCGGGATCGTTCGCGTGCAGTTCGAAGTGGAAGTCGCTCAGGCCGATGACATTCAGGCCGAGTGATTTCATCGCCGCGAGATCCTGGAACGGCGTGTCGAGCGATCCGGAAAGGCGCTGGCGTCCGGTGAAGTCGAGATGGAAGTGGTTGACGAAGGTCTTGTAGCCGGGAACCGGCTTGAACGCGTCGCCGTGCGTGAACGCAAGCGCCGCCTGCCGCGCCGGCTCACCCGCCTCCGGGCTGGCGTAGAAGTACACGCCCATCTTCTGCACCGTTCCGGGCGGCGCGTTGTAGAGCGCGAAGTTCTGCACGTAGCGCGGCTCTTCTTCGCGCTCAGGCATGCCGACGCCGACGCCGAACTTGCCGTCGGCGTCCTTGCGATACCAGACGTAGCCGAGGTTGGTGTCCTTCTCGCGCGTGAAGAAGAAGGTGTGCGGCGGCGGAAACGCCGCGAGCGTGCCGCCGCCCGCTTCGACCACGATCAGACGGTTCTGCGCCTTGACGCGCGCGAGCGAGGTGTTGGTCGCACCGCCGAACTGATTGGACTGCAGATGCCCGCCGGTGTCGCGCCAGGCGACGCGCGGCGTGAGATCGGTGGTGAACCCCTTGAGGCCGGCGTCGTATTTGTAGGCCACCCACGGCTCGTTGGTCTTCGCGGCCGCGTCCATTCGCACGAGGTTGGTGCCTTTGTAGACGGTGAACTGCAGGTCGCCCGAGAAGATTCCCATCGACAAGCCGGGGAACGTGACGACCAGGCTCGCCCCGTCGGTCTTCACACTGCACGACGTGGTATGGAACGACGAGTCGGCGCGTTTGATGTCCGATGGTGTACGCGGCGTGCCGAGCGTCCGGTTCGGCACCAGCGGATCGCGCTGCTGACCCTGCGCCTCACCGCGGCCGCCGCGGCCAGCACCGCGGCCCTCTTGCGGCTGCTGCGACCGCTGCCAGGCCGCTTCATCCTTCATTTCCTGCGAACCCGGCATCACCAGCGGCGCGTCCCAGAACGCATACCAGCGGTTCTTGTTGATCACGTCTTCAGTCAGCTCGACGCCGGCCGCGCGCAGCGGGTTCGCCTGATCGTCGGCCATGCGTCGGATGCCGCTGACGACGTGGTACTCCGCGGTCAGGTTTCTGCCGAGCGTCGTCCACTGTCCGCCCGCCTTCCTGACGGCAAGCTCCCGCACGACCGGCTGACCGCCGTCAATCGCATAGCGCGCGCGGAGATCGGCGCCGTTCTGCCCCGTCCACGACACGAGGAGCGAATCCTGCTCGACGGTCGCCGTCAACCCCTGCGCCGCCTTGTACTGCGAGACATTGCAGTTGAGTGAGTCGGCGTGCAGCACCGGCGTACGCCACGGCACCGGTATCGTCGACGGCACGACCAGCGCCGTCGCGATCGCGGCCGCGAGGCCGGCGTAAATCAATGAGGTCTTCAGGTTCATGTGCGCCTCCACTGGACGATGAGAACGACGGTCAGAATCGGAACCGGACCCCCAGACGCGCAATGCGCGCCGGAATGACGCCGGTGACGTACCCGAATGACGGACCCGACTGGAAGTTCGCAGCGGTTGGTGTCGCCGCGTTCAGCACGTTGAAGACGTCGAAGTCGATGTCGAGCCGCCGCTCGCCGCCGAACGGGAAGCTCTTGCTGCCGCGGAGGTTGAGGATGTTCTGCGCGGACAGCTGGCGGGTGCCGTACGGCTCGAGCCTGATCGTCGTGTTGCCGTTCTGCGCGATTGCCGGCCCGCCGTCGGGATCGGCCTGCCGGAAGATGTAGGTCCGCTGGCCCAGCAGACCGTTCTTGCTCTGCAGGAATCCAGACACGGTGAAGTCGGCAGGGAGACGGTAGCTGGCGCTGACGTTGCCCGCCCACGTCCACGTCTCGTCCAGCGGGAAGAACTCGTCGTTCGGATTGGTGAACACCGAGGCGATCCACCGGTGATTCTTGACGGCGAAGTACGACACCTGCCCGTTCCATCGCGACGAGAACCGCTTCGTCACCGTGAACTCCATCGCGTGATAGCGGTCGGTGTTCGGCGCGTTCACGATCTGCGAGTTCACGAACGATGCGCCGCGATATGCCGCGGTGTAGTCGTACAACGTGACCTTCCCGGCATCGTCGGCGTTGCCGAGCACGCCGTCCGGTCCGGGATCGCGTCGGGTGATCGGAACGCTCCAGGCGTCGAACGGCCGCAGCGTGTTGACCGTCACGAGCGAGTTGGTCGAGTTGACGATGGAGTCGCCGACGACTTTGTAAACGTACATGGTGCGCAGCGCGAGATTTGGCGCCATCTCGCGCTCGAAGCTCGCCGTCGTCTCCCAGGTGTTCGGCGGCTGCAGCGCCGGGTTCAGGATGCGGTTGCTCGCTGCCGTGATGCTCCTGAAGTCGGTGCTGTTCAAATCGAGGTTCACCTCGCCCGGCTCGTAGAGCCGATCGCCGTTGAGATCGTGCCAGGTGAAGACGGCGTTGGCGGTGGCGTTCCGGTTGAACGCATCCGCGTAGGTGTCGCCGAGCATGTAGTTGTACAGGCCGACGGTGGCTTTCACCACGGACTTGGCGCCGACGTCCCACGCCACGCCGGCGCGCGGCACAACCCGCGCGAAGTTCTGCACGTCGATCTCCGGGTAGCTGCCGGCGGGGAACACCGTCGCCCAATCGCGCGCGCCGCCGAACGACTGGGCGGGCAGGAACGACGTCTGACGCTCCCAGCGGAGACCGAGATTGAGCGTGACGCGACCCGACGGCCGCCAGCTGTCCTTCACGTACCACGCGTAGGTGTTGGCGTGATCGGCCGGGACGACCGGTGTGTTGTAAATGCGAATCTGCGACGGCGTGTTCGGCACGCCGTTGATGGTGTCGGTGTAGAGGATGCAGTTGCAGGCGAGGTTGTTCGAGTAGCCGTCGGAGCTCCTGTCGAGATAAATGCTGACGCCGCTCTTGATCTCGTGATGGCCGAGCACGGATCGTTCCGGGAAGAAGGTGACGCTATCCTCGCTCTGGATGCGGTCGCGAGTCTTGTTCTGATGCAGCGGCGCCGAGCCGGTGTTCAGGGTCGTCGCGAGGTCGTTGCGCGGCGGCGCGTCGGCGCGCGCGTACGAGCGCGCCGCGTCGTAGTCGGTCACGTAGCCGCTGTAGCCGCCGACGGCGTTCACGAGCACGCGCGGGCTGAGCATGCTCTGCAGCTCGATCTTCTGAATCGCGGTGGGGTTCACGTAGTCGCGCGTCGATTCGAGCGGCGTAAAGCGGTCGGCGTTGTTCTCCGGCTGCGCCTTGGTGCCGCGCTGCCACGCGTAGATCAGGCGGTTGTTCTTCGAGAGCTGATAGGAGAACTTTACCGAGAACTGCTGGAGCGAGGTCTCGAAGTCGGCGAGGGGATCGTCGGCGGTGAGGTACTTGCCGTCAGGGCCAGGGCTCGCCGCGAAGCCGACCACGCCTTCCGTCTTGCCCTGGCGGCCGTACGCGCCGTAGAACCACAGCTTGTCGCGCACGATGCGGCCGCCGAGATCGGCAGAGACGTCGTAGAAATTCTTCAGCGGCGACGTCGCGGTGAGCCCCTGCGCCTGCAGCGCCGAGGTGAGATTGTTGGCCTGCAGCTTCGGTGATTCGGTGGACGCCTGGTAGGTGCCGTGGAACGTGTTGCCGCCCGACTTCATGATTGCAACCATCGACATCCCGGGCACCGACACTTCCGCGTCATTGCCCGACGTCTTGATCTGCACTTCCTCGAGCGTGCTGTCGTTGAAGTAGATCGCGGTGTTCTGGTCCGCGCCCATCGTGATGTTCATGCCTTCGACCTGCAGCTTCGGCTGCGCCAGCACGCCGTAGCTGAACAGGTTCTGGCGCTGCGCCATCGTGCTGCCGCCGACGTCGGCGACCGCCTGGGTGACGCCGGGCGCCATCGCGAAGACGTTCTGCAGGTCGCGGCCGCGCGGAATCGTGTCGAGGACTTCCTTGGTCAGCGCCACGCTCGCCGTCGTGTTGGTGACATCGACGACCGGACTCTGGCCGCTGACCGTGACCGATTCCTCGAGCGCGCCGACTTTCAGCAGGAAGTCGACCCGCGCGTTGAAGCCGACGGTCAACCGGAGCTCGTCGCGGACCGACTGCGAGAATCCCTGGAGCTCGGCCTTCAGGCGGTATGTGCCCGGCGGCAGGTCGACGAACTTGTAGTTTCCCGACGAGTCGGACACCTGGACGATCTGACCAACCTGCAGTTGCGGACTTGTCGCCGTGATGGTCGCGCCCGGCAGCACGCTGCCCGACTCGTCCTTGATGGTGCCTTCGATCGTGCCGGACGACACGCTCTGCGCGACGGCCACGGTAGCGCCGCCAACCGACAGCAACAGGACGGCTCCGACAATCAACCAGGGCCGCATCGCGACGCGCCTACCGGACGGGGAGAATGTCGTCATCTGGCGAACTCCTTTTCCAGGGGTGACCGCCTGCTCAACGACGGAACGCGTAACGGGTGAGAACGCCCGGCGGGGAACCGGACCAACGGACGTTCCGAAAGGTCGGCGGCCGACCGGACATGTCTGACGAGGTTCCGAACCCGGAATTGAGGGCGGAGTGTAACAGCAAAAGGCCGCGACCGGTTCGCTGTTTCTCGTCGCGATTTGTCGCGCCGTGCGGGGAGCCTACGAGATCTTCGGCGCCTCGGTTTTCAGGTTGGCCAGCAGGCGCGGCCAGCACGCCTCCGATTCCTCGTCGGCAGGAAAGAACGTCTCGACACGGAGCTCCTGGAGCGTCACGTCCTGCGGCGTGCCGAGCGTCATGATCGTGCTGAACATGCGAAGCTCGAGATCGCGCGTTCGAACGTGAATCGGCAGCAGCACATCCGTAGCCCTGAGCGCAGCTCCGGAGGGGCGGCGCCGCAGCGTGCCGGCGTGCTTGCGGAGTTCGGCCAGCAGCGCCGTGCCCGCCGCATCGCCTGCAGACTCGGCGAGCTCGCGTTTCGCGCGGCTCAACAGATGCCACGCGACCTCGTCCCAGTTGACGATCCAGCGGCGCGCGCCGAGGGGATGAAACACGACCCGCAGATGGTTCACGTGTCCGGCCATGAGCGAGGGATCGACGAGCGCCGCCAGCAGTTTCGCTGATGCGTCATTTCCCATGAGGCAGTTCGAGTAGCGATCGAGGACGACTGCCGCATAGGGGGCGTGCCGGTCGAGGATGAATTGCAGGACGCCGCGGACGTGTGCCATCTCCTCGGCCGCGAGCGGCGTCTGTCGGTAGACGTGGGCGTAACCGCCGGCGGCGAGCAGACGATTGCGTTCGCGCAGCGGCACGTCCAGCGCTTCGGCGAGCACCAGGAGCGCCTGCCGGCTCGGCTGGGTTCGTCCCGTCTCGATGAAGCTGACATGCCGGCTCGAGAAGCCGGCACGCAGCGCTAGATCGAGCTGACTCATTCCTCGCGCGGCTCTCCACGCTCGCAGAAGATGGCCGAGCGCGTGGTCGGACTGTCGTCCGGCCTGCTCGAGCGTCCCGTTCATGGTTTGCCTCCACTCGATTGTCGCCGGAAATCAGCTACGGGCGAACGCGAGCAGGTCGGCGGTCAGCCGCGCCATGTGCGTCACGAACAGACCATGCGGCGCGCCTTCGTAGACCTTCAGCTGCGCGCGCGGAATCAGCTCCGCCGTCAGCCTGCCGGTCAGATCGATCGGCGCGGAGACGTCCTTGTCGCCGTGAATCAACAGCGTCGGCACGCTGATCTTCCGCAGCTCCGCGCGAAAGTCCGTCGACGACATGCTGCGGCTGCATTCGACGAGGGCTTTCATCGAGGTGCCGAGCATCAGCGTCTTGATCCAGTCCTGCATCTGCGGCGACGTCTCCGGCACGAAGAACGGCGGACGATTGTCTTCCAGCCATTTCGGATAGTCGCGCAGCAGCACGTGGTTGCGAAAGGCGTCGAGCTGCCCGGCAGGGATCCCGCGCGGATTGTCGGGCGTCCGGGTGCGAAACGGCGTCGCGGCGGTCGCAACGAAGACGAGGCGAGCGATGCGGCCGGCGCCGTGCCGCGTGACGTAGCGGACCATCTCGCCGGCGGCCATCGACATGCCGACCAGCGTCACGTCGCGCAGGTCCAGCGTGTCGAGGACGGCCGCGAGATCGTCGGCGAGCGAATCGTAGTCGTAGCCGACGCCCGGTCGAGACGATCGGCCGTGGCCGCGTCGATCGTAGGCGACGCAGCGCAGGTTCTGCGCAGATAGCGGAACCATCTGGTAATCCCACATGTCCGACGGCAGCGCCCACGCAGCCAGGAACACCATCGGTGCTCCCGTGCCCCAGTCCTTGTAATGCAGGCTCTGGCCGTCGTGTGTGCGGATCCAGGATCCGGGTTCCGCGCGCGCGTCCTGGCGGCGCGGCAGCGCCGCATGTGAGGTGACCGCGCCCGGCACACCAGCCGCGGCGAGCGCGACGGCCGACCCAAGTACAGCTCGTCTGTCCATGCTGACCTCCTCAGACCGTGTCAGCAGGAGGATCGAGCAGGTCGCCGACGCGCGGCAATTACCTCCGATGTAATCACGACATGCCGCGTGTCCAGGGGCGGCGGCGAGGGGAAACCGGTTCGCGTCGGTGGATGACGCGGCGTGGCGGCGGGGCGACGAACGGATCGACCTTACGGGCTGACGAGCAATCCCCGCCGCAGCGCGTCGGCGATCGCCTCGGCCGGGTTGGTGACGCCCATCTTCGCAAACAGTGCCTTGACGCGCAGCGCGACGTCCGACCCGGATACGCCGAGCGATGCGCCGATGTCATCGATCGGCTTTCCTTGTGCCAGAAGTTGCAGCGCCTGTCGCTCCCACGGGGTGATGTGCAGCACAGATCCTCCGCCGATCACCGGGCTCGCGCGGCCGTTGCGTGTCGCAAAAGCGTACGCTTCGCGCAGACGCGATCGGAATATCAGACGATCCTGTCCCTGAAAACGATTCAGCTGATCCTTGCCTGGATCAGTGGGCTGACCGCCGCTCCGGGGTGAGCCGGAGTGTCACGGTCCAACAACGTGTCCGGTCTCACGTTCAGGATCTGCGCCAACGATGCACGTCGGGGCCATCGCCAGGCGGGACGGTCGATCGAACGAAGCAACGGGAGCCAACCATGACCAGAGACAAGTCTATTTATTGGACGACGACGGGAATTGTCTGTTCCGTGATGGTGTTCAGCGCCATCAACTTCAATCTCGAGCATCCGCTTGGACCGATGAAGGGCGCGTTCGCCCATCTCGGGTTGCCCGACTATTTCAGGATCGAGCTCACCACTGCCAAGGCCCTCGGCGTGCTGACACTGCTGCTGCCGGGAATTCCGTACAAGGCGCGCGAGTTTGCATACGCCGGGTTCGCCATCACTCTGTTGTCGGCCAGTATCGCCCACGCTGCGGTCGGCGACCCGCTGCTCTTCGTCGTCGATCCGCTGCTGTTCCTGGGATCGCTGATCATCTCGTATGTGTACTTCCGCAGGCTGAATGGACGCGAATCCGACGGTTCTCGCGTCGGCGCGGCCGTCGGGCGGCGTTCATCACCAATGCAGCCGGTGAGCGGGCCGGCGTGAAGGAACCATGAGCAGAGACCGCGAGGAGAAATCGGATTCTCAACCCGTACAGAGCGACGAGGCGCGCAGGCTGGCCACGTTCGAACGGCATCGCAGCCTCCTCTTCTCGATCGCGTATCGCATGCTCGGGAGCGTTGCCGATGCCGAAGATGCGGTCCAGGACGCGTTCGTCCGCTGGCAGCGCGCATCGGAGGTGGAGGTTCGATCGCCGAGAGCCTTTCTCGTCACGATTGTGAGCCGGCTCTGCATCAATCAGCTTCAGTCAGCGCGCGCGCAGCGCGAGACCTATGTCGGCGAGTGGCTGCCGGAACCGCTGGTGACCGAGCCTGGACCGAACGCGTCGGAGATGCTGCAGGTGGACGAATCGGTCTCGATGGCGCTGCTGCTGTTGCTGGAGCGGTTGACGCCGACCGAGCGCGCCGTGTTTCTGCTGCACGAGGTCTTCGACTACACGCACGTCGAAATCGCCGCGGCGCTGAACCTCAGCGAAGCCAACTGCCGACAGCTCCTGCGCCGGGCGCAGCAACACGTCCAGCTGACCCGTCCGCGATTCCAGCCGCCGACGCAACATCATCTGGAGCTGCTGGAGCGCTTCTATGAGGCGGCGGGAAGCGGCGACATGGATCGCCTCGTCGCGCTGCTTTCGGGAGACGTGGTGATGCACACAGACGGCGGCGGCAAGGCGGCGGCCCTCCCGCTGCCGGTTCGCGGGCCCGACAAGGTTGCCCGCGCTGCGGTGCATGGCGTCCGACGGCTCATGTCACTCAACCTGCAGCGGCGGGTCGTCGAGATCAACGGGCAGCCGGGCGTCGTGAGTTACGAGAACGGGCGGCCGCAATCGGTGTTCACCGTCGAAATGAGAGAGGGGCGCATTCACGCGATCTACATCGTGACCAATCCCGAGAAACTGTTGCACCTGCCGCCACCGCCGTCGTGAGCGGGCAGGAGGGGCGGGAGCGGCAGGACGGGCTGGCGCGGGGAAAGCAACCGCGGAGAACGCAGAGCACGCGGAATCTTCTGGATCTACAAAAGAACTGCGATCTCTGCGATCTCTGCGGTCTCTACGGTCTCTGCGGTTGCTTTTCCTCAGGATGTCACGACGTCTTCGGCAATTCGTCGACCAGATCGAACGTGATCCGGTAGCCGTCACCGAACGCCGTGTGGATGAACTTCGGCGCGTGCGGATCGTCCTCCAGCTTCTTTCGCAGTTTGGCGACCGCGTTGTCGACCGAGCGGGTCGTCGGCGGATCGTTGAAGCCCCAGACCTCGCGAAGAATCTCGTCGCGGCGCACGACGCGGCCGTTCCTCGCCGCCAGGTATCGCAGCACGTCGAAGTCTCGCTGCGTGAGATGAATCTCGCCGTCCGGGTTGTAGGCGCGCTGATTCTCGAAGTCGATCACCGTTCGCCCGAGGCGCACCGATCCGACATCGTGCTTGGTGCGACGCAGGACGGCAGTGATCCGCGCGACGAGCTCCTCCATGTCGAACGGCTTGGTGACGTAGTCGTCCGCACCGACGTGCAGCCCCTGCAGCTTGTCGGCCTTCTGGCCGCGCGCCGAGACGATGATGATCGGCACACGGCCGTTCGCGCGCAGCAGGCCGCACAGCTTGAACCCGTCGGATCCGGGCAGCATTAGGTCGAGCAGGATGAGATCCGGCGTGTTGGCGCGACTGATGCCAATCGCCTCGTCGCCGTTGCGAGCGACGGTCACGTCGAACCCATCCACGAGCAGGTTGTCGCGGACGACTTCGGCGAGCGCGGGGTCGTCTTCGACGATCAGGATTCGCCTTCGCATGGGTCACTCTCCGGCCCGCGGGAACACGAGCGTCACGGTCGTGCCGCGACCCGGAACGCTGTCGATGGTCATCTGGCCGCCATGGTCGCTGATGACGCGGGTCGCGATGGCCAGTCCCAGGCCGCTGCCCGGGGCTTCGGCCGATCGCCCGCGGACGAACCGCTTCGTGATCCGCGGCAGCTCGCCGGCCGGAATGCCGGCGCCGTGGTCCTCGATCGCGAGATCCACGAACCGGTCGCGCGCGCACCCGCGAATCGCCAGCCAGCGTTCGCCACTCGAGTAGCGGAGCGCGTTGTCGATTAGGTTGTCGAGCGTCAGGACGATCGACGTGCGGTCGGCGCGAATGGTCGGCAGGCTGCGCGGCACGTCGATCTCGACGGCCGGCGGTTTGAGATCGGGAAACCCGCGGAGCGCCGCCGCGACCAGTTCCGCCGGCTCGAGCGGCTGGAACGAATACACCTCGGTGACGTCGGTGACGCGCGCGTACGCCAGGATGTTGTCGACCAGCCGTTTCAGACGCCGCGACTCCTGCATCAGCAGCTGCGCGTAGCGGTTCACGCCGTCGCTCGTCGTGACGCGGCCGCGGAACAGCGTCTCGGCGGCGCTGAGGATCGTCGTGAGCGGCGTCTTCAGCTCGTGGGTCACCGACGACACGAAATCCGATCGCAGCGTCGCGAGATCGATGCTGGCGCGCGACACGCGCAACGCCACCAGCAACCCCAGCACGGCGGCAAAGGTTGCGCTCACGATGACCGATCGGATCCACGGCGCGCCCTGTGCCGCCGCCATCAGCGTGTCGTCGCGCGCCGGACTCACCTGCACCGTCCAG
>DATFXR010000310.1:0-13678 GCA_035315685.1 Vicinamibacterales bacterium | reverse complement strand
GGGTGATGCCTTCGACGCAGTGCACGCGGAGCGTCTGAGCGGCGTTGATGAACAGGGTCTGCGCCTCGAAGATGCAGGCGGCGATGACCGGCTCGAACACGTTGAGCTGCAGTTGACCGGCCTCGGCCGCCATCGAGATCGTCTGATCGCTGCCGATCACGCGGAAGCAGACCATGTTGACCACTTCCGGGATCACCGGATTCACCTTGCCCGGCATGATCGACGAGCCGGGCTGCTTGGGCGGCAGGTTGATCTCGCGCAGGCCGCACCGCGGTCCCGATGACAGCAGCCGCAGATCGTTGCAGACCTTCGACAGCTTGATCGCGAGGCTCTTCATGCACGACGAGTAGAGAACGAACGCCTGCGTGTCCTGTGTCGCTTCGATGAGATCGGACGCGAGGTACAGCGGCAGTCCCGAGATCTCGGCGATGTGCGCGGTGCAGCGCTGCGCGTATCCGGCCGGCGCGTTGAGGCCGGTGCCGATCGCGGTCGCCCCCATGTTGATCTCGCACAGTACGCGCTGCACGGCATCGAGCGCGCGGATCTCGCCGGCGAGCGTCTCGGCAAAGGCGTTGAACTCCTGGCCGAGCGTCATCGGCACCGCGTCCTGGAGCTGCGTGCGGCCCATCTTGAGAATCGACGAGAACTCGCGCCCCTTGGCACGGAACGCGGCGATCAGATCGTTGATCGCGGCGATCAGGCGGCCGTTGCCGAGCGCCATGCCGACGTGGAGCGCGGTGGGATAGGCGTCGTTGGTCGACTGCGACGCGTTCACGTGATCGTGGGGGTCGCAGTGCTGATACTCGCCCTTGTTGTGTCCCATCAGCTCGAGCGCGCGGTTGGCAATCACCTCGTTCGCGTTCATGTTGGTGGACGTGCCGGCGCCGCCCTGCAGCACGTCGAGCTGAAACTGATCGTGGAGCGCGCCGTCGGCGATCTCCTTGCACGCGCCTTCGATCCCCGTGAGGATCTTCTGATCGAACACGCCGCACTCGAAGTTGGCGCGGGCGGCGCCGCGCTTGACCATGGCGAGCGCCCGAATCAGGTCGGGATAGAGGCGGATCTGCACGCCGGAGATGTGGAAGTTCTCGAGGCCGCGCGCGGTCTGCACGCCGTAGTACGCCGCGGCCGGGACGGCCTTCTCACCGAGCAAATCATGTTCGACACGCATCGGATCACTGGACATGGGGGCTCCTCATTGGACGGTCGCGTGCACGACACCCGCACGCGGCGATCGTCAGCTCATTCGTGCCTCGCGCAGGGTCCCGGCGGGAAGATGCGCCGGCGCGGGCGTGACGCGCACGTACTTGACGCTGCGGATCGGGATCACGACGAGGTCGCCGTCCGCCTCGAGCACCAGCCGCTCCGAGTCGATCGCTTTCTTGACGGCTGCGACGATCGCCGCCTGGTCCTTCCCTGCCTGGCTCGGATAACTGAACGTGGCGATCGAGCCGTCGAGGAAGAACACCTTCATCTTCACGCGTGCGTTCATGATGGGTTCCAGCTACGCCGGTCGCTGATCGACACCACATGCGGCGAGGAAGGAGCAGGCGACCTGCCTACTTCACGAGGCCCTGCTTCTTCATCTCCTTCACCGCGCCGTCGACGAGCTCCTTGATGAAGACCGGCGCTTTCTTCGGATTGGTCGTCGTGCTCACGCCCGCCCACATCAGTTTGTCGAGCGGCACACTGTAGACGAGCGTTTCGATGACGATGGTCGTGTCCTCGCGCGAACCGCCCGGATCGTAGACGCCCGTCCAGCCGTAGCCGTAGTAGCCCCACAGCGTCGAGTACGACGTCGTCGTCCAGACGCTGGGCGAGTAGGTGATCTGCTTCTCCCGGCTCACCGGCCGGAGCGCGACGACCCCCTCGACGGCAGCGCGCTCGAACCACGGCCGCGCGCGCTCGGCGCCGGTCAGCTCTTCGCGCGGCGCCATCCGGTAGGTCGCCACACCCTGCACCCCGCGAGGGTTGAGCTCGCGTACGAGCTGTTCCTCGCCGGAGACGCGAAGGTTCTGGTCGTTGCTGATGACGAGCGCGGCGACCTTCTTGCCCGCGAAGCTGACGCCGCTTGCCTCCGGCGCTTTCCAGGTCGACGTGAACGTCGGACCGGATGCGGACGCGACGACGTGGAGCGCGAGCGCGACGAAGGCGCTCACGCTGGCAGCGGTGTGCGCGCGGGTCACGGCCGCACGGTGACGGCGGCGGTCAGCTGAAACTGCAGGCGCGTCTCGGCAGCCAGCTGCAGATGTTCGGTCCCCTGGCTGGCGACGACCGCACCGGTCGCCGCGCCTGCGGCCGCGCCGATGGCCGCTCCGGTGCCGCCGCCGGCAATGCCGCCGATGATCGCGCCGAGTCCAGCGCCGCCGCCGACCTTGCGCGCAGTCTTCTTCCCCTCGCCCGAGCCTTTCGTCTCGACGTAGGCGGTCACGATGTCGTAGGTCACGCCGCCGAACGCGAGCGTGTTCGCCTTCAGCGTGATGTTGTCGGACCCCTTCATCTTACCGGCCTGCTCGACCTTGGCGGCCTGCAGCATGACGACGGCGTTGCGCGGAACGATGACCTTGCCGTCCATCATCACCGGATCGTCGAGGATCGACTTGAACGTGGCGCCGGTCTTGGTCGAGTCGACGTCGATCGCCTGCGTGAGCCGTACGCTCAGCACCGTGCCGTTGGGAACGGTGACCGGCTTCGGCGCCGCGGTCGGCGGCGGCGGCGGTGGCGGTGGCGGTGGCGGTTTGCGGGCCGTGAACTCGACCGACGCGACGTCTTCCACCTTGAATTCCGCGATCGATCCGTTGCCGAGCAGGACGCGAACGATTTTCACGTCCGCGCTCAGGAACGAACCCTCAACGCTCTTCCCGCTGCGGAGCTTGACGCGATCGGCGGAGAGCGTTGCATCAGCCATCAGCAGGACGAGGCTGAGGCAGGAGATCCACGTGATGTGTCGTTTCATGTTCATCTCCTCACGGCGTCGCGTCACTGGACGATCGGCAGCGATGCGGCAATCTGCAGGTCGACGATCAACAGGATCTGGTTCTCGACCTGGAGGAAGCGGGCGGCCTGCTTGGCCGACAGCGCCGTTTTGACGCGGTCGTAGTACTTCAGCTTGAGTGCTTGCCGCCGCCCTTCCAGATCGATTGCGGCGCGGGCGATGCGATCGGCGTCGGCGTCGGTCAGCGTCCCGTAGCTCTTCCCGTAGTCGATGATGAGCTTCATGCGGTCGTCGTTGATCGCCGCGAGTTCGACGTCGTACTCGCGGTAGATCGGCCAGAACTTCGCATCCTCCGCTTCGGTGAAGTCCATCATCTCGGTGAGGATGGCCACCTTCTGCGAGCGCACGTCGGAACGGAGCAGCTCGATGTAGGCGCGCAGGTTGACGTCGCGTGATTCGGATTGCGTGTCCGGCGTCTGCGCCGCCGCGGCGGTCGCCATCGACGTCAGTAGCAACCCGAGCGTGATCATCAGCGATCTGAACCGAGGCATCGTGTTCTCCTTCCGGGCCAAGTGAGGTCGGGCGCGCTGCGCCGCGGGCAGACTACCGGCGGCGACCGCCGCCGCGGGAGCCGCCGCCGCGGTAGCCGCCGCCGCTCGGGCGATAGCTGTTCGGGTTCGCGCTGCGCGTGCCGCTGTTGACCGCGCCCGCATCACGCGTGCGCTGCGCACCCTCCGAGCGCGCCGCGGAGTCGCGGTCGAGTTGTCCGACGGTGCTGTTGCCGGCGGCGGCGTTGTCTCGCGCCTGGTTCGCACGCTGCTGCGCCTGCTCGCGCTGCTGCGGCGTCGCCTCCGGCACGGAGTTCCAGCCGCCGTTGTCGTACTTCTGCCAGCCGCTGCCGCTATTGCGGTACACGTTGCCGTCGCGTCCCGCGTAGACGTCGCCGCTGCCTGTTCGTGCGACTCCGGAGTTGTTCCCGATGCCGGCGCCATTGCGGGTGACCGCGCTGCCGCCGCCACTCGTCTGCGTGCGCCGCGTCGTCGCGCCGGTCATGTTGTTGGTGACGCGCGACGTCGTGGCCCACTGATTGCCTCGCCTGACCCCGGTCTGGCCCCAGCTGCCGTAGACGCTCGATCCCTGGCGGGTCGCGCCGCGGGCGCCAGTGCGGGGGTTGTACGCGGTTGCCGAGCCGCGCGCACCGTACGGTCCCCACGCCGCCGCGCCACGCGAGTACGTGCCGGTCCTCGGGTTGTAACGCGAGCCGACGCCCGCTCCGCCGTACGGGCCGTACGCGACAGCGCCGCGGCTATAGGCGCCGGTCCACGGGTTGTACGACGCGTGGAAGCCGTAGGTCGGGTAGTACGGATAGTAGGCGGGATAGAAACCGCCGTAGCCCACGTACGGCGGATAGTAATAACCACTGCCCCAGACGACGCACCCCCACGCGACCATCATTCCGGTGGCGGCGGCTGCCGTCGCGAAGACGACCGCGTCGCTGTTGTCCTCGACGACGGTCACGTTCGTGACGTTGTAGGACGGCGAGCTCGGCGGGATCTCGTAAATCTGGCCCGGGACCGATCCGGTGACTTCCCAGGGACCGCTGGCGCTGCGCGACATGAACCAGACGCCGTCGAAGCACATGTAGTAGAGGTCGCCGACCTTGATGATGTCCTTGTCGGTGTTGACCGCGCGCGCGACAGTGGTTTGCTCGATCGCCTGAAACTGCGGATCGCCCTGATAGGTCACCTCGGGCGCCTGCACGCCCTTCTTGTCGACACTCGCCGTCTCCGGAATCTGTGCGAGCATCACCGCTTCTGCCGCCTCCTCCGTGCCAGGCACCGAGGCGAGGATGCGCGACCGCGGGTGCTCGACCGGGATCTTCGTGAAGTCATCGGGCAGCTTCTCCGTCGCAAACGTCCACGGCCCCGTGAAGTCGGGTGCGGAGAACCACCTGCCCGAGACGAGGAAGAAGACGGGCCCGGTCTTGCCCAGTCGGAAGAGGTCGCTCTCAGTGTTGCTGACCCACAGCAGCTTCGTGCCGTTGACCAGCAGATAGCTCGGCGGTCCGTTCAAGAGGATCAGCTCCGCGGGCTTCGTGCTCACGAAGACCTTCGGCACGTGGCCCGCCGCGAGCTTCGTGCCCGGGAGCGCCGCCTTCACGTCTTTCCAGTTGTCGTCGGCCGGCAGTTTCGAGAAGCTGGCCGGCAGATCGCCCGCCGCCGTCCATGGACCGTCGGTGTTCGACGCCTGCAGCCAGCTCTGATTGTTGCGGAGATAGAACGTGCCGGTGGGCGGGTATTGAAACAGGTCCCAGTTCGTATTGACCGCGAACTTGAGATCGTTGTCCTTGATCGGGCTCCAGATCGGATCCCCGTCGACATTGACCAGCACCGCCGTGCCGGTGCTGTAGAAGACGACGGGTGGGTCGGCCTTCAGGCCCTCGACGTTCTTGGGAACGATCTGGCTCTTGTCGATGGAGGCGAGCACGCGATCGAGCGCGAGGACGCGCTCGTCCGTGGGGATGGCGCTCTGGATGTCCGCGAGCACGGTCTTTTTCTGTTCGCCCTCTAGCGTCGGGAAATTCGACTCGGTCACGCGGAAGTCGGAGAAACTGACCAGCCGCTCCGAGACGGCGACGCGCGTCGCGGCCTCGAGCTTGAGCGTCCCGAGCGCCGCCTTCTGCGCGCCTTTTGGCGTGTACGAGACGGCCATGAACGCGACCATCTGCTTCTGGTCGGTCCAACTCGCAATCTGTGGCTGATACAGGAGAATTCCGGCGCCACTCGGCCCGGTGTACACGCGCGGCCAGCCGCCGTCGTTGTCAGCCTGCGCCGGCGGCGGTGGCGCGGGCTTCGCGGCTGCGGGCTGCGCAGGTTTTGCAGTGGCGGGCTTCGCCGCCGGTGCAGCCGGATTCTGTGCCGCGAACGCGACCGTTGCCGGCGCGGCCAGCAGGCTGCACGCGGTCACGGCCGCGACCCATTGCTGCGCAGCGCGCATCATCACTGTGCCTCCTCGCCGGTGCGCATGCGACAGCCGGTCGCGTCACCCTTGACGGCTGCAGACATCCTCGACGTAGTCGAGGCCGCGGCTGCCGCCGGGGAGCAGGAACTCCACGACGGGCGGCTCGGTTGCGTTCTCCACCAGTGCCACCAGGCTACGGAAGCGATCGGTCTGAAACTGCCGCTGCAACGCGTCTTCGGTCTGCCACTCCTCGGTATACCGAATCTTTCCCTTATCTCCGACGTCTGCCGATACCGAGCACGCAATGCATCCAGGCTCGGCTCTGGTCGATGCCATCAGCGAGTGCAGCGCTTCGGTCATGGAGCGTGCCTTGCCGACCGGGACGAGCCATTGAATCGTCATGCAAACGTGAAGCGCCGTCATGCGAGTCCCCGTCAATCGCAGCGGGCTGGTGGCCTGGTGCCGGCTTTGCGACAAAACCTTTACGAGCACTGTCCGTACCAAGTCTGTCGGGGCGCGTTGCTGCCCGGATTCGAACGGTCCTGCTGCGGTCGGGGACCGCGTCGTCGACCCCTGACGATCGAATGCAGACATAAAGTGCTCCAGCTACGTGGAGGCGCTCCGAAATGTCGGGCACGATCGGACCGGGGCCATGGGGCCAGTGGCGTCGGCGGGCGCTCGCCGCCGGGATCTGCCTGGTCCTGCCGGTTCGCGCCGCGGCGGCGCCAAAGACCGATACCGTCGTCCTGACGAACGGCGACCGCCTGACGTGCGAGATCAAGAAGCTCCAGCAGGCGCGCCTGACCATCAGCACCGATCCGCTCGGGACGGCCTCAGTGCATTGGGGCGAGGTCGTCGCGGTGACCAGCCCGCGCGATTTCGAGGTCACGGTCGGTTCCGGAGACCGCTTCTATGGATCGCTCGGTCGGACCACGGTCCCGGGGGAACTGGTCGTCTCAGCCGCCGCCGGAACGGTGGCAACGGTGCAATTGTCCGACGTCACGTCGCTCGTGCCGATGTACAGCCGCCTGTGGAGCCGCCTCGACGGCAACCTGGATTTGGGCTTCAGCTTCGCGCAGGCGAATCTCGAGACCCACTGGACCTTCAACACCGGAGCGACGTATCGAAGCAGCAACTACCGCGTCAGCGGCACGGTCTCGTCGCAGCTCACGGCGCGCGAGGATGCCGATCAGACGTCGAGGAACATCGCGTCACTCAACGCCAGCCGGCTGTTCAGCAGCCGGTGGTTCGCGACGGCGCTCGGACAAATCCAGCAGAACGAAGAACTGGGCCTCGAGCTCAGGACTGTCGGAGGAGGCGGCGTCGGCAGGGTCCTCTCGGAGACGAATCACCGAACGATTTCCTTGTACAGTGGCCTCGTCTACACCCGCGAGCGCTTCGTGGACACGCCGGTCGCCAACCTCGCTGAAATCGCGGTCGGCGGCCAGGTCGACTTTTTTTCCCCGAAGAACGACGATTTCTCGTTTACCAACAGCGTCGTTTCGTACTACAGCGTCACCGATCGGGCGCGGGCGCGCGTCGAACTGCAGAGCGCGTGGCGCCACGAGTTCCTGAAGGACTTCTACTGGAGCCTGAACGGCGTCGAGAGCTTCGACAGCCAGCCCCCCGAAACTGAGAAAAAGAACGACTTCTCGGTGAGCCTGGCGATCGGCTGGAAGTTCTAGAGCGGGAAAGCAACCGCAGAGACCGCGGAGATCGCGGAGAAAATAAGAAAATATTGTTCTGCGTTCTCTGCGTGTTCTGCGGTTGCTTTCTCTCAGGCCTGCGCGCTCTTCTGCTTGTCGCGCGAGATCCCGAGGCGGGCCATGCGGCTCTCGAGCGTCGTCGGCTTGACGCCGAGCCGTTCGGCGGCGCCGCCGGCTCCGCGCACGCGCCAGCGGCAGCTCTCGAGCACCGAGGTGATGTGCTCCACTTCGATATCGACCAGCTTCGAGCTGGTCGCCCGCCGCTGGGTCGAGACCGGCCGCGGCGGCGAGATCACGAGCGTCGGCCCGGTCGCGACGATCATCTCGCGCTCGATCACGTTGCGCAGCTCGCGGACGTTGCCGGGCCACGCATAGCGCTGCAGCGCGGCAATGCTGTCTTTCGAGATCGAGTCGATCTTCTTGCTGAAGGCTCGCGAGAATTCGTCGACGAACGTCCACACCAGGCTCGGGATGTCGTCGATCCGCTCGCGCAGCGGCGGGATCGTGATCGGGAACACGTTCAGCCGGTAGAAGAGATCCTCCCTGAAGGTGTTGTTCGCGACTGCCTGTTCCAGGTCCCGGTTGGTCGCCGCGATGATGCGCACGTCGACCTTCATCGACTGATTGCCGCCGAGGCGCTCGACGGTCCGCTCCTGCAGCACGCGCAGCAGCTTCACCTGGATCTCGAGCGGCAGGTCGCCAATCTCGTCGAGGAAGATCGTCGATCCGTTGGCCGCTTCGAAGCGGCCGATCTGCCGCGACAGCGCGCCGGTGAAGGCGCCGCGCTCACGTCCGAACAGCTCGCTCTCGATCAGCGCGACCGGGATGGCGGCGCAGCTCACCCGGATCATCGTGCGCCGCTGCCGAGGGCTGAGATTGTGGATCGCCTGGGCGAAGACCTCCTTGCCGGCGCCAGTCTCACCGAGGAGCAGGACCGTCGCCGACGTCGGCGCGACCTGCTGCACCTGCCCCAGCACGCGGCGAATCGCGACGCTGTCGGACGCGATCGTGCGGTCGGCCTCCCTCACGGTCATCTCACGGCGCAGGACCGCGTTCTCGGCCAGCGTCTGCTGGCGCTGCCGCGTCAATTCGCTCATGCCGACGTCGTTGCGCTCGCGTTCGTACTTGCGCGCGACGGCCTGGCCCATCACCGCGGCGACCAGATGGAGGCTGTCGATCACCTCGTTCGGCCACGATCGCCCAACGCTCGTGTCCACGACCAGTGCGCCGCGCGATCCGTTCGTGCCGAGCGGGACGGCCGCGCAGGAGGTCGCGCCCAGCGCCTGCATCGAGAAACGATCGGTTTCATTCGGCAGGTCGTCGAGCGTGCGTGCCCGAACGCTCTCGCCGGCGCGCACCGCCGCCAGCAGTCCCGGCAACCCGGTGATCGCGTCGAAGTCGTCGGCCGGCAATTCACAACCCGGCTGGCACCAGCGCCAGACCGCCTTGAACGACGAGGTGTCGTGAGCGGTCGGCAGGTAGGCGATGCAGCGATCCACGGCGAACGCTTCGCCGATGGCCGCCAGCGCGCCACCGAGCGCCGCGTCGATCTGATCGAATTTCGTCGCGGCGCATCGCGTCGCCAGCTCCGCCACGAGCGCCTGGAACTTCGAATGAGTCTCCGCCGCCGACAGCCGTTCTTCCAGGCTCCGCTGCTGCGACAGATCGACGACCGACGCGACGTACAGCGCGTCGTGGCCCGGCACGGTCGTGACGCTGACCTTGACCGGCACGATCGAGCCGTCCTTGCAGATGCCGGTGACGTCCTGCGGCGTTGCGGCCGCGGCCGTCGTCAGGTCCGGAACGATCGTTCTGAAATCGCGGTCGCTCAACTCGCCGGCGGTATAGCCGAACAGCGCCGTGATCTCCTGATTCGCCAGCAGAACGCGGCCGAACTTGCTGCAGACGACGATGCCGCTCTGGGCGGATGCAATCGCGTGCTTGAGGACGTGCAGATCGCTGGCGGGATCGACTCCGTCTGCGGGCTTCAACGCCGCGGACATGAAGTCGAGTGATCGAGCGAGAGTCATCGACGCGGCATGGCGGCCCTCGCGGAGAGAATTGGTTGAACACTCCATACGAAGCCTCACTCCTGAACGCAACAGGCCTCTGGCTGGAACAGGCCGCAGCGTAGACGCGTTGCGTGGAGGCGTCTACTGACCCTTGGTGCAGCGATCCTTCGATCAGGCGTGCGATTCGCGGGCAATCGAGCCGATCGCCGTCAGCAGCGCCTCGGCGTCGAACGGCTTCCAGAGGAAGGCCACGCACCCGTTTCGCTGTGCGCGCTCGCGGACCAGTTCGTCCCGCCGGCCGGTCGTCATGATAATCGGCGGTGCGCCGCCGGCCCTCCGCAGGCGCTGTTGCAGATCGATACCCGACATGCCGCCAAGACCGACGTCGAGGATCAGACAGAGAGGCGACGCGGGCGGGGCGGCCATGTACGCCTCGGCGCAGTCGAACAGCGCGGTCTTGAATCCGCTCGCGCGCAGGAGCCGTGCGATGGCGGCGCGCGACGGTTCGTCGTCCTCGACGACGACTACGAGCGCGGGTGTCGCTTCGTCCACCATCAGGTGAACACAATGTAACGCGCGCGGGTGTCGTCTGCTATCGATCCTTGGTGCTACGGAGTTGCGCGTACCGGGTCGACGCCGAGATCGATCGCGATGCGCGTGAGCGCGGCGATCGAGTCGGTCTGGAGCTTGTCGAAGATCCGGGCGCGATGGAGCTTGATCGTCCGCTCCGAGATGCCGAGGTCCGCGGCGACCTGCTTGTTCAGTTGCCCGCTGATCAAATGCGCGAACACCTCGCGCTCGCGGGCGGTCAGCCGCTCGTAGCGCTCGCGCACGTCCTGCAGGTGCGTCCGCACGGCCCGGTTCGCGCTGTCCTGCGCCAGCGCCCGCGACACCGCGTCGAGCAGGACGGTGCCGTCCACCGGCTTGATCAGGAAGTCGATCGCGCCGCGCTGGATCGCCCGTACCGAGTCGCGTACCTCGCCGTGGCCGGTCAGGAAGATGATTGGCAGCGGGTTGTCGCACTCGGCGATGACGGTCTGGAGATCGAGGCCGCTGCCGCCCGGCAGCCGCAGGTCGAGTACGACGCACCCCGGTGTGTGCCGCTCGAAGCGCGCCAGGAAATCGTCGCCGCTCCCGTAGGTTCGTACCTCGAAACCCGCCGCCCCGAGCAATCGGCTCATCGCCTTGCGCGTCGGCTCTTCGTCGTCCACGACGTGGACGATCGATCCGGGCGCGAGCGGCTGACTGGCGGACGGAGTCGTCACGCCATCACCGCCAGCGGGAGCGTGAACCGGAACGTCGCGCCGCCTTCGCCGTTGTTGCCCGCATGGATGGTTCCCCGGTGCGCGTCCAGCGTGCTGCGGACGATCGCCAGCCCGATGCCGACACCATCCGGCTTCGTCGTCATGAACGGCTGGAACAACCGGCTGCTGACGTCGGGCGTGAGCCCGGGCCCGCGGTCCGCGACCGACACCTCGACCGCGTCGCCGTCGACTGCGCTGCGCACGGTCACGCGGCGCCGTCCGGGTGGCGTGGTTTTCATCGCGTCCATCGCGTTGAGGACCAGGTTCACGAGCACTTGCTGCAGCAGAATCTGATCGCCGACGACGATGCACGGCATCTGAGGCACGTCGGCTTCAATCTGAACGTGCCGTGCCGCGGCGTCGTGCGCGATCAGCTGCAGGCTTTCGCGCACGACCGCGTGGATGTCGATCGGCCGTTTCTCGAGCTCGTGCTGGCGGAGCATGGCGCGGTGGCGCTGCACGATCTGGCTCGCCCGCGCGTCTTCGCTGCGGATGTCCCGCAGGATGTCGCGAAGCTCCTCGACCGTCGCGCGATTCGACGTCATGAGCATCTCCGCCGCTTCCGCGTTGTGGAGAATGGAACTCAGGGGCTGATTGAGCTCGTGGGCGATCGAGCCGGTGAGCGTTGCCATCGCCGCGCGCCGATCGACGTGGGCGGCCAGCGCGAAACTCCGGCGGCTGTCGACCTCGGCCTTCTGGCGCGCGCGGCGCTCGTAGAGCAGGGCGGCAATCGTCGCGGATTGAACGATGAGGCCGGCGAGGACAATCAGCAGCTCGCGCCGGTGATCGCGCCACAGGCTCGGCTCGCCGAATTCGACGACGTTTCCGGCCGGCAGCCGGGCCTCGTCAACGTGCCAGCGCAGGAGCTGGCGCGCGTCGAACTTCATCGTCGCAATCGCCTGGAACGGCATCACTTCGTGGGCCGGCCGGTCGCGCGACAGCGCGACTGCCGCGCGCTCGCCGATGATCGTCCCGACCTTCAGGTAGTCGCGCATCAGACCGCCGACGATGCCGCATCCCAGAAACTGCGCGCCGAGCATCACGGCCGGGCGGTTGGCCGTGCTGGACATCATGTCGCATAGCTGCCATGTGGGAATGACGCTGCCGCGCTCGTCGACCTGGCCACCGGCGATGAACAGGACGGCGTGTTGAGGAAGCTGCGCGACCTCTTCGAGTGCGCCGGCCATGGTGGTGGCGGAAAGATCGGAGAAAGTCAGGCCGGCGCGGGTCACGGCGGCGCCGAGATCCGCCTCGAGCGCCCGCTCGACCGCGGATATGCCGGCCGCGACGACGATGGTCGTTGTGTCAGGGAACAGGTCTTTCACGGTCGCGAGCGCGTCGCCGTACCCGGATTCGAACGACAAACTCGACGCATTTCGAAGCGCCTTCGCGTCTCCTCGAACGCTTCCGGCGTAGCTCGCGAACAGGACCGGCACGTCCCGCCAGAGCTCCTCGCGCACCCTGGTCGCGAACGCGATGGCGTTCGACCCCACCGGTACGATCAGATCGAGCCGTCGGTCGCGGTACTTTTCCCGGATTGCGGTCTGAAAGTGATCCGCCTGGCGCGCGTCTTGAAAGCGGACAGCGTCCAGGTACTCGAAGTACCAGGCCGGTGCGTTCGGTCCCCCTTCGGCGCCGGCCACGTAGAAACCGTCGGTCAGCTGGCGGATCCACGACTGGGATGAGTCGTCGGAGAAGATCACGAGCACCTGCGGGTTCGACGTCAATGGCGCGGCCGGCTCCTCGCCCGCGGCCGGAGGCGTGCGGTCCTGGGCAGCCTGCAGCCAGACCGCTGACGCCAGGAGCACCGCGAGCACCTGCAGGCGGACCGCGAACAATCGGTGTCCGCGTCCGACGCCGTCGAGTATGGGAGTCGTGGCCGTCATCCGTGCCGCCCGGGGGCACCCTGGGCACGAGGGTCGCCCTGGTCTGGGTGCCGGTCCGACTGTCCCATCAGGGCGGCAGGTCGGGCTGTGCACAATCGGCAAGGCGGCTTTCGGATGCCGATTATTCGTCACTGAACCGGATTTTCGCCCGACATCTCAGGGCCCCCTCCGACATAACGGAGGGCATTCCACGCACGATCTCCTTCGGTCCGCTCCGCGCCCGACCGATTCCGCTCCGAACAACGTCTCATGAGGACGTCAGGTCGGCTGCCGCAGGGCGTGGCACCTCGCGTGCTCTATGCACTGACGGTACGTGGTCGACCCTTTCAACGGAGAATGCATATGCGAAGACTGTTTCTCGCTCTCCTCGTCATGGCTGGCGCCGCCGGACCTGCGTTCGCGCAGGACGAAAAACCGTACGACATCAACATCGGCGGCGGCGCACTCTTCCCGGTTGGCAGCTACAAGGACAGCTTCAACACCGGCGGGAGCTTCGTGATCGGAGGCACCTATTTCATCAACCCGATGATCGGGATCCAGGGTGAGTACAACTACGGCCGAATGAACGGCCCGGACAAGACCATCCTTGTGTCGTCGACCCCGGGGGGCCTCAACCCATCGTCGCAACTGATCCAAAGCAACCAGCAGATGAACGCCGGTCTGTTCGATCTGGTGGTCCGAGCCAAGCCGCGGGACTCGATGGTCGGCGGCTACGTGCTCGGCGGCGGCGGCGTCTACCACCGGAAGGTGCAGTTGACATCGCCGGCGGTAGGCTACACGACGATCTGCGATCCGTACTGGTACGTCTGTTATCCGGCCGCCGTCTCGGTCGATAACATCCTCGGCGATCGCTCGTCGACCGACTTCGGGATCA
>DATFXR010000309.1:0-15836 GCA_035315685.1 Vicinamibacterales bacterium | reverse complement strand
TCAGACGGTGTGAAGATCTGGCGCAGTTCGCACTCGCCGTCGCCCGCGGCCTTCAGAAAATCCCTGGTCAGCCGGATGGCCTCCTCCTTCGACGAAGCCTCGAGCAGAGCGAATCCGGCAATGATCTCCTTGGTTTCTACGAAGGGACCGTCTGTCACGAAGAGGCTGCCGCCGGATGATCGGACGCGTGCGCCCAGTGCGCTCGGCAGGCAGCCCTCCGTCGCGAGCAGCCAGCCGGCTTTCCGTCCCTCTTCCACGAGTCTCTGCATCGTCGCCATGTACTCGGGGGTCGGGGGTACACCGGTCTCCGCGGTCTTGTAAATCGACAGAAATCGCATCGCAAGCCTCCTCACAGCTGAGGGTTCGGGCGACCCCATCGTCGCCTCATGCCCTGGTCGATCGGCGACCGCCGAAATCGACACCCGCGTTGGGGAAATTACTGATGACCCGGCAGTCGAGGTGATTGATTTCAGTCGACGTTCACGTCGAACGCGGCCGTCCGGACATGCCCGCCGCGTTTCATCTGCACCCAGATTCGGTAGGGACCCGAGCTCGGAAACGCGAACGGAATCGCGACCGCTCCGGTCATCGGCATGTCGTGCCCCGCGTGCGGGCCGCCGTCCGTTCCACCGAAGTGCTGAAGCGCCGCCATCGAAATGCTGCCTGCCGGATGCAGGTGCGCGAACACCGACCCGTCGCGGCTCGCGACAACGGCGTGCGCCGCCATCCCCATGTAGGGCTCCACATCGACGACGGCGCCTGCCGGATTGCGGACCGAGAACTCCAGCAGCTGGTCGGCACCCTTCGAAATCGTCTTGTCGCCGCGCGTCCACTGCAGGCGCGTTCCGTCGCCCAGATCGACGGCGGCCAAACTCGACTCCGACGCCGCCGCGCCGGTAAACCATGAATCGTCCGGATCGGTCTGCGCGGACGCCGACGCCGCGCGCGGCACATCGACGGTTGCGACCAGCGTCTGTGCGTAGCCGCTCTCGTGAACGATATCGCCGTACACGCGGTAGGTCCCTGCTGGAAGCGCGGGCAGCGGGACGTCGAAGTCGAGAGCCTGAGGCGTCCTCGGAATCGGATGCAGATGGGCGAAGGCATCGGACCCGCCGTCGCGAACGAGAAACAAGTGCATCAGCTTCCCGTGATCGGGAATCAGCGCGTTGTAAGTCGTCAGCGGACTCTGCTCGCCGGTCCAGCGCGGATCGCGAATCGACAGCGTCAGCGTCCGCGGAACGTCGTCGGGCGAGTTCGGCTCGATCGTGGCCCGCGACGCAAACGGGCGATACAGGACGAACCTGCCATAGTTCGCCGCTTCAGCGGCCCACCATCTGTTGCCGCCCCAAAGAATCAGCACCGCGAGGACGGCCGCGATCGCCACTCCGATCCGCGCGCGGCGCCGCCTCACCTGGTCGGGCTCGTCGCCAGGCGCGAGGACGCTCTCGCGTACGGCTGCACCGATGATCGTCAGCATGCCGACGGTCAGGAAGATGCCCAATCCCGCCAGCAGCAATCCGAGTCCGGGGACCATCGTCCGCTGCGCGGTCGCGAGCGCCGTCACCGGGACGATCGCCTCGCCGTGCCCCGCCGGACCGTCGATCGAGACCACGAGTTGATAGGAGCTCGCGGTCATGAACCACATCTCAGCAGCGCGGAGTTCGGGGTCGCCTGGAACGGGCGCTGCAGTTTCTGCGGGTGGCGCGCCCTTCAAGCCGACGTTCCACTGACCGGCGCGAACGGTGACGACGTGGCCGCTGTCGGCGGTCGCGCCGGCCACGCGAACCGAGATCTGCGCGCGGCCGGGGATCACGCCAGGCAGCCGAACGCTGACGCGGACGTCGTAGGGTCCCGCCTGGCCGGCGAAGAAGGTATCGGGACTGCCGACGTGCGCCATCGACAGCGCCGCGAGCACGATCGCCGCGGCTCGCGAGCGGCGTTCCATCAACGCTGGACCCGCGCCATCCAGTTGCCCCACCACAGGCCGCAGCGTGCCGAGACGAATCCGATGACGACGGCGATCGACAATCCGCGCGCGAGGTTGTCCGGCGGGTTCAACCGATACCAGCGCGCCTGCATCGCTGGACCGATGCTGTACTGCATCTGATCGCTGACGAAGAACCGGTTGCGCGCCCATGGGGTCATCAGGAAGTCGGCGAACGGCCACTGGGCCGCGACGAACACGGCGACGAAGGTCACGCCGATGAGCGCGGCCAGTGCCCAGTCGCGTCCTCGCACACGCTGCATCAACAGGTCGATGCAAAGGGCCGGAACGACGATCAGGATGGGAAAGTCCGGCGGCACGAAGTGATCGACCGGCACGTAGATCGGCCCGAGCAGCGGCCGCCCTTCGAACAGCGGCAGAAACAACAGCATGAACAGGGTCAGCGCCGTGTAGACGAGCGCCGCGGTCGTCGCCGGCCAGCGCGAGATCGAGGCACGCGCGGCGCTGATCAGGAAGAACAGAAACGCGCCGGCCGTCACCTGATAGAACAGCGAGCGGTGCATGTCCCAGCGCTGCGTGTACTCGGTGGCGACGGTGGCGACGAGCAGGAGCAGCAGGCCGGCGCCAAGCAGGTAGAGGCGTCCCAGACTCCGCCGATCGCCGATCGCGCGGTTCTGCCAGGCGAGCGCCATCAGCATCGCGCCGCACTGAATCGCGGCGATGCCGGCGGCGAGCAGCATGTGCGGCGGGCTGACGATTTTCACGTCGAGCCCGTACGCATTGTGCCACCAGTCGTCGAACGGCGCGGAGGTCAGCATGGCGAATGCGCCCCAGATGCAGACCCAGGCTCCCAGCGGCGCGCGAAATCCCCAGAAACGCACCGAGGTGGAAATGTCGTCCGGCGTCCCCGCGAACGTCGTCCGCAGCGCAACCCATCCGCACGTCAAGCCGGCTACGACGCCGCCGAGGTAGATGGCCATGTGGGCCGGCGTCCAGAACGTGTCGCGGCCGATGGTCCGGTGCCACGAGATGTCCCACATCACGCCGAGGATCACGCAGGTCGAGGCGAACAACACCGCGTAGATCGACCAGGGCACGCGGGCCGATCGATCGACGTCGAGGGCGCCGACGTGTGGAACGCGAAGGGCACGGACTGCAGGAGTAGCCATAGTGGTTTGGTTTATTGTCCACCGAAGGAGTGTGAGATTGGAAGCCGGGACCGTTGGCGAGGGCCCGCGGCGCCCGCCCTCAGAGAAGTCCCAGATCCACCGGGCGCGCGCTCGGGAAGATGCGGGCCAGCCGCCCGGAGTCGAGCGAATACATCCGCTGGAAGAGACCGCCGAGCAGCGCGCGATATTCCGTGAGCACCGGAAGATCGCGATTCTGATTCAGCGTCAGCGCAGACAGGACCGTCTGTTCGCCGACGATCCGCCCGCCCTGCAGCGCGCCGCCCAACACCCAGAACACGCTGCCGTGCCCGTGATCGGTGCCGCGCGTGCCGTTCTCCCGGAACGTGCGCCCGAATTCCGAGATCACGACCACGACGGTGCGGCTCCAGGCCGCACCCATTTGCTCTGCGAATCCCGCAAGGCCGCGACCGAGGCTGGTCAGAAGAGTCGCGAGTTGCCCCTGTGCGTTGCCCTGGTTGACGTGTGTATCCCAGCCGCCGACGTCGATGAAGGCGACGTTGAACTTGTCTTGCATCAGACTCGCCATCCGGCGCGCCTCGAGTTCGAAACCGGTTGCCGTGATCGCGGTGCGGTTGGCTGCCTGCATCTCGCTGGCGGCGGCCATCATCTCGGCGTGTTCCGCGACCGCCTTCCTCAGGTCGAAGCCTTCTTCGATGAGCGGCTCGAAGCGGGTGCCGGCGTACATCCCGAGCAGCAGCCTCGTCTGGCGATCGTCGAACGGCGCCCGGCCGGTGCCCTTCAGCGACACGTTCGGGACGACAACGTCGCCGGTCATGACGACCGGCAAGCCATCGGTGAACGCGACCGGTGCGGCGACCGAGCCGAGAGAAGCGGCGAGGCGGTTGAGGAAGCCGGATCCGTACGCGCGTGGAGCGCTTCCGGACGCGCCGACCGGCAGGCCGCCCTCGACGCTGTCCTGCGTTTCGAAATGGCTGCGCGTCAGATCCTGACTGCCGGCAAACGGTACGAACGCCAGCGCACCCTTCTGCCAGAGCGGGAGCATCGTGTCCGTGAGCGCCGGATGCAGACCCCATGTGACCGCGTCGCCGGCGCGGTCGAGTGAAATCGCGGCGAGCGGATTGGCCGGATCGGGCCGGGGGATCGCGATCGTCGGCCGCGATTCGTAGTAGAAGTCGCTGGCGACGGGCACGACGACGTTGACGGCATCGTATCCACCGCGCAGGAAGACGAGCAGGAATCGTGCGTCGGCTGCTCCAGCCGCGGCGAACACCTGCGAGGCAATACCGCGCAGCGGCCAGAGCGGGGCCGCGGTGGCCGCGAGACCGAGCTTGAGGAGCGCACGTCTGGAGATCGTCATCGCTGCATCCATTCCGGCGACGCGAGCAACACCATGTTCCACTCCTGCTGGGACGTCGTGTGGTCGAGCGCGTCGCGGGTTTTCGCGCCGAGGGCCGGCTCGACGGCGTCGTAGAAGAGGCGCGTTGCCAGCATCGGGAATCCGACGGACGGCCCGGGTTTGTTGTCTTCGCCGTTGAACAGCCCGGCGCTTCCGCTGCCGATGGCGCGCGCAATTTCGAACCGCCGCACGATCTGTCCCGAGCTCGTCCACGCGGACTCGACCAGCGGATAGCCGTCCGGCGTGACGCGGCCGTAGAGCGGTTCGCCCAGCTGCTGCAGCCAGGCGGTCACCGGATGGTAATTCGTGATCTCCTTGCCGTCGTAGGCCAGGCGCAGCGACGACACGACGAATTGCACCGGGTCCTTGAATTTCACGAGGCGCGGCGCCGGCGCGTTGAGCGCAGCAGTGAGATCCTTGTCGAGGAACATGGCACGCAGGACGGCGGCCATCGAACCGCCGGTGTGCTGGAACGTCGCCGCCATGCGATCGACGAGCGCGGCCGGTGGCTCGTCGGCGATGAAATACGTTGCAATCTTCCGGCTGATGAACCGCGCAGTCGCCGGTTGCACGCAGAGCAGCGCGACCGCGCGCTCGACCTCCAGCAACGAATCGCCACCCTTGATGCGCTGGCCGAGCACGGTCTTGTCGTCGACGTCGTGACGTGCCGGATTGAACTCGAACAGGCCGCGGTGCACGTAGAGCGGCTGAACCCTCGCCGGCAGTTTCGGTTCCGCATCGGTGAGGTTCACCCCGACGCCGGTCAGGACGCGCGCCAGCTCCTGCACATCGGCCTGCGTGTACCGCGAGCCGCTCGTGCCGCCGCTCACACCCAGCGTATGGAGTTCCATCAACTCCCGCGCATAATTCTCGTTGATCCGCTTCGCTGAGCTCTGCGCGTTGTCGAGATACTCGAGCATCGCAGGAGCGGTGACGGTCGCCATCACGAGGTCGCTGAACCGGCCGAGCGCGTGCATGCGGATCGCCTGCTCCTCGTAGTCGGCGAGTGTCCAGCGGATGTTCGCCTTGCCCTGAAAGACGCTGAAGTGATTCATCCAGAACCACGTCATCTGCTCGCGCAGCTGCGACGGCGATTCGAGCGCGCGCGTGAGATGGCGCTTCATCGTTTCGTAGACCACTTCGTTGCCGGCCTGGTTCAACGCCGTCCGCGCTTTCTGCCGGTCGGCTTCGCTGGACAGCGCGTTGATCCGCAGCTGCTCGGCGCGGTTTGCCTTGATGCGGTCAGCAGCCGGCTGCTGGATGGCAGGGAGAGCGGCGAGCTCGGTAGCGAGCGCCGGGGAGTCGGCTGGCGGATGGAGTTGCTCGTCGAGGAACTTCTCGCGGCCCAGACGCTGGTAGCGCGCGACAACGGCGGCGTCGACGCCGAACGTGACTCGATCGAGCCAGCGGATGTCTGCGCGCGAGAGCGCCCGCCGTTCGGTCGCTGCGGATACGACGACCACTGCGAGCACGAGGCCGATCGTGCAGACGCCGATGGCGATCCTCAAGCTCATGCGTCAAACTCACGCAAGACGCGCGCAGCCCGCGCACTGATCATAGACTGCGATTCGTGGTCCACGGTTGGCTCTTACGGTTTTTTCATAGCCGAAAGATAGCTGGATTACACCCGCGGGCGTTTGGGATACTGCGACCACTGCAGTCTCCCGTGCCGGCGATGTCTGCGCACAAACACACGCATCTCGCGACGCTGGTTGTCCTGATCGCCGCCTGCGCGACGTCGCTGGTCGCGCCAGCCGGTCGAAGCCCGACGTTCGTGCCGTACGTGGCCGCGGCGCTGCCGCAAGGCGTATCGGGCGACTTCGATGGCGACGGCAGGCTCGATGTCGCGCGCATCCAGAATCTCGACGGGCCGCCGCACGTGTCCGTGCGGCTCGCCGATTCGATCGCCGACGTTCGGCTCGACGCCGCCATTGCAGCGTTGATCGACGACGACGTCGACGACGACGGCGACCTCGATCTCGTCGCCGCCACTGCGTCCGGTGACGTCGTGATCTGGCTCAACGATGGCCACGGCAGGTTTACGCGCCAGACGCCCGCGCGGCGGCGAAGTGTCGGCGGCGAGTCGGCGTTGTCCGACAGCGGATCGAGTCGCCCGACCGCGATCAGCACGGCAGCGCCATTCTTCTCAGCCCAGGAACGATCGCAGACAGTCGTGCTCGCCGCGCGCATCCATCCGCCAACGCTGCCGTCGGACTTCGATCGCCATCGTCTTCTGCCGCGCGGTCTCCGCGCCCCGCCCGCTCGCCTCGTCTAGTCGCCCACTCGTTCTCAACGTTTTCTGGACCGCGGTGGTGTGTGTGCCAGCCGACGTGTGCTGCCCGCGCACCGGTGTCGATCACTGGGATTGGGAAGGCACGACGATGTCGCAGTGGAGCGTTCAGCTCGTGATCGGTCGATTGCTGACGGACGGCGAGTTCCGCCGTCGATTCGAGACAGGACGGGCGGCCTGCCTGAACGGCCTGCGTGACCGAGGTGTCGACCTGACCGACGCCGAGATGGTGGCGCTCGTCGAGGTGGAACCGCAGGTCTGGTCGGTGATGGCCGCGCGGATCGATCGGCGGCTACAGAACATCACCGCCCGTGAGACGGACAGCCCCGATTGCCGCGGCGGGGCGCTGACCGCGCGCGAGCTGGACGTCCTGGAGGGCGTGTTCGAAGGACTCGTGAACAAGCAGATCGCCGCGGATCTCGGCGTATCGGAAGGCGCCGTCAAGGCCACCCTGCAGCACCTGTTTCGCAAGACGCACGTGCGCACGCGCGCGCAACTGGTGCGGGTCGCGCTCGAGGCGTCTCTCATTTCCACGCGGACGCGACGATGATCCGCCCGTGTCTTCTCGGCGCCGCCTTCTGCCTCGTCGTGTCGAGTGCCTGCGTACGTGGACAGGCACAGACGCCGGCGACCGCGCTGCCGCCTCCGCCGATCGACGACGAAGGCGACGGCGGCCTCCTCCGGGTCGATCAGCCGGAACGCTTTCTGCTCGCGCCGGCGGCGGAGCGCCGCGCGGTTGCGGAGCTCTCGGTGACCGGTGTCGTCAGCCCGGACGTGTCACGGGCGATGCCGGTCGTGTCGCTTGCATCCGGCCGCGTCGTCGACGTCCGCGTCCGGCTCGGCGACGAAGTGCGCCGCGGGCAGCTGCTGCTGCGGATGCAGAGCGCAGACGTCGCCACGGCGTTCGCCGACTATCGCAAAGCGCTCGCTGACGAAACGCTCGCGCGGACCCGGCTCGATCGTGCGCAGGCGCTGTTCGCTCATGACGCCCTTGCGAAGAAGGATCTCGAGGCCGCCGAGGATACCCAAGCCAAGGCCGCCGTCGACGTCCAGACGACCGCCGAACGGCTGCATGTCCTCGGCGCGTCGATCAATGGGCCGCCGACCGGCGTCATCGAGATCACGGCGCCCACCGCGGGGATCATTACCGAGCAGAACGTCGCGGCCGCGACGGGCGTGAAGTCGCTCGACAACTCACCGAGCCTGTTCACCATCTCCGACCTCTCTCGCGTCTGGGTTCTCTGCGACGTCTTCGAGAGCGACCTCCCGACCGTGCGGGTCGGCGATGCGGCGGACATCCGTCTCACCGCCTATCCAGATCGCGTGTTGACCGGCCGCATCACCAACATCGGCGCGATGCTCGACTCGAATCTGCGGACCGCGAAAGTCCGGATCGACGTCGCGAATCCCGGCGTGATGTCGGTCGGCATGTTCGTGTCAGCGAAGTTTCATGGACAGACGACGACTCTGCACGCCGTCGTCCCGGCCGCCGCGGTCCTGAGGCTGCACGATCGCGACTGGGTGTACGTGCCGGCGGGGCGCGGGCAATTCGTGCGCCGCGAAGTGGTCAGCGGCGAAACGCTGTCCGGCCAGCAGCAGGAACTGCTGGCCGGACTACCGCCTGGCGAGCGCGTGGTCGCCAACGCCCGCGCGCTGCAGAGCGCCGTGGAGCAGTAAGGGAGACGCTGCCGCAATGATTCGCGGGCTCGTCGACTTCGCGCTGAACCGTCGGTTCCTCGTGCTCGCGCTCGGGATCCTGCTGCTCGTCTGGGGCGTCGTGTCGTTTCACAACCTGCCCATCGAAGCGTATCCCGACGTGGCCAACAACTACGCGTCGGTGATCACGCAGTGGCCCGGCCGCGCAGCCGAGGAAGTGGAGCAGCAGGTCACGATTCCGATCGAGACCGTGATGAACGGTCTGCCGCATCTCGAGCACCTGCGCTCGACGTCGATCTTCGGCCTGTCGAGCGTGATGCTCATCTTCGACGACGAATCCGAGAACGACTGGAATCGTCAGAAAGTGCTCGAGCGGTTGTCGCAGGTCAACCTGCCACAGAACCTGCAGCCGGTGATGGGCACCGACTGGAGTCCGGTCGGACAGATCTACTGGTACACGCTGCGGAGCACGAATCCGGCATACGACCTCATGGAGCTGAAGTCGCTCCAGGACTGGGTCCTCGAGAAGCAATTCAAGACCGTCCCGAACGTGGTGGATGTCAGCAGCTTCGGCGGCCTGACGCGCGAGTACCAGGTGCGCGTCGACCCGACCCGGCTCGCCGCCTACGGCCTGACCATCGGCCAAGTCGAGCAGCAGCTGGCCAACAACAACGTCAACGCCGGCGGCAGCTTCATCGAGGAAGGGGCGCAGCAGGTCAATGTGCGCGCCGTCGGACTGGTCTCGACCGTGCACGACATCGAAGAGACCGTGCTCAAGGCGCAGAACGGGACGCCGCTGAGGGTCAGCGACGTCGGCACGGTGGCGCAGGGCGCCCGAATCCGCCTCGGTCAGATCGGCAAGACCATCCACCGCGCCGACGGCCATCTCGTCAACAGCGACGACGTCGTCGAGGGGATCGTCCTGCTGCGCAAAGGCGCGGAGTCGGACGCGACGCTCAAGGCGATCGAAGCGAAAGTCGCAGAGCTCAACGATCGTCTGCTGCCGCCCGGAGTGAAGATCGTCCCACACCTCGATCGCAGTGATCTGGTCCATTTCACGACGCACACGGTGCTCCACAACGTCACGGTCGGCATCGTGCTGGTGGTCGCGGTGCTGTTCGTCTTTCTCGGCAACGCCCGCGGTGCGTTGATCGTCGCGCTGACGATCCCGTTCTCGCTGCTGTTCGCGTCGATCTGTCTCGATCTCCGGCGCATTCCCGCGAACCTGCTGTCGCTGGGCGCGCTCGATTTCGGCATGGTCGTCGACGGCGCGGTCGTCATGGTGGAGAACATCGTCCGACGTCTCGGGCGCACGGAGGTGAGCCGGCCAGCGATCGAGCGCATCCGCGAGGCGGCGCACGAGGTGCAGCGGCCGGTGTTTTACGCCATCGGCGTCATCATTACCGCGTACCTGCCGATTTTCACACTGCAGCAGGTCGAGGGCCGTCTGTTCAAGCCAATGGCGTGGACGGTCGCGTTCGCGCTGCTCGGCGCGCTGATCTTCTCGATGGTGATCGCGCCGGTGCTGGCCAGCCTGCTGTTTCGATCGGGCACGACCGAATGGCACAACCCGGTGCTGACCTGGCTCGGCGAACGCTACCGCAGGGATGTCCGTTGGGCGATCGAACATCGTCGGCTGATCGTCGGTGCCGCAGGGTTGTGTCTCGTGCTCAGCGTGTTTCTCGCGACCAGCGGCGTGATCGGATCGGAATTCCTGCCCCATCTCGACGAAGGAGCGATCTGGGTGCGCGGGACGCTTGCGCCGAGCACCGGGCCGACCGAAGGCGTGCGGCTCATGAGGCAGGCGCGACTGATCCTCGCGGCCTTTCCAGAGGCGACGATCAGCGTCAGCCAGGTCGGCCGTCCCGACGACGGAACCGACGTCACCGGCTTCTTCAATACGGAATACTTCGTGGACCTGAAGCCGAAAGAGCAGTGGCGGCCGCTGTTCCACGAGAACAAGGAGGAGCTGATCGCGGCGATGGACCACGAGCTGCGGCAGCTGCCGGGCGTCGTCTGGAATTTCTCCCAGCCGATCTCCGACAACATGGAGGAAGCGGTCAGCGGGGTCAAAGGCGAGCTCGCCATCAAGGTCTACGGGGACGACCTCCACGCCCTCGAACGTATCGGCGACGCGATCGTCGCCACGATGCGGCAGATCAAAGGCGTCGCGGACCTCGGGCTGCTCCGTGTCATCGGCCAGCCGAATCTCAATCTGGTGGTCGACCGCCGGCAGGCGGCGCGCTACCAGATCAACGTCAGCGACCTTCAGGACGCCGTGCAGACCGCCGTCGGCGGCGCCGTGTTCAGCCAGGTGCTCGACGGCGAACGACGCTACGACCTCGTGATGCGCTACCTGCCGCAGTATCGCGACACCGCCGAGGCGATCGAACGCATCCGACTGACCGCCCCGACCGGCGAGCGCGTGTCGCTGGCGCAGTTGTGCCGAATCTCCGTGGCCGACGGCGCGAACGAGATCTACCGCGAGAGAAACTCGCGCTACGTCGCGATCAAGTACAGCGTGCGCGGCCGCGATCTGGGGAGCACGGTCGAGGACGCCATTCGAGCGGTCAACGAACGCGTCAAGCTGCCGCCGGGATACTGGATCGATTGGGCCGGCGAATACGCGAGCCAGCAGCGCTCACAGCGGCGTCTGATGGTCGTGGTGCCGATCACCATCCTGGTCATCCTGATCATCCTCTACATGATGTTCGACTCGTTGAAATGGGCGCAGCTGATGCTCGCGAACATTGCCATGGCACCGCTCGGCGGGCTGCTCGCGCTCCTGCTGACCGGCACGCATTTCAGCGTGTCGTCAGGAGTCGGGTTTCTGGCGCTCTTCGGCGTCTCGGTGCAGACCGGCGTCATCATGCTCGAGTACATCAACCAGCTGCGCGCCCGGGGCCATTCGGTGGTCGACGCTGCCGTTGAAGGCGCGGTCCTGCGGCTGCGGCCGATCATGATGACGACGCTGGTCGCGACGCTCGGGCTGCTTCCGGCGGCAATGTCGCACGGCATCGGGTCGGACGCGCAGCGGCCGTTCGCGATCGTGATCGTCGGCGGCCTGATGATCGCCATGTTCATCAACGTCTTCCTGCTGCCGACGTTGTACGTCTGGGTCGCCGGCGAGCGCGACGCGCTGCCCGCGCCCGATCCGGACTTCGACGATGGCAGTCGCGCGTGAATGTCGATCTGAGTGGCGGGCGGTCCGCGGGTAACGGCGCGTAGCCGTAGGGAGCCTGCTCAAGTCGGCAGCCGGTTCATGCGTTCCGCATATCTGGCGAGGTGGTCGGGGTGCGTCAAGAACCACAGCACCATGCTCCGAAAGCCGGCCTCGAGGCTGTTGCGCGGCTGCCAGCCCAGTCGTTCGAGAATTCTGCTGCGATTCGCGACCCAGACGTCGGTATCGCCCGGGCGGTCGGCCATCGATTGCCAATTCGGAACCGCCGTGATGTCGAGGACGCGCTGGGCCATCTCCACGACCTCGCGAATCGACGTCTGCGTGCCGCTGCCGACGTTGTAGATCTCGCCGGGTTCCTGCCTGGCCTCCGTCGCGGCGCGGATGTAAGCCTCGGTTACGTCGTCGATGTAGACGTAGTCGTGCGCGATCTCGGGCCGGACGAGCGGCGGCAGTTCGTTCCGCAACCCGCGGACGATGAGTGTCGGCATCAGGCGCGCGGGTTCTTCGTACGGACCGAAGACCGAGTACAGCCGGAGCGTCTGAATCCGGAGATGATGGCGTCGCGCGATCGACCGGCATAGCAGAGTCGCCGACGCTTTGGTGGCCGCGTAGTCGCTGTTGGGGTCGATCGGCTCGGATTCGCGAGGCGCGTGATCTTGAAATCCGTACTCGGAGGAGGATCCGGTGTTGACAAACGCCTCGAATCCGACCTGGAGCGCCGCCTGGACGAGACCGAGCGTTCCCATGATGTTGGTGGCGACCATGCGGCGCGCATCAGTCTGCGACGAGTACGCACCGTACGCCGCCAGGTGGAGAATCCACGCTGGCCGCGTGTCGTGACAGATGCCGGCGACGGCATCGAAATCGGTAAGGTCGATGTCGTGGCAATGGACCTCGCGGCGAACGTCCTCGAGCCGCCAGCGATCGGATCCCGGCCTGGTCACGGCATGGACGTCGTGGCCGTCCGCGATCAGACGTCTGACCAGATTCGCGCCGACAAACCCCGCCGCGCCTGTGATGAGGACGACGGCCACAGGCTAGGGGAGGTCGGTGTAATCGAATATTTCGAGATACGGTCGCGTGCGGGCGCGAATGTCCGCTTGCTCGGCGGGCGACAGTTCCCGCGCCGCCGCGCGGTTCGCCGCCGGAGTCGCCAGGCGAATCGTGCCCCACGGATGGATCTCCTGTAGCGACGCGCCATTCCAGCTCGGCACGCGAAGTGACTCCACAGGCTGGACCCCGAGGCTCTCGCATACTCTGCGCAGACTCCTGACTGGATCGTGGATGAGATCCTCGAAGCGGACGATGTGAACGCGCGTCGGGCAGCGTTCTTTCAAGAGCAGCGCGTGATACTGGTTGATCGCCCACGCGAGCGCGTAGTCGGCGAGGCAGAGCGGTACCGGCCGCTTCCTGGTATCCGCGAACGCCGACCAGGGATTCCGGACGATGTGCAACAGCACGGCGCCAGGACAATCGGCGAGGATCTTCTCCCCGTCGATGGTGACGACGGGACTGTAGCCGACGAAGATCTGTTCGCGGCCGGATCGCCTGCAGTCCTGCCACGCGTCGAAGGTTGCTTCGAAGAATGCCGCCACGTTGCCGGCGCGTGTCCGTCCGGTTCGCGCCACGCGCGCGACGTAGAGACGTCTGCGCTCGTCGTCTGAGAACTCGAACGGCCGGTCGCGAAACTTGCTGACCAGTGGAGTCCGGGCACGGACTCGACACTCCTCGTCGATGATCGCGTCGTAGTCCTGTTGCGGCGTCGCGTCGAGCGCGAACTCCGGCCAGCGATATTTCGCCGGAAACATCGACGACAGTCGGTCGCTGACCCACCGCGTGCCCAACTGCGACTCGAATGGATAGACGAACATCTGCGGATGCCCGTCGAAACACCGGTGGGCGGTGTTGCCGCCGTTCTCGTACATGGCGCCGAGCATCAGCAGTCGAAATGAATGGCGCGCGGAAGTCACGCTTTCACTCCGTTCGTGGTTTGGAAGGCGTAGAACAGACCGAGCGTCTGCGGCCGCTCCGCGCTCGACGGTGTCGTGAACGGAAAGCCCGTGGTGAATTCGGGCGGCACCCATTCGATCGTGAACACCTGGTTTCCGTACGGCCAGATGAGGCTGCCGAGCGACCGTCCCGATCGGATGTCGACGGCGTGAATGCCGCACACGCTGTCCTCGAGTCGCAACCCGGGCGCATGGTGGCGAAATGCTGGAATGACGCCTGACGTCCCGACGTACGCGATCTGGCGATACACGCACAGACCACGAGTCCATCCGGGCAATCGCCTGACCGGGACGAAGCGGCCGCCGTCGACGATCCCAACCTCACCGTAGCCGCTGTTGTTGACCCACAGACGCCCGCCGGCCAGCCGCGCCGAGTGCGGGCGCGTCAGCCCCGTTGCGATCGGCTCGCGCGTCCGACCGGAGAAGATCACGCCGCGGCGGTCGACGGGAAAGTTGCGGTGTCCGGGCCGACGTCTGCCGATGGCAGCCGCGGACGCCGAGAAGAACGATCCGTTCAGATCGTGTCCCGCCGCGATCGAATTGAGCTGGATGAAGTTGCGATCGACGATCGGTCCGGCGGACGTGTCGATGCAGCGCGGCCACCACGCCGGCTCGAATCGTCCGCCGTCCACGACGCTCGCAACGGTGTTCTGCCCGACCGCCGTGACATACAACGTGCCGCCGATCATGGCGAGGTCGTGCATGTACAGGCAGCCTGGATAGAATCGCGAGCGCACCGGCACGAGCGCGCGTTTCGGCAGCGAAGCACACGGGCGATCGCGTCCCGGCAAGACGGCGTTCACGGCCATCAAGTCGTAGATCTGGTTGGGATTCCGCGTGCTCGCCACGTAGACGGTCGCTCGCGCGCGGTCATAGGCAATCCCCGACGGGTGGGGCAGCGGCATGTACGAGAGGGCGGGACCATCGCGATCCGCCCGCATCGCCACGACCAGGTGCTCGTATTCCCGGGAGATGAGCAGGGTCACTCCGCTCGCGGCGAGCGTGTCCCACCACGCGCCGCGCGTCGTGTACCGCAGCAGTCGTGGATCGACAGCAGCGGCATCGCGCCACTGACTCACAACCTGCGCGGGATTCCGCCACTCCTGGTCGTGCTTCGACCAGAGCGCGGTCCGTGCCGCCCGCGACGTCCTCGTCATGACGGCGCGCGCCGCATCGCCCGCGCCATCTGATAGGCGCCCCAGTACAGCCGCCATGCTCGCCGGTACGTCATGGTCGACGTGCCGCCATGACGGCTCGTGGAGACGATCGGGATTTCGATTACCGGATAGCGCTCCCGGGCGACAACCGCATTGAACTCTGCGTCGAGCAGGTCGTCGTCGCGCGTCAACTCGAGGAGTTTCTCGAACCGTCGCGGGAAGAGCTTCGGCGTGCCGTTCACGTCGGCGACGGACATACCGAACAACGTTCGGCATTCCAGCGCATACAGGCGCGAACCGATGGCGCGCGTCCAGCGATCACGAATCGTGCGACGAGCCTCGATCACGACGTCGGGTGTCGTCCAGGCCGTACGGATCAGGAGCCCCAGCTCGCCCGGGCTGGTTCGGGCGGAGTTCGCGAAACACAGCAGGTCCCCGCGAGCGGCGGCGAGACCGAGCTTGACCGCCAGGCCCCAGCCGGCGCGATCGCTCGGGACCACTCTCACGGCCGGCCAGGCATCCGCCAGCGCCGCGCAGACGTCCCTCGAACCGTCGAGGCACCCGTTCGGGACGAGCAGTATCTCGTGAGCCGCCGTGACAGCCTCGACGGCCGACCGATAGGCGACCACGACCTGTGCGAGATGGTCGGCCTGGTTGTGGACCGGCAACACGACGGACAGCAGCCGATAGCTCACTGCACTTCCTGACCGAGCGCCAGTCGCACGGTGTTGACGATAGAGGCGCTGGAGATCCCGTGCAGTTCCTGGAGGTACGCCTGACTGCCCGATACGCCTCGCGGCATGTCCCGAACAGCGACGCGCACCAGGCGGCAGCGCAAGCCGCGCTCCGCCACGATCTCTGCGACCAGCGAGCCCAACCCGCCCGTCACGTAATGCGCCTCGATGGTCGTGACCAGGGCAAACCTGTCGAGAAGCCGTGCGAGATCGTCATCCGGCGACGGGTTGAAGCTGGACACGACCGCGAGCGTCGTCGCGATCCCGCCGGCCGCAAGGGCGCGAGCGGCGGCCGAGGCATCGGCGGTGATTGCACC
>DATFXR010000308.1:0-18416 GCA_035315685.1 Vicinamibacterales bacterium | reverse complement strand
GTGATGAACCTCGTCCCGAAGTCCGGCGGCAACCTCTTCGCGGGGACCGCCTTCGTCTACGGGGCCGGGAGCTGGTCGCGTGGCAACAACCTGACCGACGACCTGCGCGCGATCGGCCTGACGCAGACGCCCGGCATCATTCAGTCGTACGACGCCAGCGGTTCGTTCGGCGGCCCGATCATGAAAGACCGGCTGTGGTTCTACGGCAGCTATCGCAACCTCGACACGCAGACCGCGATGGAAGGCATCAACGCCAACGCCAACGCCGGCGACGCGTCGCGCTGGGACTGGGTCGGCTCGCCGATCAGCGCGCGGCTGGTGCAGGACCGCCAGATGTACATCGGCCGAGTGACCGGGCAATTCGGAAGGAACCGGATTACCTACAGTTCCGAATACCAGCATCGCTGTGAGGGCACGCCGCTGAAGGTCGACACGTCAGGCTGCCACAATCGCGGCAGCGACTGGATCGGCCTCGGCAACAACGCCGCGCCGTTCCAGTCGCCGGAAGCGACGTCCACGGCAGCGCGCGGCTATTTCGACGCGCCGTTCTACGTCAATCAGCCGCTGTGGACGATGGCCGCGAGCAGCAAGCTGCTGCTCGAGGCGGGCTACACCGCGTTCCGCTACAACCCGATCTTCGGTTTCCCGCCGCCGGACGGGATCACCAGCATGGTGGCCGTCACCGAGCAATCGAACGCGATCAACCCGGCGACCGGTCTGCGCTACGCGCCGCAGCCGACCTACACCTATCGGTCGGTGGAATCGTGGGGATGGGCGGTCGGCAAAACCGACGGCTGGCGTGCGTCGGCGTCGTACGTCACTGGTGCCCACAATCTGAAGATCGGCTATCAGGGCAGCCGCCTCGACCAGCTTGATCAGACGATCGCGAACGACACGCAGCTCGGCTACCGCTTCAACCAGGGCGTGCCGAATGCGGTCAGCTACTACCTGCCTGACTTCGGCCGGCGCACCATCACCAAGCTGCACGGCATCTTCGTCCAGGACAGCTGGACCCGGAACCGGCTGACGGTGCAGGGTGCGCTGCGCTACGACCGCGCCTCGAGCTACGCGCCGGTCGATCAGAACGGCACCACGAAGACGTCGTTCCTGAATCCGACGCCGATCACGATCCAGGAGACGCCCGGCGTCGATGCCTACAACGACATCACGCCGCGCGTGGCGGTCGCCTACGACCTGTTCGGCGACGGCAAGACGGCGCTCAAGTTCAACTGGGGCCGCTATCTCGCGTACGCGGCGAACGATCCGCCGTATACCTCGACCAACCCTGGCTTCACCGTGGTGCGCAATGTCACGAACCGCGGCTGGACCGATTCGAACAACAACAAGGTCGTCGACTGTGACCTCCTCAACCCGGCTGCTCAGAGCAACAGCGCGACCGGTGGCGACGTCTGCGCCGCCGCGGTCGGCAACCAGGCCAACTTCGGCAAGCTCGGCGCGGCGACGATCGTCAATCCGGACGTACTGCACGGCTGGGGGCGGCGTCCGGGCGACTATCAGTGGGCCGCGACCTGGCAACAGCAAGTCCTCCCGCGCGCCACGGTCGAAGTGAGCTACACGCGGCGGAACTTCTTCAACTTCTTCGTCACCGACGACCTGAATCGCGACGTCAACACGGCGTACGAAACCTACACGCTGACCGCGCCTCTCGACTCGCGACTGCCCAACGGCGGCGGCTATCCGATCACTGTGTACTCGCCGACAGCGGCAGCAAACGCGATCCCGTCGAAGACCTATCTGACGCTGGAGAGCGATTACGGTGCGGAGCGGACCAGCTACTGGCACGGCGTCGACTTCACCGTCAACGCGCGGCTGCGTGAAGGCTTCACCGCGTCAATCGGCACGAGCACGGGCCGCGCGGTGCTCGACGACTGCGTCGCCGCGACGAAGTACAACCAGGTCAACACGACTACCAATCTCGCGCTGGGACCCGATCCGCGCGGATGCCACAGCGTCGATCCGTTCCAGACCACGCTCCGCGGCCTGGCGACCTACATCATTCCGAAGATCGATGTCCTCGTCAGCGCGGCGCTGCGATCGCAGCCGCCGGTTCAGCTCGGTGCTCCGCCGATGGGCGTCGCCGGGATTGCCGCCGGCGGCAACTCGGCGCAGTGGATCGTGCCGAACTCGGTCATCGCCGCGGCGCTCGGCCACCTCCCGGTCGGTGCAACCCCCACCGGCACGACGACGATTCAGCTCGCCGACAACGTCAACCGCGTCTACGCCGACACCCGTCGGACGCAGATCGACATGCGCTTCGCGAAGGTCCTGCGCTTCGGCCGCACGCGGTCTGAGATCGGGCTCGATCTCAACAACCTGCTGAACACGAACTACGCAACCGGCTACAACACCACCTACACCTATAGCGTGGGCAACACGCTGCAGGGCGGCACCTGGGGCAACCCGACGAGCCTCTACACGCCGCGGTTCCTGCGGCTCAACTTCACGTTCAACTTCTAATCAGCGCCCGGGGAGAAAAGCAACCGCAGAGACCGCAGAGACCGCAGAGTTCTTTGATAGAAGAAGAAAAAGAAATTCTGCGCCCTCTGAGTTCTCTGCGGTGTTTGCATTCCATGGGCCTTCCCGGAAGAAAAGCAACCGCAGAGACCGCAGAGACCGCAGAGTTCTTTGATAGAAGAAGAAAAAGAAATTCTGCGCGCTCTGCGTTCTCTGCGGTGTTTGCATTCCATGGGCCTTCCCGGAAGAAAAACAACCGCAGAGACCGCAGAGATCGCAGAGTTCTTTGATGGAAGACGAAGAATTTCTGCGCGCTCTGCGTTCTCTGCGGTTGCTTTCCCACCGAAAGAAATCGACGGATCGCGCCTAACGTGCGAGGGCGTTTACGTGATCCGTCGCGTCCGTGGCCTTTTCGTCGTTCGGACGGCGCGGGCGCCACGTTAACCACGATGGGCTCGGCGCGTGCTGATCGCGCTCGGTATCCGTTTGTGCTTCGGAGAGGATGCGTATGGGGACGACACCTGATTTGATGGCGAGGAACCGGCGCGCGAGTTACAACGCGATGCCGGGGTTTCCGTGGACCGCCGCGTTCAAGCTCTCCCAGGAACAGGCACGGGACATCGTCGTGTCCTATGTCTTGAACGACATGCTGACGCTCGAGAAGCCGGTGGCGTTCGGAGCGGATGGCTCGCCGACCTACCCGGCCGTCGGTCAGCGCGCAAAGCTCAAGCTCGACAACATCGGCGGCGTGCGGTTCGTTCCAGACAGCAAGGCCGCCGCCGCATGGACGTTCACCGGACCAATGGATCTGCGCACCGCCGTGCTGGCCGTGCGACTCGGACGACACCTGCGGTCGAGCCAGTGGGGCGTCTCGACGATCTTCTGGGGCGGCATGGGCGTCGGGCGTGACGAAAACGATCGTCACGGCAAGGGCTACGCCATCGACTTCCACGGTGCGACGACGCGTTTCGGCAGGCTCGACGTCGCAGCTGACTGGGGGCAGCAGCCGATCACCCTGCCCAACGGTCAGACTGCGCGCGAGTGGCCGGTGAACGTTCAGCCGTACTTCCGCCTCGACGTCGATACGACGGCCGGTGGGTTCTTCAAAGCGGTCTATCACTTCCTCGCGGGTGAAGCGGCGGATAACGGGCGGGAGAACGAAAGCTCGATCGGTGATCGCAGCCGGATCCTCCACCCTGACACGCCCGATGTCGGCCAGCGCCCGAGCCACCAGAACCACATTCATTGCGACGTCGATCGGTGACGACTGCCGGACTCATCTTCCGAATCTGACCATCGCGCGGTGCCGCGACACCACGCAGACGCGAAGACGCAGTCCCGACATCGGCGTTTCAGATGCGGGCGAACGTCGCGACGACGGCATCGAGGATGTCGTCGGAGAGCTCGGGGTCGTCAACGGCGCGAGACAGCGTGAGCGCGCCGACCAGGCCGGCCAGCGTCGCCAGCGCCTTTCTCCGCCGCGCGGCCGCCGACCGGCCGGACACCAGCGTCGTCAGCGCGTCGATGCGGACGCGAAGGCCGTCGGTGAACGCGCGACGGACGCCGCGCGGTTGCCGGACGACGTCGGCGCTCAGCGCCGCGACCAGGCAACCGGTGCCGCGATCGTCGCGATGGGCCGGCGAGAGATACGCGCCGATCACCTCGCGCAGCGACGGATGACCGCGGCCAGTCAGTCGCTGCAGCCACCCGCCTTTCCCGAGGACGCGCGCCGTGATCTCGGCGGCGAGGTCGTCCTTCGAGGCAAAGTGGTTGTAGAAGCCGCCGTGGGTGAGACCGGCGCGCCGCATGATGTCGTCGACGCCGACGCCGGCGTAGCCCCGCTCGCGGAACAGCCTGCCGGCCACGGCGAGGATCTTCTCGCGGTTCGCCGCCGCCTGCTCGCGCGTCACTCTCACAGGTCCTCCCCCAGAAGCCACTTGACATTATACATGACGATCGTCATTAATACATCTATTGATGACGGTCGTCATTAAAAATTGGTCGGCGGCTGGTGGAGGCGGCACGATGATCAGGTCCACGCAACGGCAACGAACCTACTGGGCGGTGACCGGCATTCTGGTCGCCGCCGTCGCGATCGCGCTGCTGGCCGGCAGCCGCAGCAAGGCGGCGACGATCCGCGCCGCGCGCCCTTCGCCGGCCGCCGTCAGCGTCGTGTCCGTGGCTGCGGAAGACGTCGCGACCTACCGCGACTACCCGGCGCGCACCTACGCTCGTGATCTGGTCGAGGTGCGCGGACGCGTCGACGGCTACGTCGATCGCCGCGCCTTCGAGATCGGATCCGACGTGCAGGCCGGCCAGGTCCTGTACGTGCTCGACGTCCGGCCCTACGAGGCCGAGGTCGAGCGTGCGCGTGGTGCGCTCGCGCAGGCGACCGCCGACATCGCACAGGCCGAAGCCACGCTCCTGAAGGCCCGGCAGGATGTCGAACGGCTCGACCCGCTCGTCAAGGAAGAAGCGGCGCCGCGCCAGGATCTCGACAACGCGCTCGCCGCGCGCCAGGCCGGCGAGGCCGCGGTCGTGGCCCGCCAGGCGACCGTCGCAGCCAACCGCGCGATCCTGCGGACGGCGGAGTTGAATCTCGAATACGCGACCATCCGCGCGCCGATCAGCGGACGGATTGGCGACAGCCTGCTGCAGGTCGGCGGCCTCGTCACGAGAACGTCCCCGCAGCCGCTGACGACGATCGTGCCGCTCGATCCGATCTGGGTGCGGTTCCAGGTAAGTGAGGCGGAGCTGCCGCTGTTTCAGCGCTCGACCGGCGGATCATTGCCGATCGAGCTGATCCTCAGCGACGGCGCCGTGCCGCCCTCCCCCGGACACATCGCGAGCACGTTGAACAGCGTCAACACGAAGACCGGCACGCTCGAGGTCCAGGCGAGGTTCCGCAATGGCAATCACGCGGTGCTGCCAGGACAGTTCGTCCGGGTTCGGGTGCGCACCGCGGAGCGGCGCCGCGCGATGCTGGTGCCGCAGCGGGCCGTCCAGGAGCTGCAGGGGCAGCATTCGGTCCTCACCGTCGGCCCGGACGGCATCGTGGAGGAGCGCCGCGTGGTCACCGGCGACCGGGTCGATCAGCGCTGGATCATCGAGCAGGGTCTCGAGTCCGGAGTTGCGGTGATCGTCGACGGCCTTCAGAAAGTGCGTCCCGGTGCGCCGGTGACGGCGCGCGCCTACAGCGAGCCGATTGCGGCGGGCGGACGGTGACCGATGGCCAGGTTCTTCATCGATCGGCCGATTTTCGCCATCGTCATCGCCGTCGTCACGATCCTGCTCGGCGCCGCGGCCATCCCCACTCTTCCGATAGCCACCTACCCGGAGGTGGTGCCGCCGGTCGTGCAGATCACCGCGAACTTTCGCGGAGCGAACGCCCAGGATCTCGAGCGCACCGTGGCGCAGCCGATCGAGCAGCAGCTGGTCGCGCTCGACGGGATGCTCTACTTCTTCTCACGAAGCTCGAACGACGGCGTCCTGACCGTTGACGTCACGTTCGATCTCGGCACCAACGTGGACACCGCCGTGGTCCAGACGCAGAACCGCGTCAACCTGGCGCTGCCGGCGCTGCCCTCCGAGGTGCAGCGCGAAGGGGTCGCGGTCAAGAAGCTCTCGACCGCGATCCTCCTCGGCATGTCGTTCACCTCGAAGGACGATCGCTACGACGCGATGTTCCTCAACAACTTCGTGACGATCAACGTGCTCGATCGGATTGCCAGCCTGCCGGGCGTCGGCGACGCGCGGCTCGCCTCGCGCCAGGACTACGGCATGCGGGTGTGGGTGAATCCGTCCAAGATGGCGACGCTCGGCGTGACGGCGACGGACATCAGCACGGCGATCCAGGCGCAGAATCGTCAGAACCCGTCCGGCACGCTCGGTCAGCCGCCGGTCGCGTCCGGCATCGACCTGCAGTATCCGGTGAACGCCGCCGGCCGTCTGGTCGAGCCGCAGCAGTTCGGCGACATCGTGCTCCGCGCGCAGCCCGACGGATCGCTGCTGCGGATCCGCGATCTCGCCAGGGTCGAGCTCGGCGCGCAGGACTACAAGACCTTTTCGCGATTCGACAAGAAGCCGGCGAGCGTCGTCATCGTCTACCTCTCACCTGGCGCGAATGCCGTCGACACCGCCGACCGCGTCACGACGTTTCTCGACGAGGCCCGGACGCGGTTCCCGGCAGGACTCGATTATCGGGTAGGTTTCGACGCCACGCGCTATGTGAGGACCTCGATCGCCGACGTGGTGGTGACACTGTTCGAAGCAATCGGGCTGGTCGTTCTCGTCGTGTTCATGTTCCTGCAGAACTGGCGCGCGACGCTGATTCCGCTGCTCGCCGTGCCGGTGTCGATCGTCGGGACCTTTGCGCTGTTTCCGCTGCTCGGTTTCTCCATCAACACCACCAGCATGTTCGGCCTCGTCCTCGCAATCGGCATCGTCGTGGACGACGCCATCGTCGTGGTCGAGGCGGTCCAGCACAAGATCGATCAGGGTATGAATCCGCGCGCGGCGACGGTTCAGGCGATGGACGAAGTGTCCGGCCCGGTCGTCGCGATTGCATTCATCCTCGCCGCCGTCTTCATTCCAGTCTCGTTCCTCGGCGGGATCGCCGGCCAGATCTACCGGCAGTTCGCGCTCACCATCGCGGCGTCGGTGCTGCTGTCGGCGTTCAACGCGCTGACCCTCAGCCCCGCACTGAGCTCGCTGATCCTGAAGCCGGCCGATCAGCGGCAGGGACGGCTCACGCGCGTCTTCGGCTGGTTCAACCAGGCCTTCACGTGGACGACCGATCGATACGAACTCGGCGTCAGGACGCTCGTGCGCCGATCGGCCTTCGCGCTGTTGGCGCTGAGCGTCTGTTACCTGAGCGCGGCCATGCTGTTTCGGCGAGCGCCCGGAGGATTCCTGCCGGACGAGGATCAAGGCGTGTTCTTCGTCGCCGTGCGTCTGCCTGACGGCGCGTCGATCGAGCGCACCGATCGCCTCGTCGGTCAAGTCGAGGAGATCCTGCGCGCCAACCCTGGCGTCGAAGCGGTGACGACGCTGGGCGGCCTCGATCGACTGACGAACACGATCAACTCCAACGTCTCGACCGTCATCACGCTGCTCGAGCCGTGGGAGGAACGCGGCGCGATGCATCTGGATCAGCAGACGATCCTTCGGCAGGTGCAGCCGCAACTGGCCCGGCTTCAAAGCGGCATCGTCTTCGGTTTCGGGCTGCCGCCGATTCTCGGACTGGGCGCCAGCGGCGGCTTCGAATTGATGCTCCAGGATCGCACCGACGGCGACCTGGCGCGGCTATCGGAGGTGACGCAGGCGTTCGTGCAGGCGGCGCGGCAGCGGCCGGAGATCGCGTCGATCAACACCGGACTGCGGACCACCGTGCCGCAGTTCCGCGTCGATCTCGATACCGACAAGGCCCAGACGCTGGGCGTGCCGGTGACCGACGTCTATTCGGCGCTGCAGACCTTCCTCGGAGGGCTGTACGTCAACGATTTCAACCGCTTCGGGCGCACCTGGCGCGTGCTGATGCAGGCCGAGCCGCAGTTCCGCGTTCGGCCGGACGACATCAATCAGTTCCACGTGCGCGGGAGAGACGGAGACATGATTCCGCTCAGCACGCTGGTCGACGTGCGCGCGATGACCGGGCCGGAAGTGGTCTATCGCTACAACCGCTACCGCGCCGCACAACTCACCGGCAGCAACGCACCCGGATTCAGCTCGGGGCAGGCTGCCGCCGCACTCGAGCAGGTGGCTCGCGAGGTCCTGCCCGAGGGGTTCGGCTACGAGTGGACCGGCACCGTCTTCCAGCAGCGGCGCAGCGAAGGCAGCGAGCCGTTCATCTTCGGGTTCGCCGCGATTCTGGTGCTGCTGTTCCTGGCGGCGCTGTACGAGAGCTGGAGCACGCCGTTCGCCGTCGTGCTGGCGGTTCCGCTCGGTCTGCTCGGTGCGTTGATCGCAGTGGGCGTGCGTTCGTATGCGTACGACTTGTACACGCAGATCGGCATCATCACGCTGATCGGGCTGTCGGCGAAGAATGCGATTCTGATCGTCGAATTCGCGACGTTGCGGCGTGAGCAGGGCGCGTCGATCGCGGGCGCGGCGCTCGACGCCGCACGCCTTCGCTTCCGGCCGATCGTGATGACCTCGTTGGCATTCCTTCTCGGCGTGCTGCCGCTGGTGATCGCAACCGGCGCGGGCGCCGCGGCGCGGCGTGCGCTTGGCACCGCGGTGTTTGGTGGCATGGCGACCGCGACGCTGCTCGGCGTGTTCGTCGTACCGGCGCTGTACGTCGTGATTCAGCGCCTGGCGGAGCGCGGCGGGACGGCCGCCGCCGTCGACACCACACGGCCAGGTGTCGGTTCTTCGGAACCGGCTGAGGTACTGCGATGAAGCACGTGATCGCCGCTGTCGCACTGTCCGTGTTTGCAGCGTCGTGCGCGCTCGGTCCGACCTACCAGCGGCCGGCGGTCGCAATGCCGCCGGCGTTCCGCGATACGGCGCCAGCGCCGGCGCCCGTCGGCGCGGAGTCGCTGGCCGACCTTCACTGGTTCGATCTGTTCAAGGACGACGCCCTGACGCAGCTGGTGCGGACGGCGCTGGCGCAGAATTTCGATCTGCAGATTGCCGCGGAACGCGTGCTGCAGGCCCGCGAGCGCTTCGGCATCGTCCGCGCCGATTTGTTTCCGGTCGTCGTGGGAACGGCGGCGACGTCGAAGAACCGCGTCTCGGAAGTCGGCCCGCGCCCGCTGCCGAGCCCGCTCGGCCCCGACGTCGCCGACTTCCAGGTTGGATTCGCCCTCGCCTGGGAGCTCGATGTGTGGGGCCGCGTACGTCGACTGAGCGAGGCCGCTCGGGCGCAGTACCTGGCGACCGAGGAGGCCCGCCGCGGAGTCGTGACCACGCTGGTCGCCGACGTGACCGACACGTATTTCCTACTCCAGACGCTCGACCGGCAGTTGATCATCGCCGAGCGCACGCGAGACGTCGCGGCCGACGGCTTGCGCTTGACGCAGCTTCGCCGAGAACGCGGCGTCGCGACGGCGCTGGACACGCGGCAGGCGGAGCAACTGCTCTACGCAGCGACCGCGCAGATCGCGAGCCTCCAGCGTCAGCTCGTACAGACGGAGGACGCGCTCCGCCTGCTGCTCGGACAGATGCCGGGGGACGTAGCGCGAAGCACCGGCTTCGTCGACACGTTCAACGCGCGTCCGCCGGTGCCGGTAGGTCTGCCGTCGACGCTGCTGGAGCGGCGGCCCGACATCCGTCAGGCTGAGCAGGCGCTGGTCGCGGCGAACGCGCAGATCGGAGTCGCGCGAGCCGAGTACTTTCCGCGGATTGCGCTCACCGGGCTGCTCGGGCTCGAAAGCCGCGACCTGACGGAGCTGCTGACGGCGCCGGCTCGCACGTGGAGTATCGGCGCGGCGGCAGTCGCGCCGCTCTTCAACGCCGGTCGCACGCGCGCCACCGTGCGGCTGTCGGAATCGGTCGCGCGCGAGCTGGTGGTGAACTACCAACGAACGATCTACCGCGCCCTCCGCGAGGTCTCGGACGCGCTGGCCGGCTATCAGAAGACCGGCGAGCAGCGGGCGCAGCAGGCGCAGCTCGTCGGCTCGCTGCGCGACGCGACGCGGCTGTCGACTGACCGGTATCAAGGCGGTCTCGACAGTTACCTGCAGGTGCTGGACGCGCAGCGGAGCCTGTTTCGAAGCGAGCTCGATCTCGCGGCGCTGGAGCGCCAGGAGCTCGCGTCGATCGTCGAACTGTATCGCGCGCTCGGTGGCGGGTGGGCGGATTGAGCAGATGGTCGGCGAATCGGCCTTGACACGCGCGGCCGAGTCACTACGATGGGCGCCATGACACAGCATGCTGTTCGCCTTCTCGCGCTGGTGACGTGTCTCTCGTTCCTCACGGCGGCGCCGGCGAGCGCTCAGGCGCCGGTCGTCGGCTCGCCCGATCCAGAGTCGCTCTTCACCAGTCCGGATCCGAAACTCCACGCGAACAAGCAGGTGGTGCTGCACATCATGCGGGACCTGCTCGAAGCGGGCCACTGGGACGATGCGCCGGAGTACCTGACGAAGGAGTACATCCAGCACAACCCGAACGTCGCGTCCGGGCTGGAGCCGGTGATGAAGTTCTTCAGCGGTCGGCCGTCGCAACCGATCCCCGACCGAAACAGCTGGCGCACCAAGATCGTCGCGGTGACTGCTGAAGCCGACCGCGTCGTCGTCGCGATCGTCCGCGAGCTGCCCGATCCACGAACGCCCGGCAAGACCTACACGACGACGTGGTTCGACATGTGGCGGATGAAGGACGGCAAGGCCGACGAGCATTGGGACTACGGTACGATCGCGCCACGATGAGCTCATCAGAACGCGCGCGACGCGCAGCACTGCCGCTCGAGCTGACCACGATGTGAGCTCTACCATTGTTGCTAGTGACAAGTCGGTGCGCTTGTCCTACACTCGCAGAGTGGCCGATTCCGATCGCGAGCGACTCACGTCGCTCCTTTCCAACTTCGACAGACGTCGGCCGACGCTGCCAGGCTGCGCGAGGACCTCGAGCGCGCGATGACCGTGCGGCGCGAGCGCGAAGAAGCGTCGACGAGAATCGTGCTTCCCCCGAGCTCGCCCAGCCGCCACTCGAGCGCGTATTGCTCGAGACGGTCACGTGTTCGTTAAGGTCACCACGCACTGCAACTGACGAGGAGCACGTGTTCGGTCACCTGAACGACAGTACGCGTTTGTGCGGGCGCATCCCGGCGCTCGAGCGCGCGAACGCGTCATGAGCCTCGACCGCACCGCATCAGTTGCCAGCGCTATCGATGTTCTGGACCACGTGCTCGACAAGGGCATCGTCATCGACGCATGGATCCGCGTGTCGCTGGGCGGCATCGATCTCGTGACGACGGAAGCGCGGATCGTGGTCGCTTCGATTGGGACCTACCTCTCGTACGCTGAAGCGATCGCACCCGCCCGCGCCTGGCGACCCGGCGCTGAATCAGGTTCACTCGAGAACCAGTTGCATCGCCTTCGCGAGCAGATCGATCGACACGGCTTCGATCCGCAGCCACAACGCCGCGCCGAAGATCGGCTGCGCGACGCACTCCACGACGGGCGCTCGACAACCGTCACCAGGCGCCGGACCAAGGCCGCCCGCCGCAAGCGCGGCTCCGGCCTCAACGCCTGACGCGTCCGGCGGGCCCGCCCGGGGCGCCGGTCGTGCGAAGAACTAACCACCAACCGCACTTTCGCGCGACAATACCGGCTCCCCCGAACCGTGCAGCAGAGGACCCCTCGATGGATCCAAAAGCACAGGTCACGCTGCTGTTGCTCGAGGCGAAGAACGGCAACGGTCAGGCGATCGACCAGTTGATCCCGATCGTGTACGACGAACTGCGCCGCCTGGCGGCGCGTTACCTGCGCGACGAGCGCGACGCCGCCACGCTTCAGCCGACAGCGCTGGTGCACGAAGCCTACATGCGGCTCGTGAGTCAGGACATGCCGGAATGGGAGTGCCGCTCGCACTTCTACGGCGTGGCGGCGCATCTGATGCGGCAGATTCTCGTCGATCACGCGCGGCGCCATCGCAGCCAGAAGCGCGGCAGTGGAGTCGCGCCGGTCCCGCTCGAAGACGTGCTGGCGTTCGCCGCCGGGACGAGCGACGACATGCTCGCGCTCGACGAGGCGCTGACCAGCCTGGCCGCCGTCGACGCGCGCAAGTGCCGCGTCATCGAGCTGCGCTATTTCGGCGGCCTCACCGTTGACGAGACTGCTCGCGCGCTCAACGTCTCGGTCGGCACGATCGGCCGTGAACAGCGGCTCGCCGAAGCGTGGCTGCACCGTCAGCTGTCGCAGCCGTCTTCATGACCCCTGAACGATGGCAGGCAATCGGGGATCTGTTCGAGCGCGCGCTGCCGCTGTCGGCCGGAGCCCGGACCGCGCTGCTCGACGAGGCGTGCGGCGTCGACGCCGATCTGCGCCGCGAGGTGGCGTCGCTGCTCGCGAGCCACCATGCCGGCGGCGGTTTCGTCCAGCGGCGGATCGAAAACGCGCTGGTGTCGTTCCATGCGACCAGCGTCGCCGACGCTCAGCCGGCGCGCGTCGGACCGTACCGGCTGATCCGTGAGCTCGGCCGCGGCGGCATGGGCACGGTCTTCCTCGCCGAGCGGGACGACGAACAGTACCACGCCCGCGTCGCCGTCAAGCTGGTTCGTCCGGGCATGGACACCGAGTTCATCCTCGCGCGCTTCCGCCGCGAACGGCAGACGCTCGCACGGCTGCACCATCCGAACATCAGCCGGCTGCTCGACGGCGGCACCACCGAGACCGGCCTGCCGTACTTCGTGATGGAGTACATCGACGGCCCGTGGCTCACCGTCTACGCAGACGGGCAGCGGCTGAACGTCGAGGCGCGGGTGCGCCTCCTGCTCGACGTCTGTTCCGCGGTCGACTACGCTCATCGGAACTTCATCATCCACCGCGACCTGAAGCCGGGCAACATCCTTGTGGACGCCGGCGGCATCCCGAAGCTGCTCGACTTCGGCATCTGCAAACTGCTCCGCACCGACGCGGTTGCCACCGACGAGACCGTCGCCACGCCGATGACGCCGAACTACGCGAGCCCCGAGCAGATCCGCGGCGAGCCGGTGACCGCGCTCTCGGATATCTACTCGCTCGGCGCGGTGCTGTACGAGCTGCTCACCGGCAGGTGTCCGCGCCATTTCGCGCTGTTGACGCCAGCGGCATTCGACCGGATGCTGCGGACGCCAATCACGCTGCCGAGCGCCGCATCACTCGACCGGGCGACCGCGCGTCAGCTGCGTGGCGATCTGGACCACATCCTGATTCGCGCGCTCGAGACCGAACCGCACCGTCGGTATGAATCGGCGGCGCAGTTCGCGCAGGATCTGCGCCGGCATCTCGACGACGAGCCCGTGCACGCACGATCGCAGACGCTGCGCTATCGTGCGTCGAAGTTCGCCTGGCGCAATCGTGTGCCGCTGGCGGCCGCGGCTGCGGTTTTTCTCGCGTTGTCCGTCGGGTTCGCCGCCTCGGTCTACGAAGCACGAATCGCTGGCTTGCGCCTCCAGCAAATCAGATCGATCGCCGATCGGCTGGTGTTCGACGTGCACGATGCCGTCCGCGATCTGCCAGGGTCGACGAAAGCGCGCCAGATCATCGTGAAGACCGGACTCGAATACCTGGATGCCACGTTCAAATCCGTGCAGGGCGACGCGAACGCCGAGAAGGAGCTCGCCAAGGCGTACCGGCGGCTGGGCGATGTGCAGGGCAACGTGCAGGCCGCCAATCTCGGGGACCCGACGGGGGCGGCGGTCAGCTATCGCCGCGCCATCCCCCTGCTCGACGACGCAATCCGCCGCGTGCCCGGCGATCTCGACGCCGTCACCGAGCGGCTCGTCCTGTTCGATCGCATCGGAACGCTTCAGGCATACACCGGGCGGCTCCGCGATGCCGTGCAGACGCTGCAGGACGGCATCCGTGCCGGCACTCCGCTTGTCGGGTCTGGAAATCCTGATCTCGCCGCGGCGCTCGCCGGCCTGTATCTCGCCTCGAGTGAAGCTGTCCGAAACATGAACAACAACCCGGAGGCGCTGCGCGACGCGTCGGAGTCGTTGCGCCTGTTTCAGGCTGTGGCCGCGCGCCGGGCATCGGATCCGGCGGCGCGATTTCCCGTCGCGGCGGCGTTGGCCGCCGTCGGCATGGCGGAAGCGGGCCTCAATCAGTTGAACGACGCGCTCGCTCATTTCCGTCAGGGAACGGCGGAGCTCGAACCGCTGGTCGCGTCGCACCCGACCAACGTCTCATGGAACCGCGATCTGATGCTCGCCTACGGCCACGTCGCCGACGTGCTGGGTAATCCCGGTCTCCACAATCTCGGCGATCGCGCTGGCGCGCTCCGCGCCTACCGTCAGGCGGCCGAGATCGGGAAACGGCTGTATGACGCCGACCCGGCCGACCATCGCGCGGTGTCGGACTACGGCATCGTCCTGAGCCGCGTCGAGACGATGATGGACGACAGCGACGTTGCCGCAAAGCGCGCGGTCCAGCAGGAATCGATTCGCGTGCTCGAGGGCGCAGCGAAAATCAGCCCCGGCGACGTGTCGCCGAAGATTTACCTCACGCTCCTCAATCAGCATCTGGGTGACTCGTTCACCACGACGGGAGACCTCGAGGCCGCCCGCACCGCGTATCGGAAGTCGGCGGACATCGCCGGCGCCGGCAGGGGCTCGGGCCACTCCGCGCTGCACATCATGTTCATCCAGACCAATCAGCGGCTCGCCTTGAACGCGGTGGCGCGAGGCCAGCGCGACGAGGCACTCGACTTCGCGCGGCGCGCCTTGCAGGCGGGCGAGAACCCGCCGCCCGGTTCCGGGCCGCTGCGCGCGATGCCGCGGGGCCTCTCGGCGATGGCGCTGACCTATGCGGCGCTGGCGCGAAGCGGTGTGCGCTTATCCGGCGATCGCGACGCCGCGCTGATGTGGATCAACAAGAGCCTCGACGCGTGGCACGCCAGCCAGGCCGAACCTGGATTCGGCGAGCCGCATCAGCGGGAGATGCACGACGTGGAGCTGGCGCTGACCCGACTGCAGTCCGGGGTGATCGATTCCGCGACGGTTTCGCGCACGATCCGGTGATGACCGCCGAGCAGCGACGGCTCGTGCGCGATAGCTTCGAGGCCGTGCGCGAGCTGGCGGGACCGATTACGCTGTTGTTCTACGGCAAGGTCTTCGAGCTCGATCCATCGGCGCGGCGGCTGTTCCACAACGACATCGCGCTGCAGGGACGCAAGCTGATCGACACGCTCGACACCGTGACCCGGTCGCTCGACCGCTTCGACGAGATCAGGCCGCGGCTGGTCGATCTGGGCCGCCTGCACGCGGAGTACGGGGTGCGCCCCGAACAGTACGAGACCGTCACGAAGGCATTGGTCTGGGCGCTCGGCCAGGCGCTCGGCGCTGATTTCGATCGCCCCACCCGCGAGGCGTGGACCCTCGCGCTCAACGCCGTGACGGCCGCCATGCGCGGCGCTTCTTAGGGTCGGGCAGGTCAGGCTCGCCGTAGTGTCCGCCTTCAGGCGGACCCCGAAGAAGTCCGGCTAAAGCCGGACACTACGCGCTGCAGACAAACGAGAAACACTTCTAAACCTTTCAAATCGTCCGTTTTCCGACCCGCCCGGCCGCCAGGCCCACCCGACCTACCCGACTTATCGTGATCGATTCCGCCGCCGTTTTGCGCCCGTCTCTGTGACGCGCAGTTGGTCCGCGCATGGAGAGGATGCAGACATGACCGCAGAGCAGATCGCACTCGTGCAACACAGTTTTCAAGCGGTTCAACCGGTTCTCGAACAGGCGGCCTCGATGTTCTACGACCGGCTCTTCGAGCTCGATCCGTCGCTCCAGCGACTCTTTCGCAGCTCACGCCGCGAGCAGGCCGGCAAGCTCGCGCAGGCGCTCACCGTCGTCGTCACCGCGCTCGATCGCCCGGAACAGATCCGCGGCGCCGTCGAATCACTGGGGCGCCGCCACGCCGGGTACGGCGTTCGCGACGAGCACTATTCGACGGTGGGAGAGGCGCTGATCTGGACGCTCGCCCGCGGACTTGGCGACGCGTTCACACCCGCCGTACGCGAGGCGTGGGGCGCCGCCTATGGCTGGCTCGCGTTCACCATGCGGCGCGCCGCGGCCAAGAGCCCGATGGAATTCTCGTGCGTAGTCCGGTGATCGATCGCGACGCGATTTTGCGCCCGTTCTCTCCGGAAGCGGCACCACGACGGCGCCGCAAAGAAGGAGAAGACAGAATGGTTCGACGAGTTGCCCTCTTAATCGTTGCTTCGGTCGTCGGCGCGGCATCCTACGCGTCGGCGCAGGTCGAGTCGGTTGCCAGCTTCAACGCTTCACTGCTCGAGACGCCGGAGAACATCGCGATCGATCACGACAACAACAAGTATGTGAGCCTGGCGCTCACCGGCGAGATCCGGAAGATCACGCCCGACGGCATGCAGTCCACCTTCGCGATGCTGCCGCTGGGCGCGCCGCCGCTCACCTTCTGCGGCCCGTTCTTCGCGGGCCTCACCGGCATCACCTTCGACGAGCAGGACAACCTCTACGCAAACGTCGCGTCGTGCGATCCCGGCAGCCGTGGCGTCTGGAAGATCCCGTACGACGGACAGCCGATGTCGCGCATCGGGGCGCTCTCGATGCAGTCGCTGCCGAACGGCATCGTTCATCACCGCGACCGGATCTACATCGCCGACTCGGTGCTAGGCGCGATCTGGCGCGTGGCTGACACCGGCGGCACGCCTGAAATCTGGTCGAACGATCCGGCGCTCGCGCAGCTGCCGAACGGGTTGCCCGGCCCGAATGGCCTGAAGCTGTTCGAAGGAGAGCTCTACGTCTCGAATCCGTCGCAGGGAACCGTGGTGGCCATCCGCGTGCGCCCGGACGGCACCGCAGGCGCCTCGAGAATGCATGCGACGAACGTGTTCTGCGACGACTTCGCGTTCGACGTGCACGGCAATCTGTACTGCGGCACCGATCCGTTCAACACGGTGGTGCGCATCGCACCGGACGGCAGCATGACGACGATCCTGACGGCCGCCGACGGCCTCGACGGCCCGACGGCGGTGCTCTTCGGACACAGAAACGAAGGGTTCGATATTTACATCACCAACGCGGCGTTCCCGTTCTTCCAGGTGCCGCCGCCGCGCTCGCCAAGCCTGCTGCGACTGCGGCTCGACGTGCACGGGTTTCAGCAGCAGTAACGAGAGCGGGGGGCTGGGGCCTGGGGGCTGGAAGCCGGGGGCTGGGGCTGGGGGCTCGGGGCTAGCTGTTTCTCGGATGTAGCTAGCCCCTCGCAGGCCGATGAAAGAGTGAGCCTGATGGCTAAAGGCTGATGGCTGATGGCTGATGGCTGATGGCTGAAATACGCCGGCTTTTCGCCATTTGCCATTAGCCCTCAGCCATGCAGGATGCGTTTTTCAGCATCCTGCTAAGCCCCTAGCCCCACTGCTTAGCGGCCCGCAGTCGTCTGGCCGGGCTTCGGTGCCACCCACATCGGCTGGACGAATGCGCCGTTCCCCGCAGAGTCCCACACCGCGAATCGTACCCAGGCCTTGCCGGCGGCATCGAACGGAATCGAAAAATGCTTCGTGCCGAACGGCGCAAGATCGGTCGCCGAAATCACCTGCCGATCGACTTTCTTGCCGTCGCCCCACACGACTTCGACGAAGTTCAGCGGGAAGGTCCAGTCGACGTCCGCGGAAATCGTCCGCTGATTGGCTGCCCCCGCCACCGCATAGTTCCGGATCAGAATCTCGCCGGTCGTCACGAAGAAGTTGCCGTCGCGCAGCGATTTCAGGACCGGGCTGTAGTCGTCGTTCGGGCCCGGCGTCCTGTCGATCTTCAGATAGTTCACCGGGAAGTTCGCGTACAGATCGTCCTCGGGGCCCTTGCGGTAGGTATCGATATCGGCGATGACGTACTTCGGATCGAGGCCGAGGCCCGCATACATGTTGTTCATCGTGTCGATCGCGTCGAAGCAGCGCCAGTCGCACATGCGCGCCTCGGAGTTGTCCTGCCCCATGCCGGGCTTGAACGCGACGCCGAGATACCGATCGTTTCTGACGTACGGCTTGTCGAAGATCAGATCGGGATATCCGGTGGTGTTCTTCGTGCGCGGGTGCGCATGATACCAGTAGGCGCCTTCGGCGTCCATCATCTTCTGCACGTCCTCTGCGGAGCCGGTGTGGTAGACCTTGCCGTACCCGGGCAGGTCCTCGACGAACGGCTGCCCGGCCTGCCGCACCTTGGTCCAGTAGACATCCTTCGGCCAGACGATGTTGTAGTGGCCACCGAAGAAGGCGCTCGGCTCCTCCCACGGCACGACCAGGAAATCCTTGTCCGACGCGCGGCG
>DATFXR010000307.1:0-14379 GCA_035315685.1 Vicinamibacterales bacterium | reverse complement strand
GCGGATCAGACACGATCACAGCCTGCTGCCGTGCATCCACGTCGACGATGCCGCGAGCGCGACGGTCGCAGCGCTCGACCACGGTCAGCCGGGCGCGGTCTACGACATCGTCGACGATCGCGCCGTCAGCTTCAGCGACATTGTCGGTGCGCTTGCGAAAGCATCAGGCGCTCCGGATCCGATTGCAATACCCGCCTGGATTCCAAGACTCGTGATGCCTTACATGGCGCGGATGATCGCGATGCGCGTGCCGCTCTCCAACGCGAAGGCGAAGGCGGAGCTCGGCTGGCGCCCGGCCTACGCGACCATCGACGAAGGACTCGCGCAGACGCTGCGCCGCGCCGCATGAACGAGACCGTCCTCGATCAGTTCGAGGCGCAACGCCCGCTGCTGTTTTCGGTCGCCTACCGGATGCTCGGCAGCGCGAGCGATGCTGAAGACGTCGTGCAGGACGCGTGGCTGCGTTATTCCACGGCGCAGCCCGTGGAGGTACGGTCGCCGAAGGCCTTTCTCACGACCGTCGTCACGCGCCTGTGTCTCGATCGGCTGAAGTCCGCGCGCGCCGCGCGCGAGACCTACGTCGGCCCGTGGCTGCCGGAGCCGGTCGTGACCGACGAGCAGCCCGGACCGGAGCGATCGATGGCGCTTGCCGAGTCAGTGACGCTCGCGTTCATGGTACTGCTCGAAACGCTGTCGCCCGAAGAGCGCGCGGTGTTCCTGCTGCGCGAGGTCTTCGAACACGACTACGCGGACATCGCCGCGATGCTCGAGATGACGCAGGCCAATTGTCGTCAGCTCTTCCACCGCGCGAAGGCACGCCTCGCCGACAAGCGCCCGCGGTTTCGTGACGCCGCGGTGGCGAAGCGGTCGCTCGTCGATCGCTTCGTCCACGCGATGCGCGAGGGTGACGCGGACGAGTTCGCGAGCGTGGTCGCCGCCGATGTCGGGTTCTGGAGCGACGGCGGCGGCAAGGTGCTGGCGGCGCGCCGTCCGGTCCACGGCCGCGTCGCCGTGGCCCGCATGCTCGCCGGTTTCCGCCGCGCGGCGCCGGCGGCCGCCATCGATCTCCAGACCGTCGCCCTGCAGGTCGTGGACGTCAACGGCGAGCCGGCGATGCTGATGCGGATCGCCGGGCGTCTCGATTCGGTCTATACGTTCACGATCGAGGACGACGCCATCTCGGCGATCCGCGTCGTGCGGAATCCCGACAAGCTGCGATATCTCGAACGGCAACTGACCGTGCACTGATCACGGTCCAGTTGAAGCATGATCAGCGTGGGGCGATCGAACCCGCGCAGCTTCTCAACCAGTTCTTGCATGTGACGCCTGCGAGCCCTGCCGCGTACTTAATCAAGTCTCGCCGAACAGCCGTCTGTGTTTGTGCGGGTCTGAACCACGCGTCAGTGAGTCGGTCCGGAATCGGCCTCTTCGTCATCCACCCAAGTGAAACCGATAGCCGGCGGAGCCTTCGAATGCGCATGAGTTGCATCGCCAGATAGAGCCCCCCTGGAACGCGCGCGAGCAGAGCGAGGTTTCTGCCGGGCAGTCCAGGCGGGTAGTTTTCGAACGCCTCGCAGGAACTGAGCACAAGCCGAGCCACTCGTGCCGGGCGATCGCTGGCAAGCGCGATCGCTGCGGCGTGGTCGTTCTGCACAACCGTGACGTCGCACAGGTCCAAGCATTCGAGAAACTCGCCAACCATTCGACCAAAGCCGCGCAACGATAAATCCGCGTCTGGATCCATGGCATAAAGATGGGCGCCAAGAGGGAGCGTCGGCACAATGCAGCGGTACTCCGTTCGCAACGCATCTACAACGAAGTCGAAGAGGTGGCCGTCGATCAGCACCCCATGCAAGAACACGACAACCGGCTCGTCGCCTCCGGTATCCCGGTAATCGATTGGACCGGCGGACACGCGCACTTGCGGCATCGTCACCCCTTGAATCGTACCGGGAGCATCGGATTTACGGCCGCCACAGCCATCGAGGGACTCGATCCGAGTAGTCGCGGTACTCTCGCCCAAATGTCGCTTCAAAGTAGCGCTCTTCACGTCGCACGACGCCACGTTGAATGGCAACAATCACAAAAGGCGCGAGGAACATCGGCCACCATGTGTTTGCTAATAGGGTCGCGCCGAGGTAGACGAGCACTTGCCCGACATAGTCGGTGTTTCGACTGTAGCGATAAGGCCCAGTGCGCACAACTCGCATGGTCGCCCGTCCTGGAGAAACCGGCGTCGCCGCTGCCCTGAAGGCTCGGACCACCGCAGCGCTGACCCCGGCTCCGAAAGCGATCGAAATGACGCCGACGAACCGGATGACTCCACGCGGATCGGACACGAGCGAGATCGGAATAGCCGCATGCAACGAGAGGCCGAGGATGAGCGTCGCCGCCAGCAACACGGGAGGCGGGGCAATCACGCGAGCCGTATTGGGGCTTCCGCCTTTCATCGCTTTCCGCTCTGGACTACCTTGAACAACTCCCACAATCGCCTTTGCGTCAGTAGCGGCAATCAGGGACCATGCGCGTTCGAGAAACACCGGATCGACCGCCGGCATGTGCTTTCCAGTTTGATAACGTGGAACGTAGCATTCGGGAAAGCAGATGATGTCTGCTTGTTCGGCAGACGCGTTCTCGGTAGCGCGTTCGGCAAATCAGACAGACTCTTCGGGCGTCGGCGGCAATTGAATATTGGCGAGTGCGATTCGAAATCGGCGCATATTCGAACTCCATGTGATGGCAACGGTTTTTCTCACAACCAAGCATGTCAGTAACCCACTGCGCTGCAGCCGCTTGCTCGCCTGAGCTGGCGATGCCTTCATCGGTAGCGCGGCGACCGGTGCGGCTCTGAGGTCGGCGGCGAGGGCGGCCGTCGGGGTCGGCGTGCGCAGCGGTCTTCGGAACCGCTGCACAGCCAAGATCGGGGATGGAAAAGAAATCCAACGCCGGCCTTAAGGCATCACTCGTCTTCCGCACGGTTGGCCCGGTGTGGAGTCCGAACTCCATGGAAGTTGAGCGCCACTGCGAACCGGCGATGACCGCAGCGTGACGGTGTGATCGCTGGACTACCGCGATCCGCTCGCGCCCTTGCTCGTGCCGTCAGGCGAACGCGTGTGCGTGCCGATAGGAACGATGATGAGCGCATGCGGAGTACCCTCACCCGCGACGAACGCCGGTCCGCCAGGGTTTCCGTCCGATCCGAGATCGGCGTTGGTCACGTACGGACCGTAGAACATCACGTGCGGCGGGAACGGCGCCACTTTTTCCTTCTCGTCCGGCACGAGGTTCTTCGTCGACAACATGTAGTTGACGCCTGGCCGACTGGGCGGCTGGAAGATCCCTCTGGCGAACGCATCCGCCACGAAGCGTTTGATGTCATCGCTGCTCTTCCCCTCGGCGCGGAGCTCGGCGACCTTGAGTATGCGCGGAAGGTGCGTGCGCGTCCCTTCGGCGTCCATGCACTGAGGCTCCTGACTCGTTGGCATCGAGTGCTGCACGATCGCGGTGAACCCGTTCTGACCTTCGCGGACCTTGACGTAGCCAGACTTCTCCAGCGCGTAGACCGCCGCCTTGATCGCGACAACAGGCGGGCATGCGCTGAGCGCCAGAGCGATCTCCTGCTGCCGCTCCATGAGCGTCGGCAGCTGGCTTGCCGCGGGCTGCGTCGACTGCGCGTGCGCCGATACGATCATGGCGATCTGCGAGGCGAGCGCCCACGCGCACAAAGGTTTCGCTGACATAAAACACTCCTCCCGAGCGGCTTGCGAACCCATCTCGGATCCGCGCAATGCTCTTCATCAACAGTTCAAAGGACGTTCGGCACCGGCCTCAATCGACATTCGACGGCGTGGCTATGTGTGTCTCGATGGCGGCGAGCTTTCGTTTCAACAGCGCGTGCTGTGCGGGGGACGATTGATGCTCGAGCGCACGCTCCAGATACGATCGAGCCCCGCTGAGATTTCCCAGTGACGCGTGGAGATCCGCATACGCCCCGAGGGCGTACGGATACTGCGCGAGCACTTCTCGCTCCGGAATCGCGTCGAGTTCGTCGAGACCCGCGCGGGCGCCGGCGTGCATCGCCATCGCCAGCGCGCGATTGACGTCGACGACCAGCGATGGCGCGCGCTCGCGGAGCATGTCGTAGAGGTTGACGACGCGGGCCCAGTCGGTGGTCGCATAGGTCGATCCGACGGCGTGACACGCCGCGATCGCCGCTTCGACGTGAAACCGTGACAGTTCCACGCCCGAGGCGGCGCTCTTCAAACTCCGGAACGCCTCAGCGATCAGCGCGCGGTCCCACCGCGTTCGGTCCTGCTCGGGCGTCAAGAGCAGGCTTCCATCGTCGGCCAACCGGGCCGGAAGCCGCGACGCGTGAAAACAGAGGAGCGCGCGCAGCGCGAACGCGGAAGGGACTGATGTCCGCTCCGATTCCGTGAGCAGGCGCACAAGGCGCAGCGCTTCGTTGCACCGCGCCGCGTCGAGCACTGCGTCGTCGTCGGTCGGGTTGTAGCCCTCGGAAAAGACGATGTAGAGGACGTCGAGAATCGCGGCGAGCCGCGCAGGCAACGCGACGGAACCGGGTAGATCGAACCGCACGCCCTCGTCGCGCAGGCGCTGTTTGGCCCGCACGACTCGCTGCGCCACAGTCCGCTCGTCGCTCACAAATGCCGTCGCGATCTGGCGCGCACTCAGGCCGAACGCCACGTTGAGGATCAGCGCCACCTGCGCGGCTCGCGTCAGAACCGGATCGCAGCACAGGAACATCAGGCGCAGCTCGTCGTCGCTGTCGAGCAACGGCGGATCGACGTGCGCGTCCGGGATGGCGTCGAGCCCCTCGAGGGGCAACTCATGTCTGAGTGCGTCGACGAGTGCGTTGTGCGCCACGCGAACGAGCCATCGCTCGGGATCGTTGGGCGCACGTTCGTCGGGCCACCGCTCGAGCGCACGCACATATGCGTCCTGTACTGCATTCTCGATCAACGCAAAATGCTGGACGCCGAATCCGCGTGTCAATGCCGCGATGACCCGGCCGTGACCGAACAGGAACCGCTGTTCCAACGCGGCGTGGATGTTTTCAGCTAGATGCAGGATGTGCCTCCCTGACGACTTCGATGACGCGCACCTCCATGTAACCGTTTTGCAGATCGAGGATGGGACACGACCGGGCAATCTCCGCTGCCTCGTCCAGCGAGGCCGCTTCGACGATGAACACGCCGCCGACGGCGTCCTTCGATTCGATGAAGGGGCCGTCGATGACTTGGCCGCCACGGACCGTGAGCCGGCGCCCTGTCTGATCGTGAAGTGTGAACGACCCGGCGTATCGACCACTATTGCGCAGCTCTTGGAGCCAGGTCATGTATCGCTCGAGCATCAAGGGAGTCAGGTGCGGATTCCCAAACCGCTTGTCGATGTCGGCGCCGCCGGCGATCAGCATGAACTTCTGCATCGGTCGCATCTCCTTGATTCCGCGAGCTCGTGTAGGCCGCCCAAGCCTTGTCCGACGCGCCGATTAATCTGCCGCGGCTCCGGCCGTCGAGTTCACGACCGTTCCGGTCATCATCCGCGCACGATCCGAAGCGAGAAAGGCGGCAGCCTTCGCGGTGTCGGCGGTGCTGGCCGGCCTTTTCAGAAAGTTCAGATTCGCCATCCCGGCGAGCATCTGATCTTTTGGGACGTTCATCTTGGCTGCCAACGTCTCTATCGTGTGCTGGATAGTCCGGCTGTCGGCATTCGCCGTGGTGCGCAGGCACACGGCTCGGACGCCCGCAGGGCTGACTTCCACCGCCAGGTTTTCCGCGAGCGACTCGACGGCGCCAAACGCCGCGCCGATGGCCGTCGCGCCTTCCACGTGACCGCGCGCCGGGCTGCCGGTCAGGAAAATGATCACGCCGGTGTGCCGCTGTACCATGTGGCGGGCTGCCGCGCGCGCCGTGATAAATTGAGACTTCACGATGGTTGTCAGCGGCACCATGAATTCGTCGATTCCCAGATCAACAGCGTGCGTTCCGTTTCGGTACTCCTTCACCAGCGGGCCAACGGCGTTGAAGACGATGTCGAGGCCTCCGGTCTGCTTCACGATGTCATCGACGTAGTCGTGGACGGCGGCGTCGTCGAGGGCGTCAATCACCGCCGCATGGGCGCGGCCGCCGTCGTCCGTGATTTGCTCCTTCACCCGCTCCACGTTCGATTTGGTCCGGCCGGCCAGAAAGACCTCCGCACCCTCCGCCGCGAATTCCCTGGCGACCGCCGCGCCAACCGAACCTCCGGCGCCAAACACAACCGCATGTTTGCCTTGCAGAATCTGTGAGCTACCCATTCGATCCTCCATCTGACCCAAGGACGTTTATCCGGTGCGGAATTCGACATTCACCGTGCGCGAGCAGATCGATCAACGATCGTCGGGGCGGCCGCCGCGGATCGGCGAACCGGACCGATGTCGCATCGCGGTCGAGCAGTGTCACGATGACTTCGGCAACGATCCGGCCGCCGATCGGTCCGAGCCGATTTCCCGACCTGGTCACGGCCGCTTCTCGAAGGATGTAGTACCAAAGCGGCGTCTCGTCCTTCCACCCGATCGCGGCAAGTCCGATCTCGTCCGGCGAGAGCGGCTTCATCCGCACATGGCTCGCGACCGCTTCTCCCGACGGCAATCCAACGCCGTGGCCCCGCTGAAGATCGCGTACGGCGAGCGAGTCGTAGTCCTTGACATCGCACTGGCCTGTAATGGCGACCGGCAGCTGAATGAGCGATCGAGGCAGCAGACCGTCGATCCGCTTCGCGCGTTGGGCGGTCGTTGTCCCGGCGGCATTCGAACAGCAGCGTCCAATCCACAACGCGGTCCGGCGGCACTGCTCTGAAGCCGAGCAGGTCGGGAAAAAGCGTTACTGAATCGGCGGCTTCGTTGAGCTGGTAGCGCTGGCGAATCTGGGAATGCCCGTATCGGAACGCGGCGCCGGCGAATTCGAGCGGGATGAAGATGTCAGCCGACGGCTGAAACCATCGCGGTCCATTCATCAACAGGTCGTCGACGAGCGGATGTCCGACGACAGACGGCAGAAATTCATCGATGATGGCCCACTGGTAGTGCCATCGGAGCTCGCGGGCTGCCGCGGCAAAGACCTCGCGCTCCGGTACGCCCCGAGTCCGCGCCTCATCGACGAACACATTGTGGGCCTTCAGCATTCTGAGGTGCATCTGCGACATCAGCACGTGCGAATCGTTGCGCGGATCACCAATGAGGGCGATGCCTTCCGCGTTGCGAGGTATGTCCATGCCATCGATGCCCAGCAGGAACTTCGCTGGATCGTCGCGCCCGAACAGGAACGGATGACCCACGGGTCCATCTCCGTAGAGACATTCGAGATTGAGAAGCGGCGCGCGTGCGTTCCGAAGCGTCCCGACGTCGACGTGGCTTCGGAGCACCGAACGATCAGCGGTGATGTCGTGGGCAATGAACTGCCCGAAGATCGGCCATCCGGCGGCCTCCGCCCCGAGAGAATCAGGCGAATCGGCGGTGTCGCCGCAGTCGCAGGGGCCACCCACCCGCCCGATCGCGTGAAGAAACGCTTCGTCGGCCTCGAGCGGGGGAAGATCGGGAAACATTCGCGCGTACCTGCGAGGACCGATCGCGGCATCAACCGCAGGGCCTAGGCGCGACTGTGATGGGCAATGAGTCCGGACCGTTGCCCCCTGATTCACATCAATTCGGCCATCGCAAGAAGGTGCCTCATCCCCGCGAGCTGCTGACGGCATTCCAATCACCCTGTTCGCCTCCTGCACGCGAGCGTACGGCGATTGGGACGCGCCGGCGTGAAGCGCACGTCAAGTTTTCGTGAAATTCGCGCCGGTCTCTCGCACCGCCGACATTAGTTGCATATACTACTAAGTCACGAGAGGTGGAACTATGATGCGACGCACGACCGTTCCCGTTTGTGTAGCCATCGTCCTCTTCGGATCCGCGTCATTTGGAATTGCCGCCCGAGAGCCCCAATCGAGCACGCACGATGATGACGTGACAGCGGCGAGCGTCCGACTCCTCCCGCGCGATCTCGAAACACGCCTCGCGGTGAACGCGCTGCCGAAAGAGCTCCGCACCGGAGCGTCGGTGCTCGTCCTCGAATCAGCCAAGTACGAGAAGGTCGTGCAGGGAACGAACGCGTTCACGTGTATGGTGAGCCGCCGTGGAGGCAATCTCTATCCGGTCTGCTTCGACGAAGAAGGCACGCGCACGATTCTTCCGGAGTTTGCCGATGACGCGTTGCTGCGCCTCAAAGGAGCAAATGACAAGGAAATCGAAATGGAAATCGCGCGCGGCTTCGCCGAAGGGCGCTATCGCCCACCGTCGCGGCCCGGCGTCGCGTACATGTTGTCGCCGGCCACCTACATGCTCGAGGACGGCAAGCTGACGCGCTCGTTCCCGCACACGATGTTCTACGCGCCGTTCCTGACCAACGCGGACATCGGCGGCATCATGGGCCGGACGCCGTTTGTCGATCGCCCGGGTCCGCACGGCATGATCATCGTCCTCGCCGGCCAGAAAGAGCGCGACAAGCTCTTGCTCGAGTCGGCCGGGCTCGTCGACGAAGTCGAGCGGCTGATCGGCGTGAAATAACGCGCGCTCGTCATCGCAGCACCCACGCCCAGACGCCAGCGATGAGAGCGGCGCCGACCACAAGGAGCGTCGGTTCCGCCCTCCATGCAGCGATCGAAGTGATCAGCATCCCGAACAACCGCATCGCCATGGCGAGATTCGTCATCCGATGCATTCGCTGGCCGGCGTACGTATCGACGAGATGGCCGAAACGTCCGCGGGCAACAAGAAGGGTGCTGACGACGATGGGCGGGACGAACATGACGATGAGGGCCAGCGTCAAACGATGCTGCCACAACATGCGGAGTGCGATCACACCCGTGACGACGTCGGTCGCCAGCTTCACAGGATGAATCTGGTGATACAGGACTCTCGCACGGATGCTCGACGGCGGCCGTTCAGCGTTGGTCAATTGCCGTTGGCACAAGCCGTTCGAGATCGTACTTGCGCAGCCGCCCGTACAACTGCGTGCGCGACAGACCGAGTCGCCGAGCGGCCTTCGCCTTGTTCCACCCGGTGTCGCGCATCACGCGCTCGATCGTCTCGCGCTCGACGGCGCTCAAGTCGTTCGCCGTCTTCGTTGTGCCCCGGCCGGCCGAATGGAGCGCCAGGTGATCGGCGCTGATCAGTCCGCCTTCGCAAACGATCGCGGCGCGTTCCAAGGCGTTTCGGAGCTCGCGGACGTTTCCTGGCCAATCGTGCTGCAGCAGCGCCGCCCTTGCGTCCTGCGTCAATCCGGCCGGCGGGCGACTCATCGGCCGGCCGACTTCCTCCAGAAACAGGTCGGTCAGCGGGAGGATGTCGCCCCGTCGATCGCGGAGCGGCGGAATGCGGATGTCGAACACCTGCACCCGGTAGTACAAGTCTTCGCGAAAGTCGCCTCGCTCGACGGCCTTCCTCAGGTCGCGGTTCGTCGCGGCAATCACTCGAACGTTCGCTCTCTGTAATCGCGTGCTTCCGAGTCGCTGGAACTCGCGCTCCTGCAGCACGCGCAGAAGCTTCGCCTGCGCCGAGAGGCTCATCTCGCTGACTTCGTCCAGAAAAAGCACGCCGCCCGACGCCAGCTCGATTTGTCCCGGCTTCGCGTGTTGAGAGCCGGTGAAGGCGCCGCGCTCGTATCCAAATAGCTCGGACTCGAGCAGGTTCTCCGGCAACGCGGCGCAATTCAGCGCGATGAACGGCCCGTCCTTGCGTGGCGACGCGCGGTGGACGAGGTGCGCCACGACTTCCTTGCCCGTTCCGGACTCGCCGGTCAACAGCACGGTTGTTTCAGTGGGCGCGACCTGTGCGGCCTTCTTCAGCACCTCCTTCCATTCGTTCGACTGGCCGACCGCACGCCCATGGCCTGCGCGGCACTCGATCTCGTCGACAAGCGACTTCACGCGTCGTTCGAGGCGCTCGGCGCGCGCTCGTGCCGTCGCGACCTGGCTTGCGGCATCGGCCAGCCGCTCGTGCGAGACGGCAAGTGCCACGTGGTGGGCGATCCAATGCGCGATTGTGACGTCGTCCGGACTGAACGCGTGCGGTCGCCTCGACCAGAATTCGATGCCGAACAGTTGGGCCTGCGCTGATGCCCGCACGCCGAGCAGCCCACGATATCCGGCGTCCACGACGCGGTCTTGAACGTCCGCGCGCTCCGCGATTGGAAGATGCTGCGTCCGCAGATCGTCGATGATGAGCACGCGCTCACACGCCTCGCACCTTGGATCGTTGTTGTCGAAGAACTGGATGCGGCCGACCCGCGCGAGGTCGTCGGTGGAGCAGGCCGTCACGACGATGGCTCCCGCGCCGTTCTCGAACGACATGGTCATGCAGTCATGCGGAAGGATCCTGTTCGCGACATCGGCGACGCGCCGCCAGACAAGGCGGATGTCGAGCGCGTCGGCGAGCGTCGAGAGGAGATCGTGAAAGGCGCCGATGCAATTCGTCTCGCAGCAGAGCAGCATCTGACGCCCGAAGATACGAGAGTCGGCGGATGAGCGTCGTGAAAGTCGTGTTCAGTTTCCGTCAAATATCGATGACGCGGCGAACGGATGCGCTGGAGAGAAACACCTCGCGCAGCGATGCGGTCTGATCGTCGAATGAATCGGCGATGCGCATGATGACCGTCTTTGCTGTCGAGCGGTGCCCGGCCGCCTTCCGTCGATTCGTCGTCCGGTACACACCCGAAGCGGTTGCGTGAACCCGCCAGGCGGCGAGTGGAACATCAACCGATGCGACGATGTCGAGCGCTCGAGCGAGGCGCTGCTCTGCGCGTTCTGGCTGGCCGGCGGCCAGCGCAAGCCTGCACCTCAGCTCGTGCGTCAGCGATTTGATGTACGCATCGGCCAATGGCTCGACGGCCTGCGCCAGCGGCTCCGCTTCCGCGCTCGCCGTCGCGACATCGCCTTGCGCGAGATAAATTTCGGCGCGCCCCATTCGCGCAAGGAGACGCCAGTACCAGGAGAGAAAGGACTTCGGTTGGCTCGGATAATCGATGGCCTGTTGAAACAATCGGAGCGCCGACTCGCACGAGCCGCTCGCCACATCGACGGCGCCTTGAAACATGAACAATCGCAGATGCGTCTGGGGCGCGAGCCGGGCCGCTCCCGGCCGCAGCATCTCGATTGTGATCTCGCGAACGCCCTCGAAGTCGTGCGACAGCAGCCGAAGCCAGCCGACATATGCCAGAAAGTTGTGGTGCCACGGCGTGTTGTCGTTCTTCGTCGCCAGCTGCAGCCCGTTCGCCAGCGTCCGTTGCGCTTCGCCCAGCCGGCCGAGATGGATGAGGGCCGCAGCGCGGGCGGAGAGTGCAGGTGCACGCTCCCACAAGCCGTTCGCCGGGGTCAGCGTGCGCCACGCGCGATCCGCGCTCTCGACGGCGGCCGCGTACTCCGACTGGCAGAACATGATATGCGAGCGCATGACGTGCTCGTACGTGCTCATGTCGCCGCCAAGCCGGCCGAATTCGGCCGTCGCGGACGCGTACGCTCGAGCGTCGTCCATCCGCCATCGATCGGTCAGGCGCCATCCAGCGGCCAGCGACTTCGCACGCGCCTCGAGTTGCGAATCGCCGACCGATGCGGCAATGCTGGCGGCACGCTCGGCTGCGACGACCGCACGCTCGGTATCGACGAAAGCGGCAGGATGGGCGAGTCGCAGGAGAGCGCCTGATTCCGCGATCGGAAGTCCGGCCTCGGCGGCGCAGCGTGCTGCAGCCTCGTAGGAGTCGATCGCGTGCCGCATGTCGCCGAGCTCGACAGACGCCGCCCCGATCCGCTCGAGAATCTGGACGACGATCGTGGGCCGCTCGTCGACGTGTAACTTGGCGGCAAGCTCGCGAGCATGTTCGAGCATCCCGATCGCTTCACGATGCGCGTAGCGGCGCGTCGCAGTCTCCGCCGCCAGCATCAGATATCGAACAGCACGCTGGACATCGCCTGCTCGTTCACAGTGGAGCGCCATTTCGGCGGCGATCTCATCTGCAACAGAACCGCGGCGTTCGAGCGCGTCGGCCAACCGCTTGTGAAACAGCACGCGGTCGCGGCGACTCAGATGCCGATACAAGACCTCGCGATAGAGTGCGTGGCTGAACGCCAGCTCGGTCGTTGAGTCGCCGTCTTCGAGGGGACGCGTGCCGCACACTCTGATGAACTGCTGCCGTTCCGCCAGGTTCGCGCACTGTTCATCGACCTCCATCACCTCACGGGACAGCATCGTCGCCACCGACCAGACCGAGAAGTGATGGCCGGCCACGCTGGCGCACGCCAGCAGCGATCGCTCGTCATCGGTCAATTGGCGCAGCTGCATTTCCAGCATCTGCCTGAGCGTGTCAGGCGCACCGGGATCGATCGCCTCGAGCGGGGCCGTGATCCGCCAGGCGCCGTTCGCCTGTGCGATCACGCCTCCTTGAACGAGGTGGTCCAGCATGGCCGTCATGAACAACGGATTGCCGTCCGAATGTCGATGGATCAGCGCCGCCAGACCGGCTGAGCGATCAAAGCCCGGAAATGCCGCCGGGAGATATTCCGCCACGTCGGATTCGGCCAGCCGCTCGAGTATCACTTCCGACGCGAGCCGGTGCACGATGAGATCCTGCTTGAGCGCCTTGATCGGATTGTCCGAGACGATCGCGTCTGCAGGCCGAAACGTGCCCACGACGAGCAGCCTCGCCGGCTCTCGACGGCGAGCGATCGCCGAGATCATGTCGAGCGTCGAGTGATCAGCCCAGTGCAGATCCTCGAGACTGACGACGAAGGTCGCTGTGGGGGCCAAAGCTTCGAGCGCTTCGCAGAGCTCGCGGACCATGCGCTCGCGCGTCGCCCCCAGAATCTCCTGTTGGATGGCGGGCCGTTGCTCGGGCTTGACGAGCGACGGGAATTGAATGAACCACGTGGGTGCATGAGTCGCTAACGCACTCGCGACGACGGCGCCTGTTGTGCCGCGGGTCAGCTGGCCGAGCGCGTCGAGCACCGGATAGTAGGCTTCCTTGCTGCCGAATCCTTCAACCGAGTGCCCGCGTGCGATGCGCACGCCGGCGGCGCGGGCCGCTTCACGCTGAAAGGCGTCCACGAGGCTCGTCTTGCCGATCCCGGCTTCACCGGTGATGAACACGATCTGGCGGCGTCCGTTTTGTGCGCTGTTCAATGCCTGCGCCAGCACGCGCATCGGCGAGGCGCGCCCGACGAGTCGCACCGGCGCGCCGGGCGCGGACTCGGCGACCTGCGCGACGCCGCCGTCCGTGACGGGCGCGATGAACTGGTAGCCACGCTTCGGGAACGTTTGAATGAACCTGGACGCCCCACTGCGATCGCCGAGGGCGCGGCGGATCTCCAGGATGTACTGCCGGATCACTTCGGGATGGACATAAGTGTCAGGCCAAACCGCCGCCAGCAGTTCGTTCTGTGTTACCAGACGGTCGGCGTGCGCGATCAGGTGCCGGAGGACAGCGAAAGGCTTCGGCTTGAGCGCAATCCGAACGTCACCGCGCCATAAGCACTGATTGACGGCGTCGACGCGCAGCGGCTCGAGTACAGCCGCCGGGCCTGTAGCTTGATTGGCCATCGCCTCACCTCCGTCGTCTCACCGTTTCTTGTCGATCATCCTGCGGCTGGCGGCGTGAGCGGCGGTCGTGAGCGTTCGGAATGTCTCGAACATCGCCGACCATTCGTCATCGGTCATGGCGGTGCGCAGGTGCGCCTGCGCACGCCGCCACGCCGGCCACCCCGCAGTCAGACGCTTCCGTCCAGCGGGCGTTAGTGCGTACTGCCTCTCGCGCCGGTCCGCGCCTGTCGTCGCCCTGACCCATCCCTTCCGTTCGAGGAGTCTCAGATTTCTCGAGACGGTCGTCTTGTCCATCGCGCAATGACGGCAGATCGCCGCCTGGTTGCGCACGTCCTGCTTGTCGAGCACCACCAGCAACGCGAACTGCGGAGCCTCCACACCTTTCTTACGCAGACAGCGGTCGTAGAGTTGCGTCAGCAGGCGGGCGACATGCCTCGCGGTTGCGCATGCACATACGTCGGAAGAGAGGCGATTCACCACACCGTAGTATATGCAACGATCTCGCTGGTCGCCAAGACTCTTTGCTGCCGCGTCACAAAGCAGCTCGAATGCGGATTTGACGGGAATTAGACGCGCGTTTCACGCCGCGCCGGTCGCAGTCCCGCTACGCTCGCTCCACATGCGAGACGCGTTCGTGCTTCGACTCAGTCGCGAGAGCGAGCCGGTGCTGCAGGAATTCACCGGCTGGATCGAGGAGGTGGATACGGGACGCGAGCGGCATTTCAGATCCACCGAGGAGCTGCTCG
>DATFXR010000306.1:0-3757 GCA_035315685.1 Vicinamibacterales bacterium | reverse complement strand
TCACTCGCGAAGAGCTCATCCGTGTCCTGCGGGCCGGACGCACTGTCCTCCTGGATGTACTGTCCCCTGAATCGTTCGCGGCCCTTCACATCCCTGGCGCGATCAATCTGCCGGTGGCCGAGATCCCCCGGCGGGCCCCCGAGCTGCTTCCGGAGCGGTCCGCAGACATTGTCGCCTATTGTGGTAGCCCGACCTGACCGCTCGGCGAGCAGGCGGTCGGCCTGCTGCGCGGGCTGGGCTATACGCACGTCCGGCACTACCCGGGCGGTCTCAAGGAATGGACCGAGCACGGACGCGATGCGGCGTCTGCGCCTGACTCGATGCCTCGGCAGCCGGCCGATGGCTCGCGTAGCCGAGAGCGCTCGACGCGCGTGCGTCGGGCGCTGCGGATGTCAGCCTCGGCGCGATTCATCGACGCGCTGGCCGATCGATCCGTCGCCGACCTGTTCAATCTATGGCTCGCGATCGTCGCGACGTGCGGATTGGTCTACTGGCTGCTGGTGCTCGTCATTCCTGCATCGCTTTCGACCAGCACCGGCGCCGTCGGCTCCGGCGTCGCCGCCCTGTGGTCGGCGATCTATTTCAGCGCCGTGACCGCAACTTCGGTCGGCTACGGCGATATCGTTCCCACGGGCATCGCGCGCGTGCTCGCGATCGCCGAAAGCATGGCCGGGTTGATTCTCTTCGGCTGCGTCGTGTCGAAGTTCGTGTCGCGCCGGCAGGAGCAGCTGATCGACGACATTCATCACATCGCGTTCGAGGAGCGGCTGGGGCGGGTGCGGACGAACCTGTTGCTGGTTCGCGCGGAATTGCAGGCGACGGCGAGGCTGTGCGACGGACAGGAGATCGCGCCTCCCGAGGCAGTCGCCCGGGTCGAGAGTGCGGCGATGGTCTTCGTCGGCGAACTGCACGCCGTCCATGATTTGCTGTTCCGTCCGCAGCAGACGCCGGAAGAGCCGGTTCTCGAAGGTATCCTCGCCGGCCTCGCATCGGTGTTTCGCGAATTCCTCGAGTTGATGGCTTGCGTCCCCGCGCGGCGGACGGAGCGAACGCCGGCGCTCTCATCGAGCATGGCGGCGATGGCACGCCTGGCGCGCGAGATCTGTGGCGATTGCGTGCCGCGCGAGTTCGCGCCCACGCTGCGCACGTGGATGGATCAGATTCAGCGGATGGCGGGCGAGGTCGAACAGATCTGAGCGGCTCTGGCCGCCCAGCCCTCCGCCGTCGCCGGCGATTCAGCGGCGACGTTCGCCGATTCGGGCGCTAGACCCGCGCAGTAATCGGCAATCGAGCGCTGGACCTCTTCACGCGCCAGCCGCAGATCGTGGCCCCGCTTGGCGTCGGCGGCGCTCTTCGCGACATAGCGCACCAGGCTCAGCAGATCGAAGCCAAGGCTGGGAGGCTGCCAGCCGACCGGAGCGGTCGCCCACGGTGGAACGTCGAAGATGTCTGCCATCGGGCGCCGCGTCTCGATGTGGACGGTGAAATCGGGTGTCCGCTCCTTCAGCGTGAGCTTTGAAGGTGGCCTCTCGAGCGCCGCGCGTAGGCGCTCGAGCGTTTCGTCGCTCGCCGATGGTCCCTGTGCAGACGCGCTCGCGATTGCGGCCAGGAGTGCGACGACGAGCGTGAGCGATCGAAACGTAATCACCGGCCAACGCTCGAGCAGATCTGAAGACCGGCGCCGGAGTTTGGTTGTGCGTTGCAATAATCGCTGACCGCGAGGCGCACGTCCTCGCGCGCCTGCGCTTCGGCACGCGCGCGCTCGGACTTCGAGACCGCGTCGCCGACTCTTCCTCCGAGGTAGTGGCCGACGAGATTCTCGATGAGGATCGTCAGGAGCTGGCCCTGGTTGAAGGCGCCCAGCGGCTGCATGGTCGGATGATCCACCGGATTGAACATGATCCGGTTCTGCTCCTGCATGTAGATGCCGCCCGCCGGCGTCGGCTCGGACTTGAAGTTCAACGTGGCGAGCAACTCCTCGATCTTCTGCCGCTCCCGGATCTGGACGCGGAAGGTCGGACGCTCATCGATTTTGAGCATCGGCACGCCTGGCGACTGCTGCAGGGCCTGTTTGATTTTGTCGAGTGACACCGGCAGGTTCCCCGGCTCGGCCTCGTCGGCTGGAGTCCTCGACTGAGGCGGACCGGCCGCACGTCCCGGGTCGGCGCCTGGAGTGTCCGCAGGCGGAGACGCCGGCGGCTGCTGTCCGCGCACGGGCACGGCCACGAGAATCGCGGTAAACAGCAGAGCGCAGAGGCGCATACGGATTAGACGCCACCTTCCCGCCCTGGGGCGGGGACCAACGGCTTCCCATAAGAACTGCACGACTCGGGCCACGCGGCGGTCGTTCATTTTCGGACAGGTGCACCGCGCAACGGCGGAGCGTAGAATGCGGCGTGAGGACGCGAAGGCTTCAGAAGATTGGCAGCTTCAGCCCAGCGAGAGACGCCATGCATCAAGTGCCGCGCACCGATCAACTCGAGCTCGCTGAGGCTATCGCTGAGGGCGCGAAGCGGCGCCCGACGCAGGCATTCGGCGAGTACTTTTCGGCGAAGGGTGGATCGTGCGCGCTCGGCGCGGCGTACGAAGGCGCCTACGCCCTGCCGCGAGATCCTGAGGAGGCGCACACGATCCGGCCGCGACTCGACCGCCTGTTCGACTGCCTCGAGAACGTCCGCCGCCGCTGCCCCGAGGGCTGCAACAAGCGTCTGCCGCTCAACGCGATCATCCTGCATCTGAACGACGATCATCACTGGACGCGTGAGCAGATCGTCGAGTGGCTCAAGCGCTAGCTGGAGCAATTAAGAAGTCAGAATTTGGAATTTAAGAATGCGTGTCACGAATTCCTGATTCTTGATTCCCAATTCTTAATTGCCTGAACTCCCCGATGTCGTCGTCTACCTCGAGGCGCTCACCCGCCACGTCGCCGGGCATCGTCTCGAGCGCGTCAATCTTCTCAGTCCCTTCGTCCTGCGATCGGTCGACCCTCCGATTCACGCGATTCATGGCGAGACGATCCGCGGCGTCCGCCGGATCGGGAAGCGGATCGTCCTCGAATTCGATCGGGATCTGTTCCTCGTCCTGCACCTGATGATTGCGGGGCGCCTGCGCTGGCGCGTACCGGGCCGAAAGCCTGGCATGGGTCCGAAAATGATCCTCGCGTCGTTCGACTTCGCGCACGGCACCCTGTTCTTCACCGAGGCGAGCTCGAAGAAACGGGCCTCGCTGCAACTCGTGCGCGGCGACGCCGCATTGCGCGCGCTCGATCCGGGTGGCGTCGAACCGCTCGATGCGACCGTCGACCAGTTTCACGAAGCGCTAATCCGGGAGAGCCACACGCTGAAGCGCGCGCTCACCGATCCGCACCTCTTCAGCGGCATCGGCAACGCCTACTCGGACGAGATCCTGCACGCCGCGAGGCTGTCGCCGATGAAGCTGACCCGCTCGCTGACCGACGACGAGGTCGTGCGGCTGTACGGCGCGTCGCGCGCGACCCTGGAGCGGTGGATCGACATCCTGCGCGCGCAGACCGCTGACGGCTTCCCAGAAAAGGTCACCGCCTTCCACGGCGAGATGGCCGTGCACGGCCGGTTCCGGCAACCATGTCCGGCGTGCGGATCGCCGGTCCAGCGAATCGTCTACGCGGAGAACGAGTGCAACTACTGCGCAACCTGCCAGACCGGCGGGCGGCTGCTCGCCGACCGCTCGCTGTCCCGCCTCCTCAGGGACGATTGGCCGAAGTCCATCGACGAGCGGT
>DATFXR010000305.1:0-15730 GCA_035315685.1 Vicinamibacterales bacterium | reverse complement strand
CCGCCTGCGCTTCGGCGCGTGTGTCGATGTGCTGCGTCGCGAGAAGGCCCGCAGCGCCGAGGCCGAGAACGGCCAGCTGAATTCGTGACAGTTCCATGGCAGGCTCCTTGTTGGGACTGATAGTAGAGCCGAATCGTTCGGGCCGCTGCAAGGGGTGCCGGTCGGTGGCGCTAAGCTACAGAATACCGTCGCCGAATCGCGGGGACGTACCGATGGTCGCAGTCGACGGTGGTCGATGAGCGTGCTCCAAGATCTGCGTTACGCCTTTCGACAATTTGCACAAGTGCCAGGATTTGCGATCGTCGCAGTGCTGACGCTGGCAGTTGGCATCGGCGCGACGACGGCCGTTTTTTCCGTCATCAACGCTGTGCTCCTCCGTCCGGTTCACGCTCCATCACCGGATTCGATCGTTCGGTTCATCGTCACGACAGGCACCTCGACGTCCGTTGCGGGCGTTCCCGAGTTCGAAGCATGGCGTCGAGCCTCGGCGTTCGAAGCTGTCGCCGCGCATCGGCTGGAGTACGTCAATGTCGCATCGGCGTCGGAGCCGCAACAGATCGCGGTCGCGCGCGTCACGAAGGAATTCTTCGAACTGTTCCAGATACCGATTGTCGCCGGTCGCGCCTTTACATCTGCCGAAGATCGCGTCGGCGGCCCTCATGTTGTGGTCTTGAGCCATGAGTTCTGGCGGCAGCATTTCGCGGGAAACGCCGCCGACGTCGTCGGGCAGTCAATCTCACTCGGCAACGCACGTCACGAGATCGTCGGGGTTGTCGCGGCAGGATTCGACACGGAACAATTCGATGCCCAACCAGCCGTATGGGTGCCATTTCAAATCGATCCGAACCGAGTCGACGCGGGGAATCTGTTCACGGTGACTGGCCGGTTGAGGACGGGCGTGGGTATTGGCGATGCTAACGCCAATCTGGCGGTGGCCCTGGCGACTTCCCAACAGCAGAGGCCGGGCACCACCGGCACGCGAGCGATCTGGTCGGTTGAGCCGCTTCGCGATGCGATGGTCGGAAACATTCGGGCGTCTCTCCTGGTGTTGTTCGGTGCAGTGAGCTGCTTGCTTCTCATTGCGAGCGCCAACGTCGCCAATCTCTCGCTGGCTCGAGCAGATGTTCGCGCGCGGGAGATGGCGATCAGGAGTGCACTTGGCGCGAGCCGCCATCGGATCGTGTCGCAAGTGCTCACCGAGTCTGTTTTGCTCACGAGCATCGGCGGCATGGTCGGGCTGCTCGCGGGCGTTTACGGCGTCCGGGCCCTGCTCGCGATCTATCCGTCGACGAATCCCTATCGACTTGGCCCGATCGCGGAAGCCATCCCGCGAATCGGAGCCGCAGCGGAAGGGGTGACGGTCGACTGGCGGGTATTTGTCTTCGCAGTTGCGACGTGCGTGTCGACGGCCATTCTGTTTGGTCTATGGCCTGGACTGATGCTCGGCCGCGTCGACGTGTTTGCCGCGATGAAGGCCGTCGGTGGGTTGGGCCGACGGCACACGCGGAGGCGGGCGATGCTCGTCGTCGCGGAGGTCGCGCTGGCGCTGATGCTGCTCGTCGGCGCGATGCTGCTGATCCGAAGCTCGGTGGCCTTGCGTGCCGTGGACCCGGGGTTCAATCCCGTGAACGTGATCACCACGCGGACGTCGGTGACGTCCACACGCTTCGAAACTCGCGCCGGCCTGAGCGAGCTGACGCGCGTCGGTATTGAACGACTCCGTGCGCTGCCTGGCATCGTGTCTGCGAGTGCGACATGCTGCATGCCGCTCGAAACCGTGTGGCAGCTGCCGTTCGTTGTCGATGGCCGGCCGCCGGAATCGCTGATCCACAACGGGAGACTGATCTACACGGGGTTTGCCGGCTGGACGTTCGTCGCGCCCGGGTACTTCGACGTGCTGAACGTCCCGGTTCTGCGGGGACGGGACTTCACCAACGCTGATACAGCCGGTGCGCCCGGTGTGGTCGTGATTAACGAGGAGATGGCCCGGCGCTACTGGCGGTCAAGTGATCCCATCGGAGATCGGCTCATCGTGGGCAAAGGCATGCGGCCGGAATACGATGACGAGCCGGTCCGGCAGATCGTCGGCATCGTCGGCAACGTGCGCGATACGGGGCTGACCCGGTCGGCCCGTCCTGCCGTGTACGTGCCGATCGCTCAAGAGCCCGACGGCGTCACCCGGTTGAACGTTCGGCTCCTGCCGCTGGTTTGGATGGCACGAACGGCAGACAACCGCGCAGTGGCTCGGACAGCGATCGAACGCGCGGTGACCGGGATCAGCGGGTTGGCGCCTGCGCGTACGCGTTCGATGGAAGAAATCATGTCCGAATCGACGGCCCGCTCGCGCTTCAATACCTGGCTCATGTCCATCTTCGGCGGATGTGCGTTACTGTTGGCCGCCATCGGCGTCTACGGCCTGATGGCCTATTCGGTTCAGCAGCGGACCAGGGAGATCGGCATCCGTATCGCGCTTGGTGCCGACCGCCGCGAAGTCCGGCGAATGGTGCTCCGCGACGGATTGACCGTGACGTCCATCGGCATCGCGCTCGGTCTGACCGCGTCGTTCGGGCTGGCACGTTCACTCTCGGCGCTGCTGTTTCAGGTGTCGCCGCATGATGCGGTCGTGTTCCTGACCGTGCCGATCTTGCTGGCTGCGACCGCATCGCTCGGCATCGTGATCCCGTCTCGGCGTGCGATGCGCGTCAACCCACTGGATGCGTTGAGAGCCGAATAGCACGGCGCCCATCGAAATCGCATCGAATCCGCACCGCATCCCGAGGACTTCCGCTGGCCAACGCATCTAGTGTTCACGTGTCCGTGAGAAAGCCGACACGCAACCAGAAGCGGAGGACAGCATGAAAACGACGACGGCAGCAATGTGGCGCGTAGGCCTGACGCGGCGACCGGCGGTGTCGCTCGCGCTGGCCGCCGTGCTGATGGCAGGAGCGGCGACCGCGGCAGTGCACGCCGAAGAGTGGCGGGTGCTCGTCGGCGCCGAGAGCCACAGTCTCGGCAGGCAGGCGCTCGCATTCCTGCCCAATGAACTCTGGATTCATGCCGGCGACAGCATCCATTGGATCTTTCAGACGCACGAGCGCCATACGCTCACGTTCCTGAAACCAGGCCAGACGCGGCCGCCAGCCTTCGGTCCGACCTTCGGCGTCGTCGTGGGATGCCCCGGGATCACGCCCGATCCGTCCAGTTTCGACGGTTCCGCCTGCGTGACCACGGGAGTGTTGCTGCGCGACGACACGGCGCCGGGGGCCGAGCCGCCGCAGTACACCGTCATGTTTCCGGCAACCGGCAACTTCAAGTTGGTGTGTCTGGTCCACGCCGACATGACCGGAGTGGTCCACGTGCTCGATGCCTCCGCCGCCCTGCCATACGATCAGGACTCCTACGATCGTCAGGCGCGCCGCGACGAAGCGGTGCTGCTTGCGGACGCTTCGCGACTCGCGATGCACGTCAACGGCGGTGAGGACGCTGGAGCATTGAGCGGCGGCATAGCGGCCGGAATCGGCGAGGTGATCACGATGAGCGGCGCCGGCTCACAGTCGGCATCGTTGATGCGGTTCTCGAAGAAGGTCGTCGTCGTGCGTGTCGGCGACACCGTGGAGTGGACGAGCCTCGAACCCTCGATCAACCACACCGTGACCTTCGGCACGGAGCCGGCCGATCCTCGCCCGCCGCTGAACGTGTCATCGTCCCTGACCGCGGATGGCGCGCGGACTGCCGTCATCAACTCACCTTCGGACAGTGTGAACTCCGGATTCCTCACTCCCACACCGCAGGACCGCGCCAACCTGGTGCAGTCGAATCCCGGCATCACGCGCTTCCGCGTGACCTTCACCGCTCCAGGCACGTACGAGTACATCTGCGCGGTTCACGATGAGCTCGGCATGACGGGCACGGTCATTGTTCGCTGAACGGAGGTTCGAGATGAGGTCTCGCCTGCTCGCATTTCTCGTCGTCGTTGCCTGGTGCGCGCCGGCGCCGCGAGCGGCTGGCGATACGTATCGAGGCGGACTGGTCACGCCGCCGCTGGCAAGGCCGAGATTCGTGCTGATGGACACCGCCGGCGCGCCGTTCGATTTCTGGAGCCGCACCCGCGGCTCCATCACGCTGCTGTTCTTCGGTTATACGAATTGTCCCGATCAATGCCCGCTTCACATGGCGAATATCGGCAAGGCGCTGAGGAAATTGCCGACCGAGGTCGCCGACCGCGTGACGCTCGTGTTCGTGACGACCGATCCGGCGCGGGACACGCCGGACAGACTCCGCCGGTGGCTCGACCTGTTCGACAAGCGCTTTGTTGGCCTGACGGGAAGCGAAGCGGCGGTGGCAGAGGTCCAGAAGGCGGCGGGCGTTCCCGCGGCGTCGCGGCGCGACGCGGCAAACGCGAGCTACTCGATCGCGCACGCCAATTTCGTCCTCGCGTACACGGCCGACGATCGCGCGCACGTGATCTACCCGGGCGGCATCAGCGAAGCCGACTGGCTGCACGACCTGCCGCGCTTGACGAGAGAGACCTGGTAAGCGCACGCTACCAAGTCCCTTTACAGGATGCGGTTTCGGTTCGGTCCTTTCGGGCTCGACTCGCGCACGCGTCAACTGCTTCGTGACGGCGGCGAAGTCGCGCTGTCGCCGAAGGCGTTTCACCTGCTGCTGCTGCTCGTCGAGAATCACGCTCGGGCGATGTCGAGAGACGAGCTGCAGCAGCAACTCTGGCCGTCGACATTCGTGCTCGACACCAATCTCGCCGGTCTGGTTGCCGAAGTCCGGCGCGCGCTGGGCGACACGGCGGACCGCGCGACCTTCGTGCGAACCATGCATCGGTTCGGATACCGGTTCATCGCCGACGTGCACGTGTCAGGCGAGCCGCCGGCGCCCGAGCAACAGTCGACCAGATGCTGGCTCGTCTGGGAAGCCAGGCAGGTGGCGTTGCAAGAGGGCGACAACCTCGTCGGCCGTGGGGTCGATGCGGCGGTGTGGATCGACGCCCCCGGCGTCTCCCGCCATCACGCGCGCATCGTCGTCCGGAGCGGCGAGGCGACGGTCGCGGATCTGGGAAGCAAGAACGGCACCTACGTCGGCGGCCACCGCGTGACGGTGCCACATCGGCTCATCAACGGCGATCAGATTCGATGTGGTTCGGTCGTGATTACGTTTCGGGTCCCGCAGCCACCAGGCGTTACCGAGACCGCGCCATGACGCGGCTGGCATCCGGCGACATCTGCCGGACGGAGTCGTTCGCGCCCCCGAGTCCGTGCAGACGCGACCGAAGGCTGAGACTGACGCCGAGCACGAGCGTTCGCTGCCGATGCGCGCCGTTGCTGCCGGCGGCCGTTGCGTCGAACACCGCGAAGACGTCGGTGGAGCGGGTCACCAATACCGAAGCGCCTCCTCCGATGCTGGTGTAGCTCGGAGCGATGAATCGGTCGTGGTGGACCCAATCGGGAGCCAGTTCAGCCAGCGTCGGTCCTGAATGCCTGATCTGCCAGTCGACGAGCGCTCGTACGAGCACACGTGAGGTGACGGCAACGCCCGCGTCGACGTCGATGTTGCTCCTGGTGAATGGAATGTCATCCACCTTTTGCATCGTGCCGTAGGCGTAGCGGGCATGCACGTACGAACCCGGCCTGATTCGATCCAGATCGGCGCCAGCGTTCGCGCCGACCACCAGGTCGCGACGGTGTCTGCCTGGAACGGCCTCGCCGACGGTCTCATAGTCATGGGTCGGAAATGAGAAGCCGACGAACGGCGTCACCGGCACCTGTCCGACCCACCATTGACGGCGCAGTTCGAGCCGCACATCCTGAAACGCGGCGTGATAGGTTCCGTCGTCGAGGGGGCCCGGATGCGTGAGGTACGGTCCGACGAAGTACGCCGGAGGCCCGGTGTACTTCGACGCGATGAATGGAAGGCTGACGACCAGCCCGAACTTGTCGAACACTCCGTAGTCGAACTCGGTCACCAGCGCGTGCGACAGCGTGCCCCCGTTCGTGTTGGTGCGGCCCTGGACGTCGAAATGACCGACGACATCGTAGTTCTCGAACGTCAGCGTCAGCGTCCCTTCGCCGCGATCGGGAACTGACGCCTGAGCATGCGCCGGTGCGGCAGACGACAGACAAACGATCGTCACGCACGATGACAACCATCGAAGCCGCGGACGCGTGTGCCGGTTCACATCGGTCCGCGTGTATCGGGCCGTTTACTGCCCGACCGCGGTCGGGCCGCCGCTCTGCTTCAATTGCATGAGCCGATCGATTTCGGCGAGTGCGTCGTACTTGGTCATCGTATGCGGCTTGATCAGGCAGACGTACTGGCTGTCGGCCTCGGCTTCGACCGCCTTGCTCGGCTTGTACAGGATCGGGAGAATCGCCGGCTTGGAAGAGACCGACTCCAGGTCGATTCGGATCTGACCGGCGTCGGCGTAGTCCGCGATGACGAGATCGTACGGCGCGGCCGCTAGGGCCGTCGTGACGCTGGCGCCGTTGTCGACGGCTACGGAACGATGGCCAGCCTGGCGGAGCAGCGCCTGCAGTTCCTCGATGCCCGCGCGCGTGGCGTGAAGTGGCTTGACGATCAGAATGGCTGCGGGGTGGACGGCGGCATAACGTCGAAAGCGCGCGCTGCGGCCGACACGAAGGAATTTGTCGCCGCACGCGCCCAGATCGACCGAGGCGGCGGCAATGATTGCGATGAGCGCGATGACAAATATCCGTCGCATCGTCGGCGTTCCTCCGAGGCGGCCAATCTACGCCTCGGCGCACCGGAGGTCAATGGCGTCAGGTGGGGAAATCATGGTGTTTTTATCGGAGTCGAAACAGCGCGCGCCATCGAGAGGCCGGTTCGGGCACGCGAAGGCCGCTGACGGTCCACAATCCGCCTCGCAAGTGGACGAACGAGGTGAGGAGCGTCCGTCCGTCGGCGGCGAGGCTGAGTCCCTTCACCGGGTTGTTGACTGGCGGTGAGGGTCCGAGATCGGCGATCACTCGCGCGCTGCCAGTGCTGACATCGATCGCGACGAGCGACAGGCGAAGCCGCTCGGTTTCGCGAATCCCGAAAATGTGCGATCCGTCCCGGGACCACGTATGTGCCAGCCAATGGTCGTCGGACAGCACGCGCTCGCGTGTTCCGTCCGGTGACACCAGGACGAAACCCTGGTTCGTCTCCCACGTGATCCAATCATCTTTCGGCGACCACGACGGAGTCGCGTTGGGTACGCCATCGGGTCGAAGAGCGATCGGCGGTTCGCCGCTGCCGGCTCGCACTTTCGCCAGCGTCCATTGCCGATCGGTCCACTCCGCATAAGCGATCCACTGCCCGTCTGGCGACCAGGTGGGCGCGCCTTGATATCCTTCGTGCGACGGCGGCACCAGTGGAACCGGCGGCCCGCCGGCGGTCTGCGAAATCCAAATGCGCAACGGCCAGATCGGCTTGCTCGCGTTGCGCTGATACGCAATCCGCTCGCCGTCGGGCGAGAAGCTGGGCGATGCGAGCATGATCGTTCGATCGTCCCCGAAGTCGCGCTGCGTGATGACCGGCCGATCGCTGCCGGGCTTGTCCTGCCCGCCGAGCCAGATTTCGTCCTGTCCGCTGCGGTCGCTCACGTAGGCGAGGAGGCGGCCGTTAGGCGACCAGACCGGATCGGATTCGTTGCGGGCCGTGGCCAGCAGCGGACGCACGGTGCCTCCGCCGGTCGAGATCTCGACGACGTCGTAGTCCGGTTCGCCGGTCGCAAACACCACCTGGTCGCCGTCAGGGGACGACGACGGATACGACTCGCTGCCCGGCCCGCTGGTCAGCGGCCACGCCTCGTTCCGCTCGACATCCGCCATCCAGAGGTGCGAACCGGTCGTCGAGAGTGTCGTGGCGCTCAGCACGACATGCCGGCTGTCGGGCAGCCACGCAAAACTGGTGACGCGTGGAACGACGTCCGACAACGACTCGAAACGGCGACTCGGAACGCCGCCTCGCAGCGGCGCAATCCAGAAACGCCAGCCGCGCTCTTCCGGCGGCACGTTGATCGATCGCGGCACGGCGCTGACCGCGAGCTTGCTTCCGTCGGGCGAGAACGACAGCGCACCCTCGACGAAGCGCAGGTGATCGAATGCCCGGTACCTCGTCTCGACGCCGTCCGCAGTCCGCAGCCACAGCGCCGACGCGCCGACGATGTCCTCCGGCTGCTCGTCGCGAAGGAACGCGATCGTGCCGCTCGGAGCGATCGCGCCGCGGCTTGCGCTTTCGACGACAACCTGCGGTGTTCCTCCGGCGGCGCCGACCGACCAGATGCCGTCGCGGTCGCGCGCCAGCGACACGTAGTAGATGCGATTGCCGTCCGGCGACCAGAATGGATACCTGCAATCGTACGGCGCCTGCGTAATCTGCGCCGCGACCGGCGACGACACCCGGCGCGTGAAGATCTGAAGCGTGTCGTTGACATCGGCGGCGTATGCGATTGTCTGGCCGTCGGGCGACCACGCCGGGAAGCCCTGGTATCCGGCACCAGTGGTGAACGGCGTGAACGTCAATGCCGTAGAGGTTCGCCGCGGCGCTACGGCGATGAACGAGGTCACAATCGCACCGGCAACGAACGCGGCAAGCAGCGCGATTGCCAGGAGGCCGCGCGTCCATCCCGACGCGATCGGTCGCGCCGACGATGCCCGCTGCGCGGCGACCAGCTCGCCGAATCGATCGCGAAGCATCCGAAAGTCGCGCAGCAGATCGCTCGTCACCGCGTACCGATCGTTGACATCCTTCGCGAGGCAGCGCTCTACGATCCAGCGAAACGCCGCTGGCATTCGCGTGTCGAGCTCGGACAGGCCCTCTGGTTCGTCGTTGATGATCGCGTTGAGCGTGGCGGCCGGTGTGTCCCGTGTGAACGCATGCCGGCCGGCGGCCATCTCGAACAGAATCAAGCCAAAGGAGAACTGATCGGAACGAAAGTCAGTCGTGGCGCCACGCGCCTGCTCCGGGCTCATATACGGAATCGTCCCGGCGCGAAGTCCGGGATCGGTCCGCGTTTGCGTATCGTCCTGCGACGATGGCTCGCTCAGCGGATCCAATCCGCCGGGCTGCGCGAGGCCGAAGTCGACGATCTTCACGCGTCCGGTCCGCGTGACCATGATGTTCTCGGGTTTCAGGTCGCGATGAACGATTCCCGCGTCGTGTGCCGCGGACAAGCCGTCGGCAATCTGCGTCGCGAGATCGAGCAGGCGCTTCGGTGCGACCGGGCTCCGACCGATTTCTTCTCGCAACGTACGCCCGGCAATCAGTTCCGAGACGATGTAAGGGGTGGTGCCGTCGAAGGCCGCGTCGAAGACGGTGACGATGTTGGCGTGGTTCAGCGCGCTGGCGGCGCGCGCCTCGGCGATGAATCGGTGCTCGCGCCTCGGATCGGCGCCGGGCCGTTCGTGCAGGACCTTGAGGGCCACCTCGCGCGCAAGACGAGGATCCCAGGCGCGGTACACGGTCCCGCCGCCGCCCTCGCCCAACACGCCGAGAATCCCGTACGGTCCGACAGCCGCCAGCGGCGCGGATGCGCGCTCCATCAAACGCTCGACGGTCGATTGTATCCGGAAGAGCGCGCCCGTCTACTTCAAGCCAAGCTTCTTGCCGGCAGCCAACAGGGCGATCGATTCACGAATGCGCCTGGCGCGCGTTTCGGGTCGCTTCGCGATATGGATCCAGACGACGAAGTCACGTCGATAGGTGGGCGCCAGCTCCCCGAAGAATTGCCACGCTCCAGGATTCGCCTTCAGTGCTTTGGCGAGGTAGGCCGGCAGGTCGGGGATGACTGGTCGTGGCGCGTAGGTGTTGTTGGTTGGTGCGGCCGCGAGACCGGCCGGCGTGAGCAGGCCTGCCGTCTCGAGCTCCGCCCACCGTTTTCGATTGATCACCGACCACTTGCTCGTCGGCTGTCGTGGCGTCAATTTGAGAGCGTAGCGATCGTCATCGAGCCGTTTGACCAGGCTGTCAATCCATCCGAAGCAGAGAGCCTCGCGAACCATGTCTTCGTAGGGGATCGACTTCACGCCTGTATGGGTCTTGTAGAACACGAGCCAGACACCTGGACTGGAGGTGTGATGCCTGGTCAGCCACGCCCGCCATTGTCGGCGACTCTTGACGTGAAAGGGCTCGAGGTCCGCCGTCATGGTACGGCTGCCTCTTCTCCGCAGTTGATCCCCCAAGGGATGCCGAAACGGTCCACGACGGCACCGAACCGCTTCGCCCAGAAGGTCTGCTGCAGAGGAACAGTGACCCGTCCGCCGTCGGCCAGCTGCGTGAAGATGCGTTCGGCCGCTGCGGCATCGTCGAGATTGAGCTGAAGTTGAAAACCCTGCGGACGTTCGTACAGACCGGGCAGCACGTCGCCGCCCGAGAGGGCCGTGCCGCCCACGGTCAGCGTGGCGTGCAGAATCTTGGCACGCCATTCCGCGGGCGCCTGGTCAGCCATCGGCGAGTCGCCCCATGTGAGGCGGAACGTCACGCTGCCTTCGAGGCAGTGCTGATAGAGAGTGAATGCCGCGTCACACTCACCGTTGAAGACCAGACTGATGCAGGGCGTGATTCGCATGCATCAATCATGGCCTCCGCCGATTTCGTAGTCTTGTAAAAAGGGGAGCTGGCCGACGATCCACTCCCGCGGCGTGCAGCCCGCCAGCGCATGCCACTCCCGGACCATGTGGGCCTGGTCGTAGAAGCCGCTGGCCATTGCGACGTCCGCGATGCGATGCGGAGAGCGCAGGAACAGCCGGCAGGCGCGCTCGAACCGAAACACGCGCGCTGCCGCCTTGGGCGCGATGCCGAACTCGGACGTGAAGCGCTCGCCGAAGTGTCGCCGGCTGAAGCCGATGTCGCGCGCGAGCTCGTGGACGGGCAAGCACCCATGACTCAGCGCCAGGCTGCGCCAGGCCCACACCATGTCGTGGGACATCGTGACCGGCCGCAGCCTGCGCAGGAGCATCCGATCCACTGCGGCAAAGCGCTGCAGCCAGTTGTCGTCGACGCTGAGGCGATCGATCAGCTCGTCACACATTGCGCCGTCGATGTCGGCGAGGTGCACGACTTGCGACGCCACCGCGCGGCCGCTGATCCCGAGCAGCGCCCGCGCCGCAGCAGGCTTCAGGAAAACGTGCAGGCAGTCCAGGTCTCCGCTCATCCGCACCAGCGCCGGCGCCTGCTGCAGACCGGCGACGAAGGCGCGGTAGGCGCCGGGAGACTGCGTGCCCGGCATGCGCGCGATCTCGATCGGTCTCGCGAGGCTGACGATGAGATCGATATGGCGGGAGGGCAGGCCGGCATGCTGCCCCGGCGGAAGATCGCGCATGCGCGAGCCGGCGTAGTGCGAGACGAACGGACGCAGCGGCAGCGCCGGCGCGGCGACGGCGGAGTCAGGGCCGGTCATCGGCCAGTATTGTCGCAGAGTCGAAGCATGAGGACGTCGGGACGTCGCACAACCGCCTTGTGGGCGCACGGCACGGCGAAGGAAGAGCTCACGCCCGAACAGGTGGACCAGCGGATGGAGGCGTCGCATGGCTGAGGAATCCATCGGCGGCGTCCCGGCGCCGATTCAGACCGCGATCGCGTGGCCGGACAGCTGATCGGGCTTATCCTTAGGTCGTCTCCGACGCTCTCGAGGAAGAATTCATGAAGACGCTTGTGAATACGGCAGTGCTGCTCACTCTGGTGTCGGCAGCGGTGCGGGCGCAGATCAACGCGGGCGACTTGAAGCCGGAGGCGAGCCTCCCGTTCACGATGACCCAGGTAGCGACGTTCAAACTGCCCTGGCGCATTGCGTTTCTCCCCGATGGACGCATGCTCGTCACCGAGAAGGTCGGCCCGGTCTGGCTGGTCACCCAACAGGGCGAGAAGACGCCGGTCGAGAACGTTCCGGAGGTTCTCTACCAGGGCCAAGGCGGCATGTTGGGCGTGTTCATCTCGCCGCACTACGCAACCGATCACAACGTGTATCTCACGTATGCGGAGCCCGGCGACGGCGGGTCGAGCCTGGCCCTCGCACGCGCGCGGTTGGCTCTCAGCGCGAGCAAGGTGAGCCTGGAGGAATTGCAGGTGCTGTGGCGTGAGATGCCCAGGGGCCGGGGCGGACAGTTTGGCGCTCAGATCGCCTTTTCGCCCGACGGCCAGTACCTGTTCCTGACGGTCGGCGATCGCCAGCGCATGACGCCCGCGCAGGATCCCAATCAGGCGCTCGGGAAGATTCTCCGTCTGACGCTCGACGGCAAGCCGGCGGCCGGCAACCCGATGGCCGGAAAGAAGGGCGCGCCCAGCGTTTTCTTGATCAATCCCCCACGCGATACCGAGGTGGCCAAGACCGCGCCCGTCGTCAGCACCTACACGTTTCCGGACGGGAATCTGGCGCCATCGGAAACCTGGACCACTGGTCATCGAACGCCCTACGGCCTTGCGTTCGCGCCCGACGGCCGGCTGTGGGAAGTGGAGCATGGCCCAAGAGGCGGCGACGAACTGAACCTGATCGAACGTGGCAAGAATTACGGCTGGCCGCTCGTCTCCTATGCCGTGAACTACAACGGCGTGCCGATCCCGAGTCCGGATACACGGCCTGATCTGACCAAGCCGGTGATCTACTGGACGCCGATCATCGCGCCCGGCAACCTCATTTTCTACAGCGGCGCGATGTTTCCGCAGTGGCGAGGCTCGGCGCTGGTGAGCGGGATCGCGACGCGGACGCTCAACCGCATCACGTTCGACGGCAAGGGCGGGGCCACGCCCGCTGAACGGTGGGACGTCGGCCACCGCCTTCGCGACGTGGAAGTCGGTCCGGGCGGCGCGCTGTGGATGCTCGAGGACGCCAATCCCGGCGGGCTGTTCCGGGTCACGCCGAAGCAGGCGAGCACTCAGAATCGTGGAGATCGTTCCCGGTAACCGTAGAACGAAGCAGGCAACGCGTCAGATCGTGGCTGTCTCACGAACAGTCTCCGCCGCAGCGCTCGCGATAGCGCTGTCGGTCGGCTGCCAACGCTCCCTTGGACCGGCGCCGACGGGCAGCGGGAGCGCGCCCGCAGCAGCCAACGGCTCTTCAGCGTCGGCGGTGCATCCGCTCGATCCGCTGACCGCGGATGAAATCCGTAACGCGGTTCAGATTGCCAAGGGCGACGGGCGCTTCGCGAGCGCGGCGTTTCCATCGGTCGCGGCTCAGGATCCGCCGAAGGCCGTTGTGCTCGCGTGGCAGCCCGGTCAGCCGCTCGTCCGACAGGCTCGGGTTCTGGCGATGACCGCTTCGCGTGTCTACGAGCTGCTCGTCGATCTCACGGGGCGGCGGATCGTGTCTGCGACTGAACGGCGCGGCGCCGAGCCGTCGATCACGTTGTCGGAAATCGAAGGCATCAAGATCGTGCTGTCGAACGCCGAGTTCAGGACGGGGTTGCAGAAGCGCGGCATCACCGACCTGACCAAGGTGTTCTGTGCGCCATTCTCGGCGGGCTACTACGGCAGCCCGGAGCAGGATGGCAAGCGCCTGGTCAAGGTCGGCTGCTTTGACACTCGGCGATCGACCACCAACGTATTCGGCTGGCCGATTGAACGTCTCTACGCACTCGTCGATTTGCGGCGGATGGAGGTGTTGCGCGTCACCGACTACGGCGTCGTGCCCATTGCAGCGGGCGACCTGAACTACGATCCCGCGTCGTTAAAAACACTTCGTGAGCCGCGGCAACCGACGACGCTCGCGCAGCCGCTCGGCACGAATGTGCGGATCGCCGGCCACGAAGTCACCTGGGGCAACTGGCGCTTTCACGTGCGCGTCGATCCCCGCGTCGGCCCGACGATCTCGCTGGCGCGCTGGCGTGACGGCCAGGCGTGGCGCTCCGTGCTGTACCAAGGCTACCTGTCGGAGATGTTCGTGCCGTACATGGACTCCGACTACGGCTGGCAGTCGCGGACGTACTTCGACACCGGTGAGTACGGCGCCGGCGTGCTGGCGTCCGAACTGAAGCCTGGCATCGATTGCCCCACGACGGCGAGCTTTCTGCCCGCCGAGTTCGCGACCGACAAGGGCGAGCCCGTGTCGACCCCGAACGCCGTGTGTGTCTTCGAGCGAAGCCTCGGCGATCCGATCTGGCGTCACTATGAAGCCGTCAACCAGACCTACGAGGGTCGTGCCAACGTCGAGCTCGTCGTAAGGCTGGCAGCGGCCATTGGCAATTACGATTATCTCTTCGACTGGATCTTCAACGATGCCGCCGAGATCGAAGTGCGCGTCGGCGCGACCGGCATCGATGCGCTCAAGGGTGTCGCCGCGCGGAAAATGAGTGATCCGAGCGCAGCCGACGACACGCGTGTCGGCGCACTCGTGGCGCCGAATCTCGTTGCCGTCAACCACGATCACTACTTCAATTTCAGGCTCGACCTCGATATCGACGGTCCGAGCAACAGCGTGAACCGCGACGTGTATCGGCCTGCTCGGCTGCCGTCTGACTCCACCCGACGCAGCCTCTACGTTGTCGAGCGGCAGATCGCCGAAACGGAGTCCGCGGCCGTATTGGACACACACGGCGATCCTGTCCGACTGCGTGTGCTCAACGAGCAGCGCACCAACGGCGTCGGCAACCCGGCGTCGTACGAGGTGCTCGCGTTCAATCATGCCCGGCTGATGCTCGATCCCGATGACTGGCCGGCCAGGCGCGCCGGCTTCCTTCGCCACGACGTGTGGGTCACGCCCTACCAGCCCGAAGAACGCTACGCGGGCGGCGAATACATGCTCGGCAGCCGCGGCGACGACGGGCTGGCGGTCTGGACCGCCCGCGATCGGGCTCTCCGCAATCAGGACGTGGTCGTGTGGATCAATCTCGGGATGCACCATCTGACGCGCGCCGAGGATCTGCCGGTGACGCCGATGATGTGGCAGTCGTTCAGGCTGCGGCCGCACAACTTCTTCGACCGGAACCCCGCGATCGACCTGCCCGCCGATGCAGTCACGCGCTGAGGTGGTCCGAAAGAGAAACCGCAGAGGACGCAGGGATCGCGGAGCCCTTTTGCACGTTTGAGACGCAACAACAGCACGACTTCATCAGGGTTGTGGCATGAGCGAGATCAGAAGGAGGCAGGCATGTTGACGACACACGAAGCAAATCGACGCGGTTTCATCGGGAGGCTCGTTGGCGCGGCAGTCGGCGTCACAACGTTCGCGAGCGGCCGCGCGGATGCCCAGGCGCCTGGCGCGGCGGCCTCCGGGGCCGACGCCTGGATCAAGGAGGTGAAAGGCACGCATCGGTGCCTCTTCGATTTCCCGCAGCACAAAGGCGGCACGCCACTGCTGCACATCCTCAACTACCTGAACACTTACAACGAGGCCTACAAGTCGGCGCCGGGCTCCGTCGGAGCGGTCGGCACGTTCTACAGCATCGGCAACCAATCGAGCATCGCGCTCGGGTTCAACGACGCGATGTGGGCGAAGTACGGGCTGGGCGACTACCTGGGTCTGAAGGACAAGACTGGCAAGGCGTACACGCGGAACGTGTTTCACAAGATGACGGGCGACGACGCGCACATCGTGATTCAGGCGTTTCAGACGCCGAACATTCCGGAGCTCGTCGGCGCGGTGCCAGCCATCAGCATCGAGAACCTGCAGAAGATGGGGACGAAGTTCCTGTTGTGCGCCAACGCGCTCGGCGCCTGGTGCCTCGAACTCCAGGCTCGCGGCAAAGGCAAGGGTGACGAGATCGAAAAGGAGCTGCGCGCCAATCTT
>DATFXR010000304.1:0-10180 GCA_035315685.1 Vicinamibacterales bacterium | reverse complement strand
ACGTGATCGCGTGTCACGTGAAAGCCGCGGATGTCGTTCAGCCCGCCGTCATTGGTTTCGCCGACCAGAGGATTCACCGATCGCACCTGCTCATTGCCAGGCTGCGCGATCGTGTAGCGCGCGACGGCGTCGACGGCGGTGCCGACGCTCAGCGTGTTGGTCAGGACGATCGGCGTCTCAATCGTGCCGAGCTCGGCAACCTGCGTCGACCCGGCGAGCTTGCCGAACGCGTTGCCGACGAATACCGCGCCCGCCACCTTGTCCTGGAACACGTTGCCGCCGTGCGGCACGATGGCCGTGACGCCGGTGCGCACCGTGTCGCCCTGCACGATCGTCGTGTGGCCAACGCGGACCCCATCCACGTCGGTAATCGCGTCGAGTGCCCCGGTGGCATAAATGCCCGGCGCAACACCCAGATCGCGAGCGCGGGGCCTGGCCGGCTGTGCCCCGGCCGCGCCGACCACTATTGCCGAGACCGCGGCCGCGGTTCGAAACCGATTCATCCCTTCAGATCGCCTCCACGCCCCGCTCGTCCGGACGTGCCCAGATAGTACGACGCTTCTCGTGGGCCGACATCACGTACGATATTTCTGTTGAGACGCTCAGCGCTTGCCGCGCTTCTGACGGCCACTGCATCAGCGGCGTGCGCCCAGGCACCGAAACCTCCTTACGCACTTGCGTTCGACCTCGACGGGCACGCCCCGCGCGTGCTCACGACGTCGGAAGAGGTGGCCGTACCGCTGACGGTCGTCAACCGCGGACAACGGGCGTGGGATCCGGCGACGATCCACGTCTCCTATCACTGGCTGTGGACGATCCCACGCGAACTGGTGCGCCGATCACGCACCGTCCCTTACCACGACGGTATTCGCACGGCGGTCGGAGACCGGCCCGTTGCGCCGGGCGCCCCTGTCTCGCTCCAGGGACGGCTGCTCGCCCCGGACGTGCCTGGCTTGTACTGGCTGCAGTGGGACATGGTGGAGGAAGGCGTCACCTGGTTCGCGCAGGTGTCGCCCCGCCAGCCCCGCGCGCTGGTCCTCGTCGTACCGCCGATCGCCTGGCTGCTCGCGCCGCTGCCGCTCCTCATCGTCCTGGCGGCAGCGGTCGGGCCGAGCCGGCCCTTCGTTGCCTTCGCCGATGTACTGTGGTGCGCGGCGACGCTTGCCATCAAGCCGTTGATCGTCGCGCACGAGGCGCTGCTCGAGCCGACGCCGGTCGCGTACTGGATCGGACTCTCGATCGCGATCCTCGTGCCGGTGCTGGGACTCGTCCTGCTGCCACGGCGAGCGCGGCCGCTGGTGCTGCTCTGTGTGGGGATCGTCGCCTCCCTCGTCCTCCTCGCGGACGTCGTGTACTACCGGTTCTTCGGAGACGTGTGGTCGACGCCGGCGCTGCTGGCGGCTCGGCAGACCGGACATGTCTGGCGTTCAGTCGGCAATCTGTTCACGGCTGGTCTTCTGCTGCTCGTCGCCGACCTGCCGTTTGCGTGCTGGGTCGCCGTCCGGGCTTCTCTCGCGCGCTGGCGGCTGTCGCAGCGCGGACGGCTGCTCGCCGCGGTGCTCGCCATCGTCGCGGTCATCACCTCCGGCGGGGACTTATCAGCGCGACAAGTACTGACGGCGGCGCCGTTCGATCAGATGTTTCGCGCGCGCTCGATCGTCGAGCAGCTCGGGCCGTTCGGGTACCACGCCTATGACACGTTTACGTTCGTGCGATCGACACTGCTCCGACCGCCGGCTACGCCTGAGCAGGTCGATGACGCGGCGGTGTGGTTCCACAACCGCGCGCCGCTGCGCGCCGGCGGCCCGTCGTTCGGCATCGCACGCGGCCGCAATCTGATCGTCGTGCAGGTGGAGTCGCTGCAGGACTTCGTCGTCGACTTCCAGGTCGGCGGGCAGGATGTCATGCCGCATCTGCGCCGATGGACGGACGGTGCCTTACGGTTCACCACGGTGACCGACGAGACCAGCGAGGGCCGCACGTCCGACGCCGAGTTCGCCACGCTGACGTCGCTGCTGCCGCTCAATCACGGTGCGGTGGCGTTCCGATTTCCAACGAACCACTACGTCTCGCTGCCGCGCGTCCTCAATGAACATGGATACTCCACGCTGTCGGCCGTGCCGTTCGAGCCCGGATTCTGGAATCGGCAGGTGATGCACCCGGCGTACGGGTTCCAGCGCACGCTGTTCGAGTCCGATTTCACGATGACCGAGCAGATCGGGTGGGGCCTCAACGATCGCGATTTCCTGCAGCAGATGGTGCCGCAGCTCGAGCGCCTGCCGAAGCCGTTTGCCGCGTGGATGATCACGCTGTCGCTTCATCATCCGTTCCAGTCGTTCCCCGAGGCCCACAAGACGTTGAAGCTCGGCGCGCTCGACCACACGTCGTTCGGCAACTACCTTCACGCGATGCGCTTTTTCGATCAGGCGCTGGAGGACTTCCGTGCCGCGCTCGCACGCGACCGACTGCTGGACGACAGCGTGGTGATGGTCTTCGGCGATCACGATGCCGGCTTCGCGCGCGACCCTGCGGTCGCGCGCACGATCGGCATCGGATCGAACGACATTGCATGGACGCTGAACGATCGCATCCCGCTGTTCATCCGCGTTCCGGCAATCGATTCCGGGGCGGACGGAGGCGGGCCGCGTCAGAGCGCCGAAGGCGCGGAGCCGGCCTCGGAGCGGCCACCATCCGGTGTCCGCACCATCGCGGCCGGTCAGACCGACGTGGCGCCCACGCTGCTCGCGCTGCTCGGCATCGACGCGTCGCCGCTGCCGTTCCTCGGCCGCAATCTGCTCGGCGCTCCAGGCGACGGTCCGGTCCCCCGGCCGTACGGCGACTGGCTCGACGCGCACCATCTGCTCGTCGCGCGGGGCGCAGCCGCCGTGTGCTACGACCTCGCGTCGCGAACCGTCGCAGCGCGTGACGCGTGCCGCACGAGCGACGAGCTCGTCCGCCGCGCTCGCGACGTCTCGCGCCTCGTCATCGTCGACGACCTGCAGGAGCGGATGCGGGGACACTGATCGGGTTCGGGGGTTCGGGGTTCGGGGGTTCTCGTTCCGAGGTTCCTGGTTCTTAGTTCTTCGGGATTGCAACCACAGAACCGGAACGACAGAACCACAGAACCAGAACCATGGAACCAGAACCATGGAACCAGAACCCCGAACGCCGAACCCCGAACCCCGAACCCCGAACCCGGTAGAATGCTTTCGCCGCATGCGTCGTGTGTTCGCCGTCCTCTTTGGGGTCCTTCTGCTGTCTTCCGCATCTGCTGCTGCCCAGGAACCGCCGCCGCGGATCGGGCCGTTCGTCATCGATGTTCACGCGACCGTGCCGAGGTTTCCGGATGACAATTCGCAGCTCGCCACGAGCCATGGCCTGTCTCCCGCTCAGCTGCCCGGCACGGGTCTGGGCGTGCAGGCCGGTGCGCACCTTTATGTGTTCCGTCTGAAAGCGATCACGTTTGGCCTTGGTGCCGAGGTTGCGACCGGGCGCTCCTCGCAGACGCCCGACCCGAGCTCGGGCCTGGCGCCGACCGAGGAACACTTCTCGACCTTCTCGCCGCAGTTGTCCTTCAACTTCGGCAACGGGCACGGCTGGAGTTATCTGAGCGGCGGTGTCGGCGCGTCCAATTGGTCGATCGTGCCGGTAGGCAAGGAAAAGGGACCCGCCGATCTGGAACGGCTCAAGACGATCAACTATGGCGGCGGCGCGCGCTGGTTCGCGAAACCGCATCTCGCCTTCAGCCTTGACGTGCGGATTTACGTCATCAGCCCCGGCACGGCGTACTTCCCGCCCGCACTCGGCAGCCCGCACACGAACCTCCTCGTCATCGGCGCGGGGATCTCGCTCAAGTAGCGCGGCGGAACAGCTCGCTTCGTGGTTGTGGCGAGTCTTCGCGTTCTTCGCGGTTCCGACCTTCGCGGCATAGGGACCCGCCACGAAGGCACCAGCGGCCTTGCTATTCTCCGCGCAGCGCGATCATCGGATCGACGCGTGTCCCGCGCCGGGCGGGGAGGTAGCTCGCAAGCAGGGCGATGAGGAGGAGCGCCAACGGCGCCGCGACGAAGGTTGTTGGATCCGCGGCGCTGATGTCGAACAGCAGACCGCGAATGAGGCGCGCGGCGGCGGCGGCAAGCAGCGAACCGGCGATGACGCCGGCGAGCGCGAGACGGCCGCCTCCCTCGACGATCATGCGCACGACATCGGCCGGGCGCGCGCCGATCGCCATGCGGACGCCGATCTCGTGCGTGCGCTGCGCGACCGAGTAGGCGACGACGCCGTATACGCCGACCGTCGCGAGCGCCAGCGCGAGACCACCCAGCAGCGAGAACAGCATCAGGTTGAGTCGTCGATCCGACGTCGAATCAGCCAGCACCTGTTCCATCGTCGCGACGTCGGAGATCCCGAGGTTGGGATCGACGCCCTGGATCGCCGCGCGGGCGTAACTCGTTGCCGCGCGCGGGTCGCCTGTCGTCCTCACGACCCAGGTGAGCGTCGTCACCGCGGGCGCGTCGCCGCCGCCGTATCGGAACTGTGGGTGCGGACGGTACATCTCAGGCCGCGGCGTCGCGTCGAGGCCAAGATGATGGACGTCCGAGACGATGCCAACGACGGTGATCCAGCGATCGTTGCGGCCGATCGTGAGGCGCCGGCCGAGCGGGTTCTCACCGGATCCGATCCGAATTGCGATCGCCAGAGTCCTTCGGTCAGCATCACGACGTGCTCGCGGCCGGGCTCGTCCTCCTCCGGCGTGAACACGCGTCCGACGAGTGGACGGGCGCCGAGCGCGGCGAAGATCTCCGGCTGCACCGTCGCGGCCAGCACCCGCAGCGGTTCTCCAGCGCCGGTGAGGTTGAACGACGTGTTGAAGAACCGACGTGCTCGAGCGATCGCAACTGCTGGTAGTCGGCGAGCTCGGGCTGCGACACCCACGTCTTCGTCCAGTTGATCCAGTGACTCCACAGCACTACCACACGATCGGGCTGGTCGTACGGCAGCGGACGCAGCAGCACGGCGTTCACGATGCCGAAGATCGCCGTGTTGGCGCCGATGCCCAGTGCAGAGCGTCAGCAGCGCGACCAGCGCGAATCCCGGCTGTTTCGTCAGGGTTCGCAGCGCGTACCCTGTGTCGTGCAGCACCGTCATCACTGTCGGAACCCCTTAGAACCGCTTAGACGGTCCGCCGAGGCCCGTCGGTTGACGTGTTGCGAGCCGTACCACCACTGTGACACCGCGAAAAACCTGCCGTCCCCACGAAAGCACGAAGGCACGAAGAAACGCGAAGAAGAAGCCCTTTACTAACCGTGCTTCGTGCGTCTTCGTGGGCGTAGCAGCTACTCGAACGAGAAGGGCGGGTACTCGTCGACCATCAGCAGCACGTAGGACTCGACCCGGACCAGCCATCGCAGCACGGCAGCACCGAAGTCGTACAGGCCCTCCGGGTAGTCGCTCGTGATCAGGATCAACACCCACGACACGAACGACGTCACCCACCACGCCGACACCAGGAAGAACAGCACGATGAAATGCGGGATCCCGAGGAGAAGCCGCAGTCCGACGGTGAGACGGTTGCGGGTCGGTGGTTCCTCAATGGTCAGCGCAGTCGAGTACTGGCCGTCGCCGAACGGCGGATAGCGGTCGGCGAGCAGCATCATGTAGGCGATCGCGCGGACGCGCCAGCGAAGGTAGAAACGCGTGTAGCGGCGCACGATGTTGATGTGGACGCCGGAGATCAGAATCGTGAACCAGCTGATCACGGCGAGCAGCCACGCGACACCGCCGAGCAATCCGGTCTCGCCGCCGATCGACACGAAGTCGCGGCTGCCGCTGCGGGCGGCGAAGCTCAGGCCGACGCTGCCGATGAAGATCAAGTGCGGAATCGCCAGCAACAGGCGGAGTGCCACCGTCAGGCGATCGCGGCCGCGGTACAACGGCTCGATGGTGACAACGACCGGATACGGCACGCGGCACAGTGTGCCATGATTCGCGCGTATGCGAATCGGAATCGCGCTCGCGCTCGCGCTGCTCATGTCGGGCACGACGGCCCGACCAACGCCGGGCAGCAGCCCGATCAGGGTCCGGCTAAGCCGGACACTACGGCAGGCGCGGTCCGCCTGACGACGGACGCGACTGCGATCAGCTCCGGTAGTGTCCGGCTTCAGCCGGACCGTGATCCGATCGAACGCGGCACGCTGCGGCTGCACTACGTCGGCAAGGCCATCGGCTACGAACGCTACTCGATCGTGCCGGACGGCGACGGTGTGGCGCTCTCCTCCGACTTCGACTTCACCGATCGCGGCGGCCATGTGCAACTGACGGCGACCCTGCGCGCGAGACCAGACTACACGCCAGTGGCCTTCAAGGCGACGGGGAAGAGCTACCGGTTCGTCAACGTGGACTCCGACATCCATATCGCCGGCGGCGATGCCGTCGTCCGCGCCGACGGCGCCGAGACGCGCGTCCAGGTGTCGCCGCCGTTCTTCACCGTGGACGGCTACGCGCCGTTCGCCGCGCAGATGCTGATGCTGCGCTACTGGAAGAGCCACGGGCAGCCGCGCCTGCTCCATACGGTGCCGGGACTGCCGGCCAACGACGTCGTCGTCGACGCGCGCGGCAGCGACGCGATGCGCATCGGCGGGCGCGAGGTGCGCCTCGAACGCTACGTGATCGACGGCGTGGTCTGGGGCCGCGAGACCATCTGGCTCGACGAGCAGGGCGCGCTCGCCGCGGCGATCACGAGGGCCGGCGGCCTGAGCTTCGAAGCGGTCCGGGACGATCTCGAGTCGGCGCTCGGCGGCTTCATCGAGCGCGGAGCACGCGATCGCATCGGTGATCTCGAAGCCATCACGAGTCAAGTGCCGCTGCTCGCGAGCGGCACCTGTGCATTTGTCGGCGCGACGATCGTCGACGGCTCGGGCCGCGCGCCAATCACCGACGGCGTCGTCGTGGTGCGCGAAGGCAAGATCGCTGACGTCGGGGCGCGGACCGACGTCAAAGTACCCGGCGACGCGGCGGCGGTCGACGTGTCAGGGAAGACAGTGATTCCCGGCTTGTGGGACATGCACACGCACGCGACGCAGATCGAGTGGGCGCCGGTCTACCTCGCGGCTGGCGTGACCACGGTCCGCGACATGGGCAACGAGTTCGCGTTCGTCGCCGCGCTGCGCGACTCGATCGATTCGCGGCGGTCGCTCGGTCCGCGCCTGCTGCTCGCTGGTCTCGTCGACGGCGGCGGTCCGAACGCGTTCGGCACCGAGTACGCGGCGACGCCGGACGAAGCCAGGCGTGTCGTCGCGAAGTATCACGACGCCGGATTTCAGCAGATCAAGATCTACAGCCTGGTGACGCCACCGATCGTCGAGGCGCTCTCAGCGGAGGCACATCGGCTCGGGATGACCGTCACCGGTCACGTGCCCAACGGGATGACGATCGAACAGGGCGTCAGCGCCGGGATGGATCAGATCGCCCACCTGCCGATTCGCGGCGAGGCGTCCTCCGACGAGGTGACGCGCACGATTCAGTTCCTGCGCGAGCACAAGACCGTCGTCGATCCGACGCAGTCGTGGAACGAGCTGCTCGGACACGCGGCCGGGACTCCGGTGGCCGCGTTCCAGCCGGGCATTGCGAAGATCCCGGCGCCGCTCAATCGTGTGTTCTCGAACGCGGGCACGGCGGGCATCGACGCCGCGACGGCTCGCACACGGCTCGAGCGCACGCTGCGCATCGTCAAGGCGCTTCACGACGCGGGCGTGCCGGTGGTCGCCGGTACGGACGAAGGCGTTCCCGGCCACAGCGTCCACCGCGAGATCGAGTTGTATGTGGAGGCCGGCTTCACGCCGATGGAGGCGCTCCAGGCGGCGACGATTGTCTCCGCGCGCGCGATGAAGCTGGACGCGGAGTCCGGCACGATCGAGCGCGGCAAACGCGCCGATCTCGTCGTCCTCGACGCCAACCCGCTCGATTCGATCGGGAACATCCGCCGCGTGCGCTGGACCGTGCGCGACGGCCGCGTCTACGACGCGAGCGCCCTGTGGAAGAGCGTGAGATTCACTCCGTAGCGTTCCGACTGCGATCTCCCACGAAGGCACGAAGAACACGAGGAATCCGTTTCTCAAAGACTGAGAAAGAATTCTTCGTGACCCTTCGTATCTTCGTGACTTCGTGGGAGACCGAAGGGCGCCCGCAGGCCGCCACAGTCGTGATCTCTACGAAGGCACGAAGAACGCGAAGCATCGGTTTTCTCAAAGACTGAGAGAAGAATTCCTCGTGCCCTTCGTGTCTTCGTGACTTCGTGGGAGACCGAAGGGCGCCCGCAGGGCGCCACAGTCGTGATCTCTACGAAGTCTTCGAGTACGTCATCGTCCGCGTCGTCGACTGGCCGCCTGACTCGAGATCGCGGACGATCGTCAGCGTCCGGCCGTTGACGCTCAGCATGTCGCGGCCCCAGTTCATGCCTTGCTTGTAATGCAGGTGCAGCGTCGCGCCGTCCCAGTGTGCCCGCGTCTTGAGCGCCATGACGTCGCCGGGTGGTGTCGCCAGCGTCTTTCCGTCGATCGTGTACTTCGCGATCTTGCCGCCAATCTCGACTGACACGCTCTCCGCCGTTTGAGTGATCGTGACGGCCGGTGGCGCCTGCGCGAAGAGCGTGTCGGCGTACGGGCCGGCGATGCCGCCGCCACCCGCACCCCGGCCGCGTCCCGCCGCGACGGGCGGCTCCGCGCTGCCCAGCGTCCACGTTCCGCTGAATGTCGCGCCGCCGCCTTTGCCGGGCAGATCGTTGGTCGGCGGTGCCAGGCCGGCAGCCGTCGTGGTGGCGGCGGCACGCGGCATCAGCGGTTGCGGTTTGTAGATGTGCGTTGGATCGGCGCCCGGCCGCGGGCGGAATTTCTGAGAGCGCCCGCCGAAGACTTCGGCGGTGTAGAGATTGCCGTCGGTGTCGGCGCCGAACTCGTGCACCGCCCAGAAGAACCCTGGCGTCGTGCCGTGCGTCCCCCACGCGTAGAGCAGGTGTCCCTGCAAGTCGTACTTCAGCATCTTGTCGAGCGGCCCCGAGAACACCCACAGGAACTGATCGTCGCTGATGCGGATGTTGTACGGCTGCTGGATGTTCGGGAACGCATCGAGGTAGGCGCCGTTCTCGTCGAACACCTGAATCCGGTTGTTCGCACGATCGGAGACGTAAACCCGGCGGTTGCGATCGATCGTGATCGAATGTGGCGTGTTGAACTGGCTCGGCCCGGTGCCGCGCGTGCCCCACATCTTGACGAACTTCCCGTGCTTGTCGAACTTCGCAACGCGCGTGTTGCCGTAGCCGTCGCTGACGAAGAAAGTGCCGTCGGGCAACCAGGCAATATCGGTCGGGCGTTTGAAATGCGTGCCGTCGCTGCCCGCCTCGTCGCGGGTGCCGAGCACCATCAGCAGCTTCTTGCCGTCGTTCGTGAACTTGAGGATCTGGTGATGGATGTCGTCGACGATCCACACGTTGTGCTCGGGATCGTACGGGCTCATCAGCACCGAATGCGGACCTCGTCCGTCTTCGAACAGGTAGTCCCACTGCGTCCACGACTGGAGCGCTCTTCCGTCAGCGTCGACGACGACGATGCAGTTGCGGAATTCGGGCGTGGGCGTCGTGGCCTGCTCGCCGAACGATCCCCAGAAACCAGTGAAACCGGGCGGCGTCGTCGGCGGCAGCTTCAACTCGCCGCGATTGGCGATGAAGATGCGATTCGGACTCTCGGCGAAGATGCCCCCGGTCGATCCCCAGATGTAGCCCGGCTTCGCGAATGCCAGCGGCTGCGGCCAGCCGGTCACGACATCGTAGGGCCCGGTGCGGTCGTCGCCGCCCTTTTCCTGCAGGAGCGCGCCGGCGGACAGGGCAAGCACGGCTGACGCGGTGAGGAGGGCAGTGATTGCTGCTCGCATTTCGAACCCCTTTTTAACGGTGTCAGACAGGCGTCCGACCGCTGTCGGACCGGTGTCCGATACCGGTCCGGCACCGCTCTGACGCCAGATGCCGATCCGGAATGTTGGAGATCGCGTCGCCGGAAAACGCGCCGAGCATCTCACGATGTAACGTGCAACGCAACGGGGCGTATGATGCGCGCAACGAACCCCGGTTTGTTCGCTAAGGAGGCACCGATGGCGATCGAACGGCTACTTCGACGGGTTTTCGTTGGCG
>DATFXR010000303.1:0-2298 GCA_035315685.1 Vicinamibacterales bacterium | reverse complement strand
AAGGCGCTGGTGATTTTCCCCGGCGGCTTCGGCACGCTCGACGAGCTCTTCGAGATCCTCACCCTCGTGCAGACCGACAAGCTCTCGAAGCAGATCGGCGTCGTGCTCTACGGCCGCGAGTACTGGGATCAGGTGCTCACGTTCCGCCCGATGGCAGAATGGGGCGCCATCGCCGAGCACGACCTCCAGCTGTTGCACTACGCGGAATCGCCGGCCGACGCCTTCGAACACCTGCGCGATCATCTGATCGCGCACCACCTCGAGCCGCACACCGAGCAGGAAGCGGCGACACCAGGCATTGCCAAGACCCGTGGGTGACCAGCCGTGATGACCCGAACCGACCGCGAGCAGCTGATCGAGCAGTACAACGACGGCTACCGTGTCGTCGCCGAGGCGCTGGCCGGCGCAGACGACGAGCAACTCGACGCGCGGCCGGCGCCGGGCAAATGGAGCGCCCGCGAGGTGGTGCACCATCTCGCCGACAGCGAGATGACCGCGGCGATTCGCCTGCGGCTGCTGCTCGCGGTGGACAACCCGCCGATCTACGGGTTCAACCAGGACGATTTCGCGAAGCGTCTCTACTACGATCGCCCGATCGCGGCGTCGCTCGAGGCATTCAAGTCAGCGCGGCTCGCGACCGGCGAGATCCTCGAGCGGATGAGCGACGCGGACTGGCAGCGTCCCGGGTCGCATACCGAGCACAAAGGGAACTACACGCCCGAACGGTGGCTGGAGATCTACGCACCACACGCACACCGGCACGCCGAGCAGATCCTGGTGGCGCTGGGATCTGCCAAGAACCTGTAATTAAGAATTGAGAATTCAGAATTAAGAATTCGTCGAGTCAGCCGCACATTGGGATCGACCCGAGTCGTCGGACCTGGTCACGAATTCCTAATTCTTAATTCCAAATTCTTAATTGCCGATGCCGCGACGGATCGAAACGCCTCAATAGAGCAGGAATCTCTGGCGCGTCTGAAAGAACGTGTCGACGTCGGGCGCCCACGAGCGAGCGATCTCCTGAGCCGAAACGCCGCCGTCGATCTGTTCGCGCAGCCTGGACGAGCCCGCCAGGCAATCGATCGGCATCTTCTCGAATTCGTACTCGTAGGGCGGCGCCTTCCAGGCGAACTGGTCGGGCGCCGCGGCCCGGAACGCCTCGATCAGCGCGACGCCGGTCTCGACCGGGCGGAACGTCCATCGATCGCGGACATGCACCTGACAGCCGGCGCAGCCCTGTTTCGCGTGTTTGTGAAACGTCGGCTCGAAGAGCGCCGGACGGAAGAACACGCCAGGCAGTCCGCGGCGGTTCATCGCCTCGGCAAACCGCTCGGCCACCACCCACGGCGCGCCGACCAGCTCGAACGGGCGCGTCGTGCCGCGGCCCTCCGACACATTGGTCCCCTCGAAGAGGACGCCGCCGGGATACACGGTCGTCGTGTCGAACGTGGGAATGTTCGGCGACGAGATGATCCACGTGAGGCCGGTTCGGTCCCAGTACATGTCCCGCGTCCACCCCTGCATCGGCACCACCTCGAGATCGGCGCCGATACCGAAGTGCTCGTTGAAGAGGCGCGCGATCTCCCCGATGGTCATGCCGTGACGCATCGGGATCGGATAGAGGCCGACGAAGGACTCGAACCCGGGAACCAGCGTCATCCCCTCGACCTGCACGCCGCCGATCGGGTTTGGACGGTCGCAGACGATCACCTTCACGCCATCGCGCTTCGCGGCCTTCAGGCAGTTGGCCAGCGTATAGATATAGGTGTAGATGCGCACGCCGACGTCCTGCAGATCGACGACGAGCAGGTCCAGGTCCCGCAGCATCTCGGGGGTCGGCTCGCGGACCTCGCTGTACAGCGAGTACACCGGGACGCGTCGCGACTCGTCGTGCGCGTGGCGCGTCTCGATCATGTTGTCCTGGACGTCGGACCGGAAGCCGTGCTGCGGCCCGAAGAGCGCGGCGAGCCGCACCTTTGGATGCTCCGCGACCCGCTCAGCGATATGCCGCAGCGCTCGGTCGACGGACGCGGGGTTGCAGACGATCCCGACGCGCTTGCCGTCCAACGCATTGGACGCCAGCAATCGTTCGCTGCCGAGAACCGTCGACATTGCACGATTATAGGTGGATGTGCACTTGCTTCCGATTGGCAGCCGTTGATAGACTACGCGCCCTTGGTGGTCAGCCCCGCCTGCTTCGCCCGCGCCGAGAGCCGATCGAGCCTCGAGTCTCGCTCCCTTTCAGTGATAGTGCAGCCGACGTGCAGCCACCTGGTTCGGTGACCGGCATCGAGCGCG
>DATFXR010000302.1:0-3345 GCA_035315685.1 Vicinamibacterales bacterium | reverse complement strand
CGTAGAGCCGGCGCCCCAGTCGTTCCACGATCCGATCGATGAGGCTGCTGCTGACCAGCGTCTTGCCGATCACGGCATGAGCAGGCCAGCCTGGCCGGTGTGTGAGGAGATAGCGGATCGCCACCGCCAGGAAGTGGGTCGGGTTCAGCAGCCCGGCCGACCGCGTCACGATGCCGTGCCGATCCGAATCGGGGTCGTTAGCAAAGGCGACGCAGAAGCGATCCTTCAGTTCGATGAGCCGTCCCATGGCGTACGGACTCGACGGATCCATTCGGATCTTGCCGTCGTGGTCGACCGTCATGAACGAAAAGGTCGGATCGATCTCAGGATTGACGATGGCGATGTTCGTCTTGTACAGCTCGTTGATCGGCTCCCAGTAGGGCCCCGCCGCGCCGCCGAGCGGGTCCACGCCCAGCGTGAGGCCGGCGGCGCGGATCGCGTCCATATTGACGACATTGCGCAAGTCGCGCACGTACGGCAGGACGAAGTCATGCTGGTGCGTGGTCGTCGCCGTGATCGCTGCCGCAAACGGCACTCGCTTTACGCCGCCAATGCCCGTCCTGAGCAGAACATTCGCCCGTGTCTGAATCGACTCGGTCACGTCCTTATCTGCTGGTCCGCCGTTGGGCGGGTTGTACTTGAACCCTCCGTCCTCCGGCGGATTATGCGAGGGCGTGATCACGATCCCGTCGGCGAGGTGGGCTGTGCGTCCGCGGTTGTATGTGAGGATCGCCCACGAGATGACGGGCGTCGGCGTGACACCGTCGTCACGCTGGACGATGGCCTCGACACCATTGCCCGCCAGCACCTCGAGAGCCGTGCGCTGCGCCGGCTCGGAGAGCGCGTGCGTGTCCTTGCCCATGTAGAGCGGGCCGTCGATTCTCTCAACCCGCCGATGGTCGCAGATCGCCTGCGTGATCGCGGCGATGTGGGTCTCCGTGAACGAGCCGGCGAACGGCGAGCCGCGATGGCCGCTGGTGCCAAACGCGACGAGCTGCGTCGGGTCGTCGGTGTCCGGCTTGCGTTCGTAATACGCCTGCTCGAGCCTGTCCAGATCGACCCAGATCGATTTCGGCGCGGGTTGACCCGCCAGCGGTGAAATCGTCTCGCGTCCCTTGGTTGTGTTAGCCACGACCTGGTTCACGACGCTTTCTCACTGGGCACGGGGCACGGTTTTGCGTGCCAGATGTCGGCCGCATACTCGGCGATGGTGCGGTCGCTCGAGAACTTCCCGGAGCTCGCGACGTTCACAAGAGCCTTGTGCACCCATGCATCACGGTTGGCGTACAACGCACGCAGGCGATCGTCAGCCTCAAGATAGGAGGTGAGGTCGGCAAGATGCATATAGTGATCGCCGTGCGTCAACAACGTGTCACGCAGCGGAGCGAAGACGCCCGGCTCGTCGCGGCTGAAATGGTCCGAGAACATCAGGTCGACCGCCGCGCGGGTCTCCGGCTCGTTGTCGTAGTGCCAGCGGGGGGAGTACCAGCCGCGGCTCGCGGCGACCTGCTCGGCGGTGAGGCCAAAGAGGAAGAAGTTGTCTTCACCAGCCTCCTCGGCCATCTCAATCGTCGCGCCGTCGCGTGTCCCGATCGTCAGCGCGCCGTTCATCATGAACTTCATGTTGCTCGTGCCGCTGGCCTCGTAGCCGGCGGTGGAGATCTGGTTTGACACGTCGGAGGCGGGAATCAGCCGCTCGGCCAGCGACACACTGTACTCCGGCAGGAACACGACCTTCAGCCGGCCGCGCACGGCAGGATCGTCGTCGATGGTCACGGCCAGATTGTTCAGCAGCTTGATAACGAGCTTGGCCAGGCGATACGCCGGCGCCGCCTTGCCGGCGAACAGGAACGTTCGGGGCCACATCCCGAGCGTGGGGTTTTCACGCAATCGGTTGTACAGCACCACGATGCGCAGCGCATTGAGGAGCTGGCGTTTGTACTCGTGAATGCGCTTCACCTGGCTGTCGAAGATGGTGTCGGGATCCACCACCTGCCCCGAAGACGATCGCAGCCAGTCCGCGAAAGCTGCCTTGGCCGACCGCTTCGCGGCGACGAAGGCATCGCGGAAGCCGCGGTCATGGGCGTACGACTTGAGGTGCGCCAGCTCGCCGAGGTCCCTGATCCAGCCGTCGCCGATCGTCGCGGTGATGGTTGCGGCGAGCGCGGGGTTCGCCAGCAGCAGCCATCGACGCGGCGTGACGCCGTTCGTCTTGTTGGTGAAGCGCTCAGGAAACAGTTCGCTCAGATCTTTCACGGTCGTTGTGCGCAGGAGGGCCGAGTGAATCGCCGCCACCCCGTTCGTACTGTGCGACCCGACAATGGCGAGGTTGGCCATCCGGACGTGTTTGGCCGGTCCCTCTTCGATCAGACTCGTGCGAGCAATGCGTCCTTCGTCGTCCGGAAACCGCTGCCGCACGTCGTCGAGGAGCCGGCGATTGACCTCGAAGATGATGTCGAGGTGCCGAGGCAGCAGCATCTCGAACCACGCGAGCGGCCATTTCTCGAGCGCCTCCGGCAGCAGCGTGTGGTTCGTGTAGGCCAGCGTTCGTCGCGTGAGGTCCCACGCTTGGTCCCATCCGAGGTGCGCCTCATCGAGCAGGATTCGCAGCAGCTCGGCGACAGCAATCGCGGGATGCGTGTCGTTGAGCTGAATGGCGACCTTCTCGGGAAGAGCGTCCCAGTCGCCGTTGGTCCGCCGAAATCGTCGCACGAGATCCGCCAGGGAGCACGCGACCAGGAAATACTCCTGGACGAAGCGCAGCGCCTGCCCGCGCGCCGTGGAGTCGTCCGGATAGAGCACGCGCGTGAGCGACTCGGCGACGAGCGTCTCCGCCACGGCGCTGACGAACTCGCCATGACTGAACGCCCGAAAATCAAACGAGTCGGGCGCAGCGGCCGCCCAGAGCCGTAGCGTGTTGATCGTCTTGCCGCCGTAGCCCACCACGGGCCGATCAAACGGCAATCCGGTCAGCGTCGATGGGCGGTCGAGAATCGGCTGCAGCTCGCCCTTCCGGATTTCGAACGAGGAATTGAGCGTGATCTCGACCTGCTCGTCCGGCCGCGCGACCTCCCACGGATCGGTACGGCGAAGCCAGTTGTCGGGCTGCTCACGCTGCCATCCGTTCTCGAGCGATTGCCGGAACATGCCGTACTCGTATCGCAGCCCGAACCCCATCGCCGGCAACTGCATCGTGGCCATCGAGTCGAGGAAGCATGCCGCCAGGCGTCCGAGGCCGCCGTTTCCCAGCGCCGCGTCGGGCTCCTCTTCGAGCGCCGCGAGCCACTCGCGGGTTATCAGCGTGGTGGATTCATTCACGAGCGGACCGAGCAGCAGGTTCGCGAT
>DATFXR010000301.1:0-7844 GCA_035315685.1 Vicinamibacterales bacterium | reverse complement strand
CCGACGGCTGGCGGAGCCAGCGCTGCCCTCTGCGTCCTCTGCGTTCTCGGCGGTTAAATACGGTCTTGGCAGTCTTTGCGTTCACCGCGTTCCAACGTAGCATTACGAAACGGGTGATGATCGTTCAGCTGTTTCCCACCTGCCTGGTCAACGAATTCCGGCCCGACGCAGGGATGGCTGTGGCGCGTGTACTCGAGCGGGCCGGCTGCGAGGTCACGCTGCCGGAAGGCCTCACCTGCTGCGGGCAGCCGGCGTACAACGCGGGCTTTCACGACCAGGCGCGCCAGGTCGCGCGCTACACGATCGGCGTGCTCGACCGGACCGACGGTCCGATCGTCGTGCCGTCCGGATCGTGCTGCGACATGCTCGTGCACCAGAGCGCCGAATTGTTCAAGGACGAAGCGAACACCGCCGAGCAAGCGCACCGTGTCGCAGGGCGCTGCCGCGAGTTCAGCCAGTTCGTAGGCGAGCGTTTGAAAACGGCTGCCGGCGGTCGCGCGAAGCCCGCGCCGACCGATCGCGGATCGACCCCGGTGCGCGTCGCCTATCACCCATCGTGTCACCTGCAGCGTGGGCTGCGCGTCACGCGGGAACCGCGCGAGCTGATCGCCAGCGTCAGGGGTGCCGAGGCGGTCCGATTCGACGAACAGGACGAGTGCTGCGGCTTCGGCGGTCTGTTCTCGATCAAGAACGCCGAGATCTCCGCCAGCATGATGGACCGCAAGCTGGCCGCGATCGCCGCGTCGGGCGCCGACCGGCTCGTCAGCTGCGACCTCGGCTGCCTGATGCACCTCGAGGGCGGACTGCGGCGCCGCGGCGCCGCGATCAAAGTGCAGCACCTCGCGGAGTTCCTCGACGAAGGCGCCGGGCCGTGACCTTCGCGGCGCGCGCCAGGGACGCGATCGGCAACCATCAGCTGCACGTCGCGCTCGATCGCACGACGGCCACGTTCGGAACCCGCCGTTTTGCCGCGATCGCCTCGCTCGACCACTTCGAGACCGTCCGCGATCGCGCGCGCGCGGCGAAGATGCACGTCCTGCGCACGCTCGGCGACTCGCTGCAGCGCTTCGAACAGCAGCTGATTGCGAACGGCGTGCAGGTGCACTGGGCTGAGAATGGCGACGCCGCCAACCGCATCATCGTCGAGATCGCGACCGGAGCAGGCGTGCGCCGTGTCGCGAAGAGCAAGTCGATGGTGTCCGAGGAGACGCACCTGAACCACGCGCTCGAGGCGGCGGGCATTGCGGTGATCGAGACCGATCTCGGCGAGTACATCGTGCAGCTGGCCAAGGATCGGCCGTCGCACATCATCGCGCCGATCGTGCACATGACGCGCGAGCAGGTCGGGCGCGTGATGACGGACACGCTGGCGGTTCCCTACAGCGACGACACGCAGACGCTCGCCGGCTACGCGCGCGAACGACTGCGCGAAGAGTTCCTGCAGGCCGACATGGGCCTCAGCGGCGTGAACTTCGGGGTCGTCGAGAACGGAACGATCTGCCTCGCGACCAACGAAGGCAACGGCCGGATGATCACCACGTTGCCTCGCGTCCACGTCGCCCTGATGGGGATCGAGAAGCTGGTGCCGACCATGGCCGATCTGGATCGGCTCCTGAAGCTGCTCGCCCGCTCCGCCACCGGCCAGAAACTGACGGTCTACACCACGCTGCTGCGCGGGCCGCGTCGCCAGGGGGATGACTGCGGGCCCGAGGAACTCCACGTCGTGCTGCTCGACAACGGCCGCACACTCATGCTCGCCGGCGAGACCGCCGAGATTCTCGGCTGCATCCGTTGTGGTGCCTGCCTGAACGCGTGTCCGGTCTATCGCTCCGTGGGTGGCCACGCGTACGGCGACACCTATCCCGGTCCGGTCGGCGCCATCGTGACACCTGGCCTTCGCGGCATCGACAAGTTTGCCGAGCTCCCTGGCGCGTCGAGCCTGTGCGGCGCCTGCCGGGACGTGTGTCCTGTGCGGCTCGATATTCCCCGTATGCTGCTCACGCTCCGCCACGAGGCTGTCGAGCGGACGCCGCAACCATTTGCTCTGCGCATGGGGTTGAGAGCATTCGCACAGATCGCGACGCGGCCGCCGCTGTACCGTCGGGCGATGTCGTTGATGCGCCTGTTGCTGCGCAGCCGCGCGAGGGACGGATGGATTCACAAGGCGCCAGGACTCGCCAGCGGCTGGACCGCCTTCCGTGAGTTGCGCGCACCTGCCGCGCAATCGTTCGAGGCGCAGTGGCGCGCCCGAACGGCGACGAAGAGCGGATCGTGAGCGACGCGCGCGCGGAGATTCTCGGCCGCATCGAGCGGGCGCTGCGCACGGGAAGAATCCCCGACGCCGCCGCGGCTGACGGCCTCGCGCGCGACTCCTCGCCTGAGCGTCGCACGCCGGCCGCTCAGCCGGACACCGCGCGAGCCCTTCAGACGAGCGACGGCGATCGCTTCATCGTCGAGGCCCGCGCGCTCGGCGCCGAGGTGTTCGTCGAATGGTCTGCGGACGCGGTCCGCGATCGGCTCGGCACCCTCACCGCGGGAAAACGCGTGCTCGCGTGGAATCCCGATCGCCTGCCGTTCAAGTGCGGCGACCTGCTGCGCGGCGCCGTGCTGGGTGCCGCGCCGCGAGCCGAGCAGGCGCGCGCCGAGGTCGGCGTCACCGGCTGCCACGGCGCGATTGCCGAGACGGGATCGCTGGCGCTGATCTCGGGCCCGGGTTGCTCCCGAACAGTGTCGTTGCTGCCACCGGTTCACATCGCGCTGGTCCGCCGGACCGATCTCGTCTCGAGCATGGGCGAGTTCTTCGCCGCGCGCGCGGACGCGATGGCGCAGGCAGCGAACTGCACGTTCGTCACCGGCCCCAGCCGCACCGCGGACATCGAGCTGTCGCTGACCATCGGCGTCCACGGCCCCGGCAAGGTGATCATCATCCTCGGCCCATAGCGGACACCGATGGCCTCGGGGACTGATACCCAACGAAGCTGACGATGACACCAGAAGAGTTTCGAGTCGCGGGACATCGACTGATTGACTGGATTGCCGACTACCGCGCGCGCGTCGAGCGCTTCCCGGTGATGGCACGCACGGAACCCGGTGAGATCAAAGCGCAGCTTCCCGCATCGCCGCCGGACACGCCGGAACCGTTCGACGCGCTCGTCGCCGACCTGGATCGCATCGTGATTCCCGGCCTGTCGCACTGGCAGCACCCGCACTTCTTCGGCTATTTCCCATGCAACGGGTCGCTGGCGAGCGTGCTCGGCGACTACGTCAGCACCGGCCTCGGCGTGCTGGGCCTCGCATGGCAGTCGAGCCCGGCGCTGACCGAAGTCGAGGACGTGGCGACCGACTGGCTGCGGCAGATGCTCGGCCTCTCCAGGTCGTGGAGCGGCGTCATTCAGGACACCGCGTCGACGAGCACCCTCATCGCGCTGATTTGCGCGCGCGAGCGCGCGACCGCGTTCAGCCTCACGCGCGGCGGATTGCAGGCGGAAGCGCGTCCGCTCGTCGTCTACACGTCCACGCACAGCCATAGTTCGGTCGCGAAGGCGGCGCTGCTCGCCGGCTTTGGCCGCGACAACATCCGCCTGGTCGAGCACGACGCCTCGTACGCGATGCGGCCAGACGCGCTCTCCGCCGCAATCGAGGCCGACTGCCGTCGTGGCGCGCAGCCGTGCGCCGTGGTCGCGACTGCCGGCAGCACCACCTCGACAGCGTTCGATCCGCTCGACGCGATTGGCCGGATCGCGGCGGATCGATCGCTGTGGCTCCACGTCGATGCGGCGATGGCGGGATCGGCGATGATCCTGCCCGAATGCCGGCCGCTGTGGAGCGGCGTCGAGCGCGCTGACACGCTCGTGGTGAACCCGCACAAGTGGCTCGGTACGGCGTTCGACTGCACCGTCTACTACCTGCGAGACCCCGAGCACCTCGTACGCGTGATGTCGACGAACCCGAGCTATCTCCAGTCGAGCGCCGACGGGCGGGTCAAGAACTATCGCGACTGGGGCATTCCGCTGGGACGACGGTTTCGCGCCCTGAAGTTGTGGTTCCTGATTCGCGAACAGGGAGTGGCGCGGCTGCAGCAGCGTCTGCGCCGCGACCTGCAGAACGCGCGCTGGCTCGCCGATCAGGTCCGCGCCGCACCGGCGTGGCGGCTGCTCGCACCGGTGCCGCTGCAGACGCTGTGCGTGCGCCACGAGCCCGATGGGCTGACGGGCGACGAGCTCGATCGCCACACGCTCGCGTGGGCGGACCGGATCAATCGTTCGGGCGCCGCGTATCTGACGCCGGCGACGCTCGACGGCCGCTGGATGGTCCGCATCTCGATTGGCGCCGAATCGACGGAGCGATCCCACGTCGAAGCGCTCTGGCATACCATGCGTACGGAAGTCGAAGCGGGTGGATAGTGAACAAAGCCGTGATCATGAACCGAAATCTGTCGCTCGGCTGATGCCTTCGCGCTACGTCATGTGCAACGAAATCTCGACGCCTGGCTGAAGCTTTCGTGCTGCGACCCGCGCCGTAGCGCGAACGCTTGGCCGAGCGTCCGGCGGTCGAACGGTACAGCGGCAGAACTCTTGCCTAGTCCGCTGACCATGCCCCGACGTTTTCTGCTGCTTGCTGGAATCGTGGTGTGCGCCGTCGTCGTACACGCGCAGTCGGCTCCGCCAGAACGTCTCGGCGCGCTGGCGCCCCTCTTCCCGGCTGACAACTGGTGGAACCAGGACATCAGCACCGCGCCGGTCGATCCACGGTCGGCGCAGTTCATCTCGTTCGTCGGCAGCACACGGCGTCTGCATCCCGACCTGGGCGGCTACGAATCACCGGGCAGCGTGAACATTTATGGCTTCCCCTACGTGGTCGTGCCGGGCGACCAGCCGAAACGCGCGGTGCAGTTCTACTACGCCGACGAAAGCGACGGCGTCGATCACACCACCGGACGCAGCGTTCCCTTCTACCCGATTCCCGACCAGGCAATCACGCAGCCGTATTTCATCGAAGGCGGACCGCCCGGCAACACGAACCCCGGCGGCGATCGCCACATGCTGATCGTCGATCGAGACAACCGTGTGCTCTACGAATTGTTCGATCTCGCGTGGAACGGATCGCAGTGGACGGCCGGCTCCGGCGCGGCGTTCGATCTGAAGACGACGACGCGGCGCCCTGAGACCTGGACCTCGGCAGACGCCGCCGGCCTTGCGATTCTGCCCGGACTGATCCGCTACGACGAAGCGGCCGGCCCGGATGAAATCCGCCACGCGTTCCGGGTCACCGTGCGTGCGACGAACGGCTACGTGTGGCCCGCGTCCCACCGCGCCGGCAACAGCGCCGGCGCGCTGCCGATGGGTGCCCGTCTCCGTCTGAAGGCCTCGACGGATCTGTCGCGCTTTCATCCCGGCATCCAGAAGATTTTTCGCGCGATGCAACGCTACGGCCTGATCGTCGCCGACAACGGCTCGGACATGTTCATCAGCGGGACGTTCGATCCGCGATGGCCGAACGACATCCTGAATCCCGCCTTCGCCGCTCTGACGGCGAACGACTTCGAGGTCGTCGAACTGGGTTGGCGCGGGAGCGTCACGACGCCGTGCGCGCCGACCGGCACGCCGGCGCCGTTCAACGTCAGCGTCAGCGGCCGCTTCGTCGTGCTGACGTGGGCTGGCGTCGCCGCCGCGAGTGAGTATCTCGTCGAGGTCGGATCGTCGCCAGGCGCCAGCGATCTGCTCGTCGCGCCGGTCGGCAACGTGACGTCGGTGAGTACCTTCGCCGATCCGCGGATCTACTACGTGCGCGTCCGCGGCCGCAACGGATGCGGCGTCAGCGGCCCCTCGAACGAGGTCGTCGTCCGCATTTCGTAGAGGTGATATCGTCGCCGTGTGATCGACTGGCTGCTGTTGATTCTCCCAGGATGCATCTGGGGCGCGTCGTTTCTGTTCATCGCGGAGGGGCTCGAGTCGGTGGCTCCGAACGGCGTCACCTTCCTCCGCATCCTGATCGGCTTTCTCACCCTCTCGCTGATTCCAGGAGCGCGGAAGCCGATTGCCGCAGCCGATCGCATGAAGACCGCGTGGCTCGGAGTAGTCTGGCTCGCGTTTCCACTCAGCATGTTCCCGTTTGCGGAGCAGCACGTGTCGTCCGCGCTGACCGGTATGTTGAACGGCGCCACGGCGCTGTCCGCCGCGGCAATCGGAAGCATCCTCGCGCGGCGACTGCCGTCGCGCGCCATGCTCGTCGGTCTCGCCGTCGGCTTCACCGGGGCCGTACTGATTGCGTGGCCTGGCGTCGCCAGCGCCGACCCTCACGACAGTCAGGCGTTCGGCATCCTGCTGATCGCGTGTGCGCTGACGTCCTACGGCTTCGCCTACAACCTGGCCGGGCCGCTCCAGCAGCGGAACGGCGCGCTGCCGGTGATCTGGCGCGCGCTCGGCGTGTCCGTGGTGCTGACTGCACCGCTCGGCATTCCGGCCGTTTCAGGCGCGCATTGGACGCTGTGGCCCGTTCTCTCGCTGCTGATGCTTGGCGCGTTCGGCACCGCGATTGCTAACGTGCTGGCAGCGACTGCCGCCGGGCGCATGGGCGCGACCACGTCGTCTGCGACCGCGTTTCTGATTCCGGTCGTCGCGCTGCTGCTCGGCGTGGTCGTTCGTCACGAACACGTTGCGATGCTGTCGATTGTCGGCGCCGCCGTGTGCCTCGCCGGCGCCTGGCTGGTGCGCCAGGCGCGAATCGCCGAGATGCGAGCCACGGAGGTCGTCGAGGTACGGTCCGCCTAAAGGCGGACACTACCCCTGGGTGTCCTGACGACTGATCACGACCTGACGGCTACGCGATCGCGACCTGATCGCGAATATTGTTTGACGGCGGTAGTGTCCGCCTTTAGCCGGACCAGCCCGCTAGGGCTGGACGCCCGCGTCTTTCAACGACTCGAGCTTGCGAAGATCCAGCTGCCCGACGGCCGCCTTCAGGTCGGCGAGTTCGACGCCGGTGCCATGCGCGGCGACAACAAAACGATCTCCGAGCACGATCGAGAACTCGTTCGATCCGCCGTTCCTCGAGATTTTCTCGTGAACCAGCCGGCCATCGACCTTGCGGGTCCGCTCTTCGCCGTTCTCGTCCTGCCGTTCTTCCTGCATGCCGGCCCATCCGGCGAGCGTCACCAGCCCGCTCGCGCCGCCGGAGTCGGAGATCTCGAGCGTGACGTTCTTCTGCCCGCCGTCGCCGTACTCGGCGTGGGCCTTCGACACCATCAGGCTGGCGATGCCGGTCTTCTCCGTGTTCATGCGCTTCCGCGGAAGACCGGCGAAGGTCTCGGGCACGAACGGCTTGAGCTGGTCGATGCTGATTGGGTCCACCTTGTGGCCGCCGCCGAGCAGCGTTGCCAGGCCATCGATCGCTGCGCTTGCCGCCGCTTCCTGATTGCCGGCCTTCTGCGCGGCTTCGATCTTCTTGTTGCTGGCGTCGAGCTTGTCGCCGAGCGCCTGCAGCTTGCCGAGCGGGCTGTTCTTGTCGAAGCGAATTTCATCGCCGCTCGCCGACCGCGACGCGCGCGGCGCGCCGCTGAACGGGCCGTTGCCGAGCGAGCCTCCACCGAGCGCCGCGCTGGTCAGCATCCCGGCGCCCACGACCGCCGCGCTCACGGCCGTCGTGACGACAGCCAGCACGATGGCGCAGACCACCACGACCGCCGTATAGGCGAGCGCCTTGTCCTCCGGGCATTTCATGACCCGCGGAAGACCGAGGTAGAGGAGATACAGGCCGTACAGGGCCGCAATGATGCCGAGCGCGCCGAGCAGCGGCAGGATGTGCAGGACACCCGCGATCCAGGCCGGCGTGTAGGAATACACGGC
>DATFXR010000300.1:0-17850 GCA_035315685.1 Vicinamibacterales bacterium | reverse complement strand
CACGCGCGAGAAGCGGTGCGGATCGAGACGGCGCTCGAGATCCGTCAGCGACCGCGCCACGAGGTAGCTCTTGCCGCCGGCGTGCACGCGCGCGTAGTCGCCTTCCGCCTGGATCCAGTCGATCGCGTCCACCGCGATCGGGATCATCCGTCCACGCTCCGGGACGAGCAGGCGATCGGGCCGCCGACCGAGATCGCGCGCGACCCGTGCCACGCCGGCGGCCGCCGCCGCGCGATCGACAATGCGCAGCCGGGCACGCGCCAGCGCCTGCCCGAAGCGGCTCGCCGCAATCGGCTTCACGAGATAGTCTGCCGCGTTCAGCTCGAACGCGCGAACGGCATACCGCTCGTAGGCAGTGGTGAAGATCACGGCGGGCATCGCGTGCGGCGCCGCGTGCGCCCGTTCGTCGAGCACGTCGAACACGTCGCGGCCCGGCATACGGACGTCGAGGAGCAGGACGTCGACGTCCGCCCGCTCGAGTGCCGACGCGAGCATGTCGCCGTCCCTGCATTCTGCGGCGACGACGACGTCCGCATGCGAGCCGAGCAGCTTCCGCACGAACTGCCGCGCCAGCGGCTCATCATCCGCGACCACCACGCGCAGCAGCGTCATACCGCGATCGTCACGACGACCGCAAATCCGGACGGCGTTCGCTCGGTATGGACGTCGCCGGTCGGATCGAAGGCGGCGAGGCGCCGCTGCACCAGCTCGAGGCCACGACCGCGGCCAATCGCGCTCGCGTAGTCGAAGCCGCGGCCCGAATCGACGACCGCCAGCCGCACGCGATCACCAGTGGACCGCGCAGTGACCGCGACCGCGACCGGCCCGCTGACTGCGCTCACCCCGTGCTTGATGGCATTCTCGACCAGCGGCTGCAGCAGCAGCGGCGGCACCGCGACCGCGCGCAGCTCGTCGGGCGCGTCGATCGTCACGCGGAGGCGGTCGCCGAATCGCACCTGCTCGATTTCCAGGTACGCCTCGAGCAGATCGAGCTCGCGTCCGAGCGGCACCGTCGGCTCGTCCTTCTCGTCGAAGGTCGCTTTCAACAGCGCCGACAGCCGTTCGATCATCCGGCTCGCATCGCCGGGGCTCGACTCGACCAGCGCGAGGATCGAGTTCAGCGTGTTGAGCAGGAAGTGCGGTTCGAGCTGTGCCACGAGTGCGCGCATCTCGGCATCGCGCGCCGCCAGCGCCAGCGCATGCTGACGCTGCTCCTGCGCCCGCTCCCGCGCGGTCGATTGCATCGCCAGGGTAACGGCGACGATCCCCCCGTACAGGATGGCCGCATTGCTCAACTGAAACAGCAGCGTGCCGGCGAAAATGCGGGTCCACGCTCCGGGGCCGATCGCGCGCATCATGTAGAGCGCATACGCCCACTGCCAGGCGGCGATCAGCACGACGCCCATCACGACATGGGCGAGCGCTCGCGACGCCCAATGCCAGCGTCGCGCGGCCATCCACGCGCTCGCCAGCCACACCACGATGCTGCAGCCGGCGAGCGGGAGATGGTTTGCGGCGGACGACGTGAGCGAGTAGCGCAGCGGGACGCCTTTCTCGATCGTGACGATGAGCGCCATCACGACGAGGAACGCCGTCCAGCCCGCGATGAACGCGCCGGTCCGCGCGACCAGCCGCAGTTCCGGCGTGACGGTCGACGGCCGGTCGTGCAGCTCGACGGTCCGCACCGCGTGCGCCGGCGCGGCGGTCATTTGCGATTCAAGAGCGGAATGAGCTTGTACTTCACGTAGCCGGAGTCGGGCACCAGCTTCAGCGCCTGATCGTACTCCGCACGCGCGCCATCCTTGTCGCCACGCGCAGCCAGCACCTGGCCGAGCCAGACGCGAGCGTCGAACCGCCCCCAGTTCGGCCACGGCCGACCCACCGGCTCCCGCTCGAACGCCGCCAGCGACTGGCGCAGCAGCGCTTCGGCGTGCTCGGCGCTCCCGCCGTACTCGGCTGGGACGTGAAAGGTATTGATGCCCTGTTCGAGCAGGACGCGCGGGTTGTCTGGCTCGAGCCGCGCGGCCGCAGCGAGCAGTTCCTGCGCCTCGGCGCCGAGCTTCATGGCGTTCCCACCGGCACGGATCCGGTACCCGTTGACGCTCGCCAGCAACGCGCGCGCTTCGGCGGACCTGGCATCCGCCCGGATCACCTCGCGCAGGTCTTTGTCGGCGCCCTCGAGCAGCGCCTTCGATTCGGCGTCGGCGACGCCTGGCAGAAATGCCAGCCGCCAGGCAGCGTACGCGGCGCCGTAGAGGGCAAGCTGCCGCTCGCGCTCGAGGCCGGCGACGTCGGCCAGTGTATGCGCGTCAGCGACCGCCGCACGAAGCACGGTGGTGTCACTCGTCGCGTTGCCTTTCTCGAACCGTGTGACGAGATTGGGCCAGGTGGGCACTGGTTTCTGCGCCGGAGTCGCGGCCTGCGTCAGCACGACCGCCCCGGCAATCAACAGATGCTTCATCGAATCACCTCGTGAGCGTGATGCCACAGTAGAAGACGCGGGGCGTGGCGCTGGTGACGGGGCGCCGCACGCCATAGTCCGGCGAATAGGCGTACTCGAACGTGTTCACGCGGCCAAACAGGTTGCCAACGGATGCAAAGAGTACCGTCGAGCGCGCGCGGAGCAGTTGCGAGAGATAGCTGACGGTCAGATCGCTCCGCTCGTAGGCCGGCAACCGCTCCGAGTTGATGGCGCCGAACCGCGGCAGAAAACCGGTCGGCGTCGCAATCGCGCCGATCACCGGCGTGTCGGGCTTGCCGGAGGCCACCCGCCATCCGCCGCTCGCCGACAGGCGGCGCGTGATGTCGACGCGTGCGAGCACGTGTGCCGTGTGCGGGAGGTCGAAGTCCGGGTGCCACGTGCCGCTTGGAAGCACGGTGTATTTGCCGCGATCGAGAAACGCCGTCCAGCGCCGGTTCGCGTTCAGGTAGCTGTAGTCGGCGACCACATCGAACGGCGCACGGCTGACGTGCGCGAACAGGTCGATTCCGCGTGCGTTACCGTAGCCGGTCGAGGCGAACAGGCCGGGTGTTTGTTCGAGCGGCAGCGCCTCGTAGGACTTCCAGTAGCCTTCGGCGCGGACGTGCATCAGGCCGCCCTCCGCCCCGATCTCGTAGCCAGCAATCAGATGCCGCGCACGCATCGCCGACAGACCGCCGGGACCGGCGAACGCGTAGTAGCCGGCCTCGGGTGCCTGGTGATACAGGCCCCAGGCGAATGACATCCTCTGTCCACGGACCGTGTCGATGCTGACGTTGACGCGTGGATCGACTGCGGTCTCGCGGGCACGGCCGAAGTACTGGGCCCGTCCGCCGACGATCGTGCTGACGCGCCCCATGCGACGCTCGCCTTCGCCGTACCCACCTGACGTGTCGTCGTCGTATCGCGTATCGATCGGCTGCGATCCCGCGGTCCCCCCGAGATCGCCGCCCCGGTTCGGCACGAATCCACCGGTGTGCGTCCGTGCGTCGACGCCGTCGGCGCCGGCCCGCACGATCCATGCGCCCAACCCGCGCTCCGTCGTCACGCGCCATGACCCGCGAAGATCTGTGACTCCGAGATCCAGGATTCCGACATCCTGTCCGCGCTCGTACCGTGTCACGCCGACGGCAGCAGTGGTCAGCCACGCGCCATCAACCAGTTTCTGCCACTGCATGGACGAAGATGCGGACGACACCGACGTTCGGAGGAGGCCGTTGAAGTTCAGGCTGTCGATGCGGACGCCGACGCCATCGCCCGATCCGTTGACGAAGAACTTGAATGTGCCGGCGGCCTGAGAGGCGTAATGCGCGCTCGCGTCGGCGTTCCAGCCGCCGGGCAGCGGATCGAAGTCGTAGGGGCGGCCGTTCACTGCGAAGAGCAACCCGGGAAACGAACGGTTGCCCGAGTAGCGGATGCCGCCATGGTCGCCGATCGGTAGTGCGCCCCGAACCGAGGCGCCCGCGAGCCCGAACGTGATCGTCGTCTGCTTGACGCTCGGACGCTGGAGGCCGTGCATGTCGAGCACCGCGGACAACGCGTTGCCGTAGCGCGCGGAGAAACCTCCGGTCGCGAACGAAACCCCGTCGAGAAGAAACGGATCGACGCTCCCGAACAGGCCGCCGCCGGGCGTCTCCGATCGATACGGATGAAAGACGACGGCGTCGTCGAGCAGTACGAGCACTTCGCTGGTATCTCCGCCGCGCACGTACAGGCCTGCGCCTTCGTCGGCCTGCACGACGCCCGGCAGCACCTGCAGTGCGCGCATCAGATCGGCCGCAGAGCCTGCGGTGCGCACGACCTCGAGCGGTCGCATGCCGAAGCTCGAAGGCCTGGGTGAGAGGCGCGGCGCCGTGACGGATACGACGTCCGTGATCGGTGCCGGTTCAATCGTGATCTGGAGCGGTTGGTCGAGGGCCGCCGCATCGAACGTGATCGACACGAGCGCGAACCCGCTGCGGAAGATGCTCACCGTTCCGGCGCGAACGCTGCCCAGGTCGAGCTCGAAACGTCCGGCCTGATCCGTCTCGGTGCTGATTTGCGTCCCGTCGATGTAGACGAGCGTACGCGGCGCGGGAAGGCCCGTGCTGTCGCGCACTGTGCCGCGCAGAGCGGAGCCCTGCTGGCCGAGCAGCGCGACCATGAGGACCAACACCATCACGGTCAGTGTGACGGTGGCCCGCGGCGGCGCGCCCGGACGAATCGGTGAGCGTCACCAGTCGTCGCTGAACGGCACGCGATCGGCGTTTGAACGCGGCGTCGAACGGCGGGAGACGCCGAGTCTATTCGGCCGCACCCAGCCGCTTGTACATGACGTGGGCGTCGACAAAACCCAGGCGTGGATGCAGGAACGCCTCGGGCACGGTGCCGATGATCGCGAAGCCCATCTTCTTCCAGAGATGAACCGCGCTCTGGTTGGTCGAGACGACGAGATTGAACTGCATCGCCCGATAGCCGCGCGCGATCGCCTCCGCCTGCGAGTGTTCGCACATGCGCGCGGCGACGCCGCGACCGCGCGCGTTCTCGGACACGACGTAGCCGCAGTTGCAGATGTGCGACGCCGCGCCCTCGAAGTTCGGCCTCAGGTAGTAGGTGCCGAGAACATCGCCGGTCGACTCGTCGACCGCGACGAAGACCTCTTTCGGTGTGGTCGTCCACGCGGCCCGTGCGTCAGCGCCGCTGATGTCTCGCGAAAAGGCGTAGGTTTCACCGGCGCGAAAGACCGGCTCGAGGATCGCCCATACGCGATCCCAGTCCTCGCGCGAATAATGGCGTATCAACAATCGTGCTTTCCGCCTTCCTCAGGTGTCCGCTTCGGTCTTCCCCGCAGTTGCCCTGAGGTTCGGTCCGTTACCGTGATCCGCCGTCGGGACGACCGGTTTCGACGAGTGCCTTCAGCCGGGCCAGCTGCCCGCGGAGCACTCCGTCGACGACCGTTGGCAGGTCGCGAAAGCCGCCGGGGCGGAAGCCGCCGACCGCGTACATCAGTTCGACCGCGGTTCCGCCGCCGGCTTGCGACAGGTTCCACGTCATCGTCCCGGTGACCGCCGCTTCCTGCAGCGGCCCGATCGCGCCTGTCAGCCGAAGCAGCTTGCCGGGTGACGCGTAAAGGACGCTCATGTGCTGAACGCCGCCGCCGTCGGGCAGCCGCTCGCAGAAGCAGCCACCCGGTTTCGCGTCGACCGAGAGGTTGTGTGCGTCATTGGAGAAGGTGTGCGCCGGATCCCACCAGCCGCCGACCCCTTCAGTGAGCGCGGCGTACACCTTCGCGGGCGGTGCGTTGATCGCGGCGGTGTTTCGTACCAGGAAGCCGGCGGCGGTGCTGTCGACCACCTCGCCGCGCAGTGGTGCGGCGAGGATGGCGTAGAGGATCGCACAGGTCACAATGCTCTTTGATCGCATCACTTGGTTCCTCTCAGTCAGACGCGCCGCGCGAACACCCAACGAGGACAAGGCCGGCGAGCTTTCTCCCTGAGTCTCGTGGTGTCCTCCGACCTACGCGTACTCTCGGGAGGAGCATATACTGGCGCCGATGCGACGGGGCATTGTGTTTGCGTTGGTCCTGACTGCGGCGCCATTCGGCGTCAGGGCTGAAGCCGACCCGTTCGCGCCTTTGCGTTTCCTGTTGGGTGACTGGCAGGCGGTGGACGTGCCAGCTGGCGAAACCGGTGCGTTCACGTTCAAGCTCGCCGTGCAGGATCGCGTGATCGTTCGCACGAACGAGGCCAGCTACGCCGCGACCTCCGGTCGGCCGGCGTCGCGCCACGACGATCTGATGGTGATTTACAGCGAGAACGCTGCGCTCAAGGCGGAGTACTTCGACAACGAGGGCCACGTCATTCGATACGTCGTCGACACCCGCGTGCCGAACGTCGTCACGTTCGTCAGCGACCCGAACGCGCGCGAGCCGAGGTACCGGTTGACGTACCGCGCCGAGCCCGGCGGTACGCTGGTCGGCTCGTTCGAGGTGGCGCCGCCCGGCGCGCCAGACGCGTTCAAGCCGTATCTGTCCTGGAAAGCACGCAAACGCTGACTGACGGAAAGCAACCGCAAAGCACGCAGAGAGCGCAGAAAGAATTTAGATTGCGCGGAGCCGTGGGCCGTGACAAGTGCTCTTCTGGCGAGCACCCGGTGGGGCTGTTCGCGGACAGGACCCGCCTCGAGCTAATTTTGCAACGCACTCGAAGATTGCTCTGCGGTCTCCGCGGTCTCTGCGGTTGCGTCCGCGCCGCTTTACTGCGACCGGCAGGTGCCGTCGATCTGCCGCCAGCCTTCGACGTCGATCTGAAGCTGGCCGGCGGTCGGACTCCCGATGCCGCCACCCGGCGCCGGCGAAATCCGGACGCCGCCGCCGATGTTGACGCCGTCGTTGTACTGACCTTTCTTCATCAAGCCGATGATCTCGATCATCGAGCCCTGGTGCGCCTTGATGTCGTTCATCAGCTTCTTCGGTCCGTTCATGCGCAGATGCATGCCCTCGGGGATCTCGAAGGAGCCAGGCTCGTCGAGGGTTCTGGGCCCGGCGGTGAAGATGTAGCCTTTGGTGCAACCGGGAATCGCGACTCGCACGGAGTCTTTCGGCACCGGCTTGCGTTCCTGGGCAAACGCGACCGCGGACAGCGCGGCGGCGGCAAGGATGACGGCGGCAGTATGTGTGCTCATCACCCTGATTGTGCTCCTTTCGACCGTAAGGAGAACAGGGCCGACGACAGCCGGGCGCAGCAGTTCACCGCGACGCGCCCGCCGGGCACTAGCGACCGAGACAATGGCATAGGCTGAACGCGCGCGCTTGGATTAGAGTGGCTTCCCGGGGGTGGAGCGAGGAGCGATGCCGAGACACGCGCCGATGATCGCCCAGACGCGAGAGCCGGAGTACGCCGTCGCCGACGTCGGCCGCAGGCTTCGTGCGATCTTCGTCGGTTCGATCGGCAACCTCGTCGAGTGGTACGACTTCTACGCCTACGCCGCGTTCGCGCTGTATTTCGCCAGCACGTTTTTCCCAGGCAACGACCCTGTCGTCCAGCAACTGAATGCCGCGATGGTGTTTGCCATCGGGTTCATCGTCCGGCCGATTGGCGGGTGGTTGTTCGGCCACCTCGCCGATCAGTACGGCCGCCGCCGGGCGTTGATGTTGTCGGTGCTTCTGATGTGCTTCGGCTCGCTGATGATTGCGGTGACGCCGACCTACGCCTCGATTGGCGTCGCCGCACCGGCGCTGCTCGCATGCGCGCGAATCGTGCAGGGACTGAGTCTCGGCGGCGAGTACGGGACCAGTGCCACATATCTCACCGAAGTCGCCGATGAACGGCATCGCGGCTTCTACTCGAGCTTCCAATACGTCACGCTCATCGGCGGCCAGCTGTGCGCGATCGTCGTGCTGCTCGTACTGCAGCAGGTCTTCCTGACCGGTGAGCAGCTCCGCGCCTGGGGCTGGCGGATCCCGTTCGCCATCGGCGCGCTGCTCGCGGTGACGGCGCTGCTGATGCGCCGCAACCTGCACGAGACCGACGACTTTCTCGCCGCGAACGCGCGGGCGCGGTCGCGCAACTCGGTCGCGGCGCTGCTCAAGTATCCGCGCGAGGTGATGGTCGTCGTCGGCCTGACGATGGGCGGGACCACTGCCTTCTACACCTACACGACCTACATGCAGAAGTTCCTGAAGCTGTCGGTCGGCCTCACCGACCGCCAGACGACGGCCGTGACGGCCGGCTCGCTGGTCCTGGCGCTGTTCCTGCAGCCGTTGTACGGCGCGCTTTCCGATCGCATCGGCAGGAAACCGCTCCTCATCTGGTTCGGCGTGTCGGGGACGGTCGCCACCATTCCATTGCTCGACGCGCTGCAGGCGACGCACAGCGCCGTTGCCGCGTTCCTCCTCATCGCGGCCGCATGGTTGATCGTGGCGGGCTACACGTCGATCAATGCCGTCGTGAAGGCCGAGCTCTTTCCCACCAACGTGCGGGCAACCGGCGTCGGGCTCCCGTACGCCATCACGGTCTCGATCTTCGGCGGCACCGTAGAGGTGATCGCGCTCTGGTTCAAGGCGCAGGGGCATGAGACCTGGTTCAATTACTACCTCACGGCGCTCATTGCGACCTCACTCGTCGTCTACGTGACGATGCGCGATACGCGATTCCAGTCGGCGATCGGCCGGCATGAGTGAATTAAGAATTAGGAAGTAAGAATTAAGAATTCGGAATGCGTGGCGTGATTCCAGACTCTTGATGGACGCGGCGAGGGTCGCGCGACACGGAGGATCAGCATGAAACCGGTGATTTACGGCGGAGTCGTCGTCCTCTCGATCGCCGGACTCCTGCTGGCGCAGGGGCGCGACAATCGCGGCCGCGGCGATGAGCCGCAACCCGCGCCGGCGCAGATGACCACCGCGCCGGACATCCCGTTCGAGTCGATTCCCGACTTCTTCAAGCTGCCCGAGGGGTTGAATTTCGGCGAAGTGCCCGGCGTCGCCGTCAATTCGAAAGGGCACATCTTCGTGTTCACGCGCGCGAACAGCGCCTACGGTCCGGCGTTCGGTGCCACTGCGGCTCAGTTGCTCGAGTTCGGGCCGAAAGGGGAGTTCATCCGTGAAGTCGGCAAGCAGTTGTACGGCTGGTCGTTCGCGCACAGCGTGCGCATCGACAAGGACGACAACATCTGGGCGATCGACAAGGGATCGGACATGGTGATCAAGTTCAACCCGGCGGGACGCGTGCAGTGGGTGTTCGGCCGCCGGCAGGAATCGGCCGACGGCGCACAGCCGTGGGAGCACGTCGATCCGCCGCGTCCGGCGCGCGACGGCCTGTTCCGCCAGCCGACCGACGTCGCGTGGGACTCGAGGGGCAACATCTACATCACCGACGGGTACGTCGACTCACGCGTTGCGAAGTACGACCGCAACGGCGACTGGGTGAAGGAGTGGGGAACGAAAGGCACCGGCCCCGGCCAGTTCAATACGCCACACGCGATCGCAATCGATCGCAACGACAACATCTACGTCGGCGATCGCGGCAACCGCCGCGTTCAGGTGTTCGACACCGACGGCAAGTTCCTGCGGCAGTTCACCGTCGACGTGGCGCCCGACTTCACCACTCGCGCCGTCAACGGTCCGACGCCGAAATCGGGCATTCAGGGCGTCGGCGCGCCCAACTCGCTGTGTATTCCGCCGAACCAGAACGAGGTGATGTTCCTGGGCGAGAGCACGTGGCCAGGTCGGGTCTTCAAGATCGCGCTCGACGGGAAGGTGATCGGCGTGATCGGGAAATCCGGCCGCAACCTGAAGCAGTTCTCGGGCGCACACGCGCTCGCTTGTCCGACCGAGAACGAGATCTTCGTTGCGGAGAGCTCGAACTGGCGCGTGCAGAAAGTCGTGCTGCGACTGACGCGCCAGACGCTCGGCTGACGCCTTCGCGGAGGAGTCCGGCTAAAGCCGGACACTACGTGCGGCGATCAGACGGTCCGGCTAAAGCCGGACACTACGTACGCCAGGGAACTGGAAACGGTCTGCACGGACCGTGATCGTCGTAGTGTCCGGCTGTAGCCGGACCGTGGACTCAGCCCGCGAAATAACCGCTTCGTGCTTTGACGGTCGCGGCCGGCCGCCTGACCCGCACGTCGAGGCGCCGCCACTCACGGCCGGCGGCGGCCTCAATCGCGAGGATGTACTGCTGGCGGAGCTCGTCGATCAACTTCGACGAGGCGACGACGCTCTCCAGGAGCGAGCTCGCGAACACGAACTGCCCGCCGGTCCACTCCGCGAGGTCGCGAAGGTCGGCCGCGTCCGAGCTGGTCGACCGCTCTGCCGTTTCCATCATGATCCGCTGATCGATCGACGGCACCGTCGCGACCATGAACACCGGCACGTCGATCGAGCTCGCCAACCCGGAGACCTCGGTCGCGGTCATCGAGCTGCTCGTATCGATCCCGTCGGTGAGCACGATGATCGCCTTGAGCGCCGCGGACCGCTCGGCGAGCCGCCGCGCCGCCTCCGCGGTGGCGTCGTACAGTGACGTCGTGCCGAAGGCGTCGAACGTGTCGAGCGCGCCCTTGAGGGTCGACAGGTCCCGTGTGAACCCGCGGCGTTCGTGGAGCGCCGAGTCGAACGTGAAGACGGCCACTTCGTCCTGGCCATCCCGCAGCTGGGACAGGATCGACGCGTACGACTGGCGCGCCAGTCCAGCCTTCGATTCGAGCCGCATGCTGCCGCTCATGTCGACCAGCAAGGCGATGCTGATTGGCGACTGCCGATCCGATCGCAACGACAGAATCGGGCGCAGCTGGCCGTTGTCGCGCACCTCGAAGTCGGTCGGAGTCAGACCGGTCAAAACTTTGCCTTTGTGGTCTCGAACCGAAGCCTGGATCGTGACGACGTCGACTGTGCTCTTGAACGTCGTCTGTGTCTGGGACGACGTGTCTTGCGCCGCCGCCGGAATGATGAAGACCGCCGCCAGGGCCAACGGGACCGTAACGCGATGTACGAACCTTGTGATCATGGTGTGAGCTCTATCCCGGCATATCGGACGCAAGTCCAGAGGAACTAGGTACTGTCGAACGTCCTGACAGGTTCAGTCCGCTCCTGCCAGGAACCGAGTGCACTCAACGTACCGGAAGCCGAGGCGCCGCGCAAATCCGGGATCCAGCGACCCGCTGCCGACATACAGGCAGCGTGCCGGCGCCAAGGCATAGCGGCGGATGAACTCGACCCCCAGACCCGGCAGCGGCTTGCGGCACCAGCACACTGGCGGACCTCCTCCGTGCGGGCAGTGCCGGATGTCCATCGGAACGCCCAGCAGTTCCCGCATCCGCGCGAACGTGGCCTCGACCTGCGCTGCAGAAACCGTTCCCTCGGAGATTTCCGGTCGCCAGGCGAGGCCCAGGAGTGTCCAGCCATCCTGGGCGTATCGCTGCAGCGTCTCGGGCCATCCGGGCAGAATCTCGATATCGTCGATCAACGAAGCGACGCGCTGTCCCGAACGGCTGCGCATCAGGACGCCATCGCACCAGATCAGCAGCGCGCGCTGCGTGCGCGACACGTCGAGTCTCCGTTCGAACGGAACGATGTCGACGCGGGAAAAGCCTTCGGAGAGATCCGGTGGCTCGATCTCGCGCTGATATCGGAACTGCACCGCGGGACCAAACGCTGACACATCCGTCTTCGTCGCCTCGCGCATCTCATCCGGCTCGAGCAGCCGCCCGTACTTCTCGAGCAGTCGTGCCGACGCGTTCACCTGTGCGTCTTCGATGCTCGTCGTCAGCCACACGCACCGGACCGGTAGGCCGGCGTCTGCGGCAGCCCGAACGACCGGGGCGCGCGCCTTGCGCGAGATGTAAGTGTTGTCGAGAACGACCCGGTTGGTCTCGGACGAGACGATCTGCACCAGGGCCGGCACGAGGCCCCGCAGCGATCCTCCATCGGCGTCGCGATTCAGCCACCGGTAGCCTTGCGCGATGAACGCCTGAGCGGCCGTCGTTTTTCCCGCGCCCGGCAGCCCCATGATCATCACGACCTCGCCGTCGCTGGCGTGCGCCTGCGCGGCGACGGCGGGGCCGCTCGATCTGCGGAGCAGGCCCGACGGAAAGTGATTGTCGAGTTGCGTGCGATCGGAGGCCGTCAGCTGAATCGCCGGCGCGCGCGCGATGGATCGCGCCGTCTCGACGCGGGTCGGCCCCGGAAGCGGAACGATCGCATCGGAGAGATCGATCAGCCAGGCGAGTGCGACTTCCACCGGTGTCGCCTGGTGCCGTTCCGCGACCTGCCTGAGCACGGGATCGCGGCTCGCGCGCCGTGCGCGCTCGGGACCGCCGAGCGGGCGGTGGGCGAGCAGTCGAATGTCGTGCTCGATGCAGTAGCGGACGACGCCGCTCAGCACGTTGTCGTCGTTCCAGGGATTGAACTCGACCTGCACGCTCGTGATGCCGACGATCTTCTGCGCCTCCTGGATCTGTCCCACCGTGACGTTGCAGAGGCCGACGTGCTCGATCAGCCCATCGCGCTGAAGCGCGGCGAGGGCGCGGACGCTGGTCGCGAGCGGCACTCGCGGATCGGGCGTGTGCAGTTGATAAAGCGCGATGCGCTCGAGGCCGAGCGCCGACAGGCTCGCTTCACAGGCTGCGGCGAGATGGCGGGCGCGTCCGTCGGGAATCCATCGGCCCTGCGGGCGCGTGAGGCCGCCTTTGGTCGCCACCATCACGCCCGAGCGCTCGACCCGCGACGCCGCCAGCGCCCTGGCGATCAGCCGCTCGTTGTGACCGATGTCACGCTCGTCCCGGCAGTACGCGTCAGCGGTGTCGAACAGCGTGACGCCGGCATCGAGCGCGGCGTGCAGCACAGTGAGGGCGCGTTCCTCATCCCGATCTGCGTCGGTCGACAGGCGCATGCAGCCCATGCCGATCGGCGTGACGGTCGTCATCATTCACTGCGAAGCGCCGTCATCGGATCGGTGCGCGCCGCGCGAAGCGCCGCCGGCAGGACGGCAGCGACGCCTGTCGCGATGAGCGCGGTCGCAGCCACCGCGATGCTCAGAAGATTGGATTGTCCAGTGACGAAGACCACGCCGCTCAGTCCGCGCGCCGCCCACATCGACACCACACCTCCGGCGGCGAGTCCAGATCCCACGATTGCCGCGCCCTGACCGAGTGTGGCGCACAGCAGCCGCAGCGGATCGGCGCCGAGCGCGATCCGTAACGCGAGCTCGGTGCGACGGCGCGCCACGTCGTGCGCTGCGACGCCGAACAGCCCGATCGCGCTGAGCGTGACCGCCAGCACGGCGAAGCCGGTGAACGCCGCGGTCAGCAGCCGTCGCGCGGGGACTCCAGGCGACCTGGCGACCAGGTCCTGCATCGTCCGCACGCCGTAGACCGGGAGGTTGCCGTCGAGCCGTGCGACCGCTTCGCGCACGGCGGCAATCACGTCGGCGTCCGGCCGCGCGCTTCGAACCACGACGATGCTGGACGGCGACGGCACCTGCAGCGCGGACGTGTAGACGGTCGGCAGGTCACTTTCGTCGAGTGCTCGATGCTTGACCGGACCGACGACGCCGACGACGTCCGCTGTCTGTCCGCCTGGAGCCAGCCAGATTCGCCGACCGATCGGCGACTCGCGTGCGAACAACCGTTCGGCCAGCGTCTGGCTGATCACGACGCGCAGCGGCGCAGCGCCGTTGTCCTCCCAGGTGAACGTCCGGCCCGCGATCACCGGTATCCGCATCACATCGAAGTAGTCTGGGCTCGCGGTGCGTACGACCGCTTCGCGTCCCGGACTCGTCGGACCGGCTGACACGAAGCTGCGGCCGCGATCACCAGTGAGCGGCAGCTCGTCCACGACTGACACGGTCGAGCCGCCGAGGCGTTCTCGAAGGGCACGTTGCACCGTCGAGTAGAAAGAGACGAGGCGTTCACGGCTCGGGTAGCTGGCGGCCGGCAGCGACACCTGCAACGTCAATACGCCCCTTGGGTCGAAACCCGGATTGACTCGGAGGACGTCGAGCAGCGTGCGGCCGACGAGCGCCATCGACACGAGCAGCACGAACGCCACTGCGACTTCACCGGCGACGAACACGCGTCGCACCGCGACCTCACGCGGAGACGACGTCGCCCCCTTGCGCAAGATGTCCACAACGCTCCAGCGTGCGGTCGCGAGAGCGGGGAGGGATCCACAGACGCATCCACAGCCGATCGCCACAATCGAGACGAGGGCGATGACGGGCCAGCTCACCGCAAGAGGTCGGTTGGCAGCTCCGCCGAATGGCGCGAGGACGAGCTGTCCCAATGCGGGGGTCATCCAGAACGCGATCAGCGCACCGCCGGCTGTTCCCATCACGACCAGCGCGCCCGCCTCCAGCAGCAACTGTCTGGCGATGTCCGACTGCCGAGCACCGAGCGCGCTCCGCACCGCCAGCTCTCGACGGCGATCGATCGAACGAACGATCAACAGGCCGCCGAGGTTGATGAACGCGATGAGTGTCGCGAGCGCCGCGGCGGCCGCGAGCAGACCGAGCGTCCGTGCGGTGTCGCCGGCGATCGCCGTCGCAACGTGTGTCGCCACCACACGTGGCGGCGGCGAAGCCGTCCTGCTCACGTCGTCCAATGCCGCGGCCAGCGCTGCCGGCGACGTACTGCGCGCAAGCCGCGCGATCACGAGCACTCGATATCCCGATCGTGCCGCCTCTGCCGCTGCCATCGGCAGTGGCCGCCAGATCTCACACGCGTTGATCGCGAACGAAAACCGATCGGGCAGCACGCCGACGATGGTGTGCGTGCGGCCACCGAGCACGAGGTGACGGCCGACGACGGCGGGATCGGCCGCGAGCTTTCCCCGCCAGAACCGGTCGCTGATGATCGCCACCGGCTGACCGGCGTCGTCGCGATCGAACATCCGGCCGCGCGCGGGCCGGACCCCGAGCAGCGGCAGGAATCCCGGCGTCACATCCGTGGCGCTGACGCGCTCGGCCGCCCCGAGCCCGGTGAGCGTGAGGTTGGTTCCGTCGAACGCCTCGAGCGCGGCGAGCGCGCCGGCGCGTTCGCGCCACGCCTCGAATGTGCCATATCGGATCGCGCGCGGACTCGCCGCCGGCTCGTCGCTCGGTGTTTCGCCCGCGATGACCAGCGCGTCGGGGTCTTCGAACGGCGGCGGGGTCAGCAGTACGGCGTCCACCACCGCGAAGATCGCTGCGCCCGCACCGATCGTCAGCGACAGCGTGAGGACCGCGGCGGCGGCGCTCGCTGGCGATCGCCGCAAGCTTCGCCAGAGGTGAAGCAGATCGAGGCGCACGTCAGTGGTTCACTCGCTCCGAAGGCTGGCGATCGGATCGACGCGGGCGGCATGGCGCGCCGGCAGCCACATCGCGAGGCCCGAAGAGATCAGAACGACGGCAAGGGCGATCGCGTAGGTGGCCGGATCAGACGGGGTGACGCCAAACAGCAGGCTGCGAATCGCGCGCGACAACGCGAGTGCGGCGACCAGCCCGATTGCTCCACCGATGCCGATCAACCGTCCGCCTTGCGACAGCACGAGGCGCCGGATGTCCAGCGGCAGGGCGCCGAGCGCCATCCTCACGCCGATCTCGTGCTGGCGCTGACTGACGGAGTACGCGACCACCGCGTAGAGCCCGGTTGATGCGAGCACGAGTGCCAGCAACGCAAACGCCGCGAACATCGACGTGATCACCCAGTTGCTGGCCAGCTCGTTGTCGAGCGCCTCGGGCAGCGTCCGCATCTGAAACACCGGCGCATCAGGTTCGATGTCGCGGATCGCCACGCGGACGCCGGCGGCAACGCCAGCGGGGCGCGACGATCGCACGATCAGGCCGAGATCGCGGGTCGGCTGCTGGGCCAGCGGCAGATAGACTAGTGGATTGGGCTTCGCGACCTCCGACGGATTCGAATCAGAGGCCGTGTCGCCGGCGATGCCGACGACGCGCAGCCAGATTTCGGGTTCGGCAGCCGACGCGCGGGCGAGCGCGATGCGGCTGCCGAGCGCAGCATCCGGCGATCCCCAGTAACGACGCGACGTTTCCGCGCTGACGATCGCGACTGGCTCCGCGGCAGTCCTGTCGGCGCGCTCGAACGCGCGGCCGCTCTGCACCGGTATGCCGGTCGCGCGAAAGAAGTCGTCGCCGACCGCTACGCGCAGCGCCCATGGCCGATCGATCGGCGAGGCGGCCGACCGTCCGGCGATGTCGAGGGCAACGCGCGATCCGACCGTGAGCACCGGCAGCACGCTCGTCGCCGCTGCCGCCTCGACACCGGGCACGCGCCTGATTCGATCGACGATCGCCTCACTCGTCCGCCGCACTCCATCATCGTCGCCGAACTTCCACGAGGGTACTTCCAGTCGCGCCACCAGCAGGCGGCCTGGATCGAAGCCGAGATCCAGATGGACGACCGCGATCATCGATCGCACGATCAGCAGCGAGACGACGAGCAGCGTGAACGCGAGGCTGACTTGCGCGACGACGAGCGCGTGGCGGCTGCGGCGCGCATGCACGCCGCCGGCACTTCGACCTCCCTCCTTCAGCGCGTCGCTCACCGTGTGATCAGACGCGTCGAGCGCCGGGAGCAGCGTGAACAGCAGCGGCGTCAGGATCGACAGCGCCGCGGCAAAGAGCATCACGTTCCGATCGACGACGATCAACGCGAAGATTGGTTCGAAGGCGATCGCGCGGATCCCGCGCAAGCCGATCTCGGCGACACCGACGCCGGCGACGCCGCCAATCAGACCGAGCATCAGGCTCTCGGTGACGAGTTGCTGCACGACCCGCCATCGCGAGGCGCCGAGCGCGGTCCGCACCGCCAGCTCGCGGCGGCGCCCGGCGGTCCGCGCCAGCGCGAGGTTCGCCAGGTTGGCGCACGCAATCAACAGTACCGAGCCGACGACGAGCCCGAGCAGCGCGAGGCTGACCCAGGTGTCGCTGCCAGCGATTGCTTCTCTGGTCTGCGCGACACGGACGCTCCACGCGCGGTTGGTCGAGGCGTGCTCGGCCGCCAGCCGCGTCATGATCGCCTTCACCTCGGCGTCCGCCTGCTCGTGCGTCACGCCGGCACCAAGCCGCCCGACCACCGAATAACGCCGCTCGTCGCGGCGCGCCGCAGCGGGATCGACCGCAAGCGGCATCCACACGTCATTCAGGCTCAGGTTTCCGAACTCGATGGCCGGTGACAGTACGCCGACGACGGTGCACGGACGGCCGTCGATCGCCATCGTTCGCGAAACGATCGCTGGATCGCTCTGGAACTGCGCCTTCCACAGTTTGTGGCTGAGAACGAGGACGCACGGCGCGCCCGCGACATCCTCCGATGTCGCAATCGGGCGGCCGAGCAGCGGTACGAGGCCCCACGTGTCGAACAGCGAGGCGCTGACCTTTTGTGCCTGGAGGCGGCGTGGCTCACCAAGACCGGTCAGCGTCACGCTATCCGTCGTTACGGCAGACAGCGTGCGGAACGAACGAGCGCCGCGGCGCAGATCGTCGAAGTCGGGGTACGACAAGCGGCCGCGCATGTTCGTCCGCTGCGGATCGAGGCTGTAGAGCCAGCCGAGTGTCGCCGGATCCGCGATGGGCAGCGGCTTGATCAGCAGGATGTTCGCGAAGCTGAAGATGACGCTGTTTGCGCCGATCGCCAACGCCAGCGTCACGATGACCGTCGCGGTGTAGCCGCGCGCCTTGAGGAGCGTGCGAGCGCCAATCCGAAGATCCTGGAGCAGCGTCATCATGGCTGCGTCTCCCCGACGGCGCCCGGGCGGCCAGCCGGCGCCTCAGCCTCGCCGGTTGAGCGATCACGTGCGAGGTTGATGTCGGCTACGCGGATCGGCGCTGAGCTGAGAGCCATTCCACGAGCGCCGGCTCCGTGAACGCCCATTCCCAGACATTGTGACCCACTCC
>DATFXR010000299.1:0-3761 GCA_035315685.1 Vicinamibacterales bacterium | reverse complement strand
GTGATCTCGCTCGAGGACACGGTGGCGCGGACGCAGGGGCAGTCGCGCTTCCTCGCGATGCTGCTCGCGGTCTTCGCCGCGGTGGCGCTGGTGCTCGCAGGGGTCGGGATTTACGGCGTGACGTCGTACGGCGTGGCACAGAGGACGCACGAAATCGGAATCCGGCTGGCGCTCGGCGCATCGGGCGACCGGGTCCGGCGGGAGGTGGTCGGCCGCAGCGTCCGGCTCGCGCTCGCCGGTGCAGCCATCGGCGGCGTCTTCGCGATCGCGATGGCGCGCCTCGCGTCGGCGGTGCTGTTCGCCGTCAAACCGAGCGACCCGCTGGCGCTGGCCGCGGCCATCGTCACGCTGATCGCCGTATCGCTGGCCGCCTGCTACCTCCCCGCCCGCCGCGCCGCGCGCGTCGATCCGGTGGTCGCGCTGGCGGAAGAGTAAGCGCGGTCACGCGGCACTCTCGCGCCGCGCGCCCACGTGGGACGGATGAGTCGGGTGGGCCAGGTGGGTCGATTACACGGTAGCTTGAATCGTGGGTAACCCGGTGGCGTTGCCCGTCTCGCTCGGAGTATCTGGCCGTCCGACCTACCTGACCCACCCGGCCCATCGGTCCCACGCGGCCCGAAGGGCCGCGCCTACCGTCAGCGAGATGCGAGAGCATCGAGCTGACGAAGGTGATGAATCTGGTGTCCGGCCATCTGGTGGATCAGCCAGTCGATTGAGATCGCGCCGTACTCCGGATGCGCGAACGTCATCGCGCGATCGGCGGGCGGCAGGGAGGCGAAGAGCGCGACGTTCATTGCGCCAACGGCCAGCAGCGCGTCGAGCGCTTCGCGCGCGCCGAGGCGCGACTCGCGATCCATCCACAGATTCTGATCGAACGGCTGCGACTGGTAGTCCGGTGTGGTCAGCGCGAATCGCGCGCGGGCGCCGAAGGCGAGCTCGCAATGCGCGAGATGCACCAGCACTTCGCGCGCCGACCACTTGCCCGGCGCATAGCTGCGCTCGAACTCGTCGTTCGACCAGTGTGCCAGGGAGCGGAATCGTCCGAGCGAGTCGCGCATCGCGTCGATCGGATCGCGATTGCCGAGATCGGCGGAGTACGGTGTCTGTGGAGGCATGCGCCGGATCTTACCGCGCTGACACGGGGAGTGTCGGACCGATGGGCCCGTGGGCCGGGTAGGGATGGATCGATGCGACCCTGGGATGGGTGGAGAAGATGTGTTGAACCGTGTAGGGCAGAACCAGTCGGTCCTGCCCTACCAAGCCCATGGGCCTATCGGTCCCACGGGCCTCAGCGTCAGAACGTGAACCTGAGCCCCAGCTGACCCACGCGCTGCTCCGGACGACGGAAGTCGCCCGAGTAGGTAGTGGGCTCGAGGAGCGCCGGATCCGGCAGGCCAGTCGCCGGAATGTTCACGCGCGCCCGGAAGTTGCTCGGGTTGATGTTGTTGAACAGGTTGAAGATCTCGCCGATCGCCTCGACGTGCGCGCGGCTGCCGAGGTTGAACACCTTCGACACGCGCAGGTTCGTCTGGGTCTGCGACATCCCGCGGCCGCAGTTCACCGTCTCGCAGTTGCCCAGCTCCTTGAACGTCGTCTGCGTAGAGACGCCACCGACGTTGGTCGGCGCGTTCGGATCGAACGAATCGACCGCGTATGCCTTCGTCGGGATGTCGACGGCGTCGCCATCGAGGTTCAGGTCGCGGCCGTCGATCAGGTTGACGGGCAGCGCGGAGCGGAACAGGTAGATCGGCGCCACGCGGATCCCGTACTTGAACAGGAACGTCGCGCTGACGCTGACCAGGTGACGCGCGTCGGTCGTGAGGTTCGGACCGAGCTGCCGCGGATCGTTGAACGGGTTGTTCGGATCCTGGATGTTGGCGGTGTTCAGCTCGTCGGCCGCCGCGCCGATCGTGCTGACGCCCTTCTGCAGCGTGTAGTTCGCGCTGAAGTCGACGCCGTGCGAGAGCCGGCGGCGCAGGCTCAGGACCATCGCGTTGTACTCGCTCTCGCCGCGGCTGACGGCCGGACGCGTGCCGTTGGTGTTCGGCGTGATCGTCGGCACGACTGCGGCGAGGCGCCGCGGGTTCGACAGGCTGCCCGGAATGCGCTGGTTGACTCGCGGGCGGAAATTCAGGTCGCGGCCGAGCGAGTTGACGTAGTCGACCGCGAGCACGGTGTCGGCGTTGAGCTCGTGCGACCAGCCGGCGTTGCTCTGCATCTGATATGGGGCCTGCAGCCGCGGATCCACGAACTGGCCGAACAGCGGGAACGCGCCGGGCGTCACCTGGTTCTGGCTCGCGATCGTCGAGAGCGGATCGCCCGCGTGGTAGAACGTGCCGTCGGACTTCCGGATGCCGTTGGTGACGTTGACGTTGAAGACCTGGCCGAAGCCGGCGCCGGTCGAGTCGGCTGCCGCGAACAGCACGTTCGAGTTGGTGTAGCCGACGTCGGTGTAGACACCAAACCCGCCGCGGATGATGTCCTTCCCGTCGCCGCGCAGATCGTAGACGCCACCGACGCGCGGCTGGATGTTGTTGTAGTCCTCCCGCGGCGTGAGCCCGAAGTTCTCCATGCCGGCGATGCCGGCCAGCTTTCCGGCTGCGCCGGCAGCCTGGAGGGCGACGAAGTTCGGGTTCTTCGATTCGTCGAACTGGTACCCGGTCATCAGGTCGTAGCGCAGGCCGAAATTGAGCGTGAAGCGATCGGTCACGCGCCAGTCGTCCTGGATGTAGGTCGCGAACTGCTTCAGCGGGATGTTCGCCGACGCGTCGCCGTCGCTCACCGTCACCAGCGAGATCGGTCCGTTGATGTCGTTGGTGATGTGGGTGTTGAACACGGCGCCCTTGCCGGTGTTGAACGTGATGAACAGCCGCGGCTCGTTGATGAAGTTCACGCCGACCTTGAAGTCGTGACCGAGGCCGCCCCAGCCGCTCCTGTGCCAGGAGAAGTCGTCGCGGAACTGATACTTCGTCTGCTCGGTGGTCTGCGGCGTGTTGCCGTTGGCGCCGATGGTCACGCCGTTCGGGAACGACTCGTTCGGCGCCGAGCTGCGCGACAGAATCTGGTTGCCGAAGTTCGCGTACTGGAAGATGAACTCGTTCAGCTTCGATCCCGCCAGCACCCAGTTGTGATTGAGGTTGATCGAGTGGTACTTGTTGGTGCTGTCGCCCCAGTTGTCGTAGGTGCTGTTGGGCGCCGCGTTGTACGGCTGCGAGTTGATGTCGTGGCCGTAGCGGACCGACAGGAACTGCGACGCGTTCAGGTTCGTGGTCACCTTGGCCGACAGCGGCGTCTCGCGATAGGGCACGGCGAAGATGCCATCCTTGTCAGGGAACAGACCCTGGGTGTTCACGCGCTGGGTCTTGTCCTGCTGGGTCCGCTCGACCGCGAGGAAGAAATGCGCCTTGTCCTTCGCGATCGGACCGCCGAAGCTGCCGCCGAACTGGCTCTGGCGGTAGTCGCCTTTCACCGCGTCGCCGGTGCCGTTGATCTGCGGCAGTTTTTCGGTTTCGGTGAGCGCGTTCATCGACTTGTCGCGGAAGAACTCGAACGCGCTCCCGTTGAAGTTGTTGGTGCCGCTCTTGGTGACGACCGCCAGCACGCCGCCGTTGCTGCGGCCATATTCCGCCTTGAAGCGCTGCGTCTGGAAGTTGAACTGCTCGATCGCCTCGAGCGGGAACGCCTGCAGCTGCCCGCCGACCGTGTCGTCGTTGTTGTCGCCACCGTCGATCAGGTAGTTGATGTTGCGCCCTGCGCCGCCG
>DATFXR010000298.1:0-2663 GCA_035315685.1 Vicinamibacterales bacterium | reverse complement strand
GTGAACGGCAGCATCACGCTGCATCTGCCCGCGTTCCTGAGCGCGAACCTGCACGCGACGACGCTCAACGGCGAAATCGAGAGTGACTTCCCGATCTCGGCAACCGGAACGATCAATCGCCGCCGCATCGACGGCACGATCGGCAATGGAGGACCGCCACTGACCCTCTCGACCGTCAACGGCAGCGTGAAACTGCTGCGGCAGTAGGCGGGCAGGCGGCCCGCCGCTGCCGGCGCGCGCGAGGCGCGCTCAGTTATTGGGCGCGCCGTTCTGAATCCACTGGCGAATCAGCTGCACCTGCGCATCGGTGAGATACGGCGGCCCGTTGCGCGGCATCCGCAGCCCGACGATGTCCGCCGCACCCTCGAGCTTCTGGATCAGATAGCTCCCGCTCGGATTCCCCGGGATGACGCGGATCGCACCCGATTTTCCGGTGCTCCCGGCGTTGACGAGGGCGGGGTACGAAGTGCTCGCATTCTTGAGATTCAGTCCGCCTGACGGCGTTCGTCCATCGTCTGTATGGCACGCGATGCACGCGGAGTTGAAGATTTGCTGCTGAATCTGTACTGAGAACGTGGGGCCTGCCGGCGTCGTTGGAGACGGCGCCGTGGTGGAACTATCGCTGCCGCAGGCGACGGCAAACACGAGGGCCGACAGAACAACACCTCCGAACGTCAGTCTCACCGCGGGTACGCTCATCATGATCCTCCCATCATCGTCAGATTCGAGCTCGTTGTGCAGCGTGCCGTTCGGTGCATCAACGGGCCGAACCCTCGCTTGAGCGGCGAGACGATAACCCGCTTCTTGCGGAGCGCACCAAGTATTTGCCGACGATTTCACGGATTTGCCCGGCGAAACTCGGATCTTTGGATCGCGTCTATATCGAACGACAAAGATCCGCTGCTGTTGACGTAGCCGGGAAGGTGATCTTCGGAAGAGGTGTTACGAGCGCGTCACATGCGCGGCCACGGCGAACCACGCGCCGCCGCGGCGGGCCCAGATGTCGGTGTACCGTCCTGTTCCCTGTCGTCCGTCGCCCAGGACGAACGACGTTCGCGCATGGATGATCGCGACGTCGCCGAGCACGCGAATCCGCACGTCGTCGATATCCATCCGCTGCAGCCGGGCCGCGGCACGCGTCCGCTTCAGGAATTCGTCGCGGTCGACGAGCGTACCGTCGGGATTGGAGCAGACGAAATCGGGCGCGAGGATTGTTGCGAACCGATCGGCGTCAGCAGTGACGACACAGTCGATGTAAGTCGCGTTCAGCCGCGACAGGGTCTCGAGCGCTGCGTTGGCGAGTACGGTCGTCATGCCGCCATTCTACGCGGATGGGGGCGGGATGGGCAGGAAGGGCAGGATGGGCAGCCGCTCTCCCGCCGACGGACTCGGGCCTTATGGCGAGGCGATCGCTTGCGCGAGCAGTTCGAGGTATCGGGCTCGCGTGATTTCCGTGGCGCCAAGGGTTGCGAGGTGCGGCGTGTGCCACTGGACGTCGAGCAGCGACATGCCGTTGTCGCGCATCAGGCCGACCAGCGCAATCAGCGCCACCTTCGACGCGTCACGCTGTGCGTAGAACATCGACTCGCCCGCGAACAGGCCGTTGACGCGCACGCCGTACAGACCGCCGGCGAGCGTACCGGCGCGATCGAACACTTCGACGCTGTGCGCCCATCCCAGGCGGTGCAGTTCGGTGTAGGCGTCGACGAACGCCGGTGTGATCCAGCCGCTCGCGCGCGACGGATCGCCACACGCGCGAATCACTTCGCCGAAGCAGGTGTCGACCCGGATCTCGTAGCGTTTGGCGCTCTGTCGGAGCGACCTGGTGACCCGAAGGTTGTCGAGCGGCAGGATTCCCCGCGGGTCGGGCGACCACCAGGCAATCGCGCCGCCAAGTTCGGCGAGCGTCATTGGAAAGAGACCGCAGCGGTACGCTGCGATCAGCGTCGAGGGCTCCAGGTCGCCGCCCGCGGCGATCACATCCTGATCGGGCCACGACGCCGGCGGCGGAAACGACCACCGGGCCGGTCCGAGCGGCGCGGGCCGCGTGTTCCAACCTGGCACACCCGCAGAATACTGATTTCACCCGCGGTTTTGTTACGGTGCGCCACGCGGGTAAGATGGCGCCCCACAGGGGGACAGATGCCGAACGACATCGTCGCGCCAGCTGATGAACGCCGCGTTGCCGCATGGATTGGCCGCTCGCTCACGATCGAGGGGCGCGTCGTCAGCCAGGAGCACCTCACCATTGACGGTCAGGTGGAAGGAACCATCGAAGTCGGGGACAAGAGTTTGATGATTGGCGCCGGCGCCACCGTGAAGGCCAACCTGACGGCGAAAACGATCAGCATCAGCGGCGCGGTGACCGGCAACCTCACGGCGTCCGAGCGCGTCGTCCTGCAGCCGACCGCGTCGGTGGACGGCGACATCAAGACGCCGCGCCTGATGATGGCCGAGGGTGCGTTCGTCAGAGGCAAGGTGGATTCGCGCGGCAGCCGCTCGCAATAGGCGTAGAATCGCTCGCAGTGAGGTCAGCGATGCGTCGACGACACCGGTTCGGCGTTGCGACTACGGCAGCCGTCGTGGCGTTGGTCGCGGGCGGCGCCGTGACGGCATTTGGCCAGGCGGCCCGGAAGCCGGCATCCGCGAACATGCCGCGAATG
>DATFXR010000297.1:0-5344 GCA_035315685.1 Vicinamibacterales bacterium | reverse complement strand
GTAGAGCGTGGATCCGTCGAGATTGAAGCTGTAGCCGGTCGGCAGCACGAAGCCGACGATGTTCTTCGGGACGCCGAAGCGCTCCATCACCTCGAGCGACTTCGGCAGCGCGGCCTCCGAGCTGGCGGTGGTGAAGGCGATCAGGAAGGGCTCGCGGATGGTCTTGACGAAGGTGAGGAACGGTACCCGGATCAGATACGAGACGACGCCCAGGACGATGATCGCGAAGATCGCGAGGCCGAAGTACATCAACGCGACCAGCTTGCCCAGCGTGAACAGGATCGCGAGCCCTTTGCCGCCGACGGTGGCGGCAATCGCGGCGAACACGCCGATCGGCGCGAACGCCATCACGTAGCCGGTGAACCTGAACATCGCCTGCGCGGTGCCCTCGAGGACGTCGAGCACCGGCTGCCCTTTCGCGCCAATCGCGGCCAGCGCGATGCCGAAGAACAGCGAGAAGATCACCACCTGCAGGATGTCGCCACGTGCCATCGAGTCGATGACCGAGGTGGGAAACATGTGCAGGAGGATGTCCCACGCGTGCTGCTGGTTCTGCGCCATCGCGGCCGCGGTCGATGTGTCGGCGCCAATCGGCAGCGTCATGCCGGCGCCGGGTTTGAACAGATTGACGAGCACGAGCCCGAGGACGAGCGCAATCGTCGTGGCGACCTCGAAGTAGACGATTGCCTTCAATCCGATGCGGCCCATCGCCTTCAAATCGCCGGTGCCGGCGATCCCGACGACGAGCGTCGAGAACAGCAGCGGCGCGATGATCATCTTGATCATCCGCAGGAACACGTCGGCGAGTGGCTTGATGGCGACGCCGAACGACGGAAACAGGGAGCCGACAGCGATGCCGAGCACGAGGCCGATGAAAATCTGCGTCGTCACGCTCGGCAGCCGGCTCGGTCGTGCGGCCGCCGCAGACGCCGATTGGCTGCGAATCATCGGGCGGCTCCGACGTTACGGTGGACGAATTGGCCGATCGTGGAGACGACCGTCCGCTGCTGCGCCTCGGTGAGCTCGCCGTAGATCGGAATCGCGAGCGTCTCGGCCGCCGCACGCTCCGCGTGTGGAAACGCGCCGCGGCGGTAGCCGAGATCCGCGAAGCACGGCTGCAGATGGAAGGGCACGGGGTAATAGATCTCGTTACCGATGCCCTGCTCATCGAGATGGCGCTTCAAACCATCGCGCTCGGGCGTGCGGATGACGAACTGGTTGTAGATGTGGCGCCGATCCGGCGGTTCGATCGGCAGATCGACGACGTCGCCCAGTCCGGCCTCGCGGAACAGCGCGCGATACCGCGCCGCGTTGCGGCGGCGGCCCTCGGTCCACGCGTCGAGGTGCGGCGCCTTGACGCGAAGCACCGCTGCCTGCAGCGCGTCCATCCTGAAATTGGCACCGACGACGTGATGGTAGTAGCGAGGCTGCATGCCGTGCGTGCGCAGCAGCCGCGCCTGTTTCGCAAGTCCGTCGTCGTTGGTGGTGAGCAACCCGGCGTCGCCGAACGCGCCGAGATTCTTGGACGGGAAGAACGAAAAGCAGCCCAGTGCGCCGATTCCCCCGAGCGGACGCGACCTGTAGGTCGCGCCGATCGCCTGCGCCGCATCCTCGATCACCGGAACGCCGGCGTGGTCGGCCGCCGCCATGATTGAATCGAGATCCGCCGCCAGTCCGTAGAGATGCACCGGCAGGATCGCTTTCGTCCGCGGCGTGATCGCCGCTGCCGTCTGCGAGGGATCGATGGTGAAGGTCGCGGGGTCGATGTCCACGAGGACCGGCTTCGCGCCGAGCCGGACCACACAGCCTGCCGTCGCGAAGAACGAATAAGTCGTCGTCACCACTTCGTCGCCGCGACCGATGCCAAGCGCCATCAACGCGAGCAGCAGCGCGTCGGTCCCGGAGGAGACCGAGATCGCGTGTCGGATGCCGAGCTGCGACGCGAGCTCGTGCTCGAGCGCGTCGATTTCCGGCCCCATGATGAAGCGCTGGCTGTCGCAGACCCGCGTGATCGCAGCGAGAATCGCTTCGCGCAGCGGGCGGTACTGCGCATTCAGATCGAGCAGCGGAACGGGCATCGTGTCGCTATTGTAGCCGCGCCGCGGGCTAGCGGCGGGATTTGACGGCGGCGCGGGTCTCGCGATCGACCTCGCGCCGCTTGATCGTCTCGCGCTTGTCGTACTCTTTCTTGCCCTTCGCGAGCGCGACCGCCACCTTGACGCGGCCGTTCTTGAAGTAGAGGCGGGTCGGGACGAGCGTCATCCCCTTCTCGACCGTCTTGCCAATCAGCTTGCGGATCTCGTCGCGATGGAGCAGCAGCTTGCGCTGGCGAAGCGGCGCGTGGTCGGCGTAACCACGGTGGCTGTACGGACTGATGTTCACGTTGTAGAGAAACACCTCGCCGTCCTCGACGCGCGCGTAGCTGTCGCGCAGGTTGACGCGGCCTTCGCGGATCGCCTTCACCTCGGTGCCGAGCAGGACGAGGCCCGCCTCGAACGTCTCGAGAATGTGGAAGTCGTGGAACGCCTTCCGGTTTTCCGCGATGCTGGATTGCGCTTTCTCGCGCTCGGTTCGTTCAGCCATGGATCACGGTCCGGCCAAAGCCGGACGCTACCGTCAATCACAGTCCGGCTAAAGCCGGACGCTACCGTCAATCACAGTCCGGGTAAAGCCGGACACTACTGCCAATCACGGTCCGGCTAAGGCCGGACGCTACGACGCGTTGATCGTCCGGTCTGTCGCGCGGCAAAGGCTTCGCGCTCGCGACTCACGCCGCCCGGGCGAGCCTCGCGGCGAGCAGCACGGCTGCGATCATACTCTCAGGATCGGCAACGCCTTTGCCGGCGATGTCGAACGCGGTGCCGTGATCGACCGAGGTGCGGATGATCGGCAGGCCGAGCGTCACGTTGACGGCCTGGCCGAACGCCAGCAGCTTCACCGGAATCAGTCCCTGATCGTGGTAGCAGGCCACGACAACGTCGAACTCGCCGCGGCGGGCGCGCACGAAGACCGTGTCGGCTGGAAAGGGACCGCTGACGTCGATGCCGTGCGCACGGCACGACTCTATCGCCGGTGCGATCACCTCGGCCTCCTCGCGTCCGAACAACCCATGCTCGCCTGCGTGCGGATTGAGGCCGGCCACGGCGATGCGCGGGGCAATCTTGTCGAACCGCGGCAGTTCGCGCGCGGTGAGCGCAATCGTCCGTTCCAACGTCGATTGTGTCAGCAGCCGCGGTACGTCGGCGAGCGCGACGTGCACGGTCGCCAACACGACGCGCAGCACGTCGGAATGGAACATCATCGCAACGTGGCGCGCGCCCGTGAGATGCGCGAGCAGATCGGTGTGGCCGTTCCACTCGAGGCCGGCGAGGCGAAACGCTTCCTTGTTGATCGGCGCCGTCGCCATCGCCTGGACCTCGCCGCGCTTCGCGTCGTCCACCGCGTGAACGATGACGTCATAGGCGGCGCGGCCGGCCGCCGCGCTGAGGACGCCGGGCTCGACGTGTGACGCGGCCGGAGGTCCGTAGACGACCGGCTCGCACGCGGCGAGCACGCGCGCATCAGCCGCAGCTTTCGCCGCGACCTCGGGTCCGATGCCGGCAGGGTCACCGACGGTGACGGCGACTCGTGGTTTCACTGAATGGTGTCTGCGTCAATGGCTGATGGCTAATGGCTGATGGCTATGGCTAAGAGTTAAGCATCTCGCTCCTACCATCAGCCATCAACCATAGCCATTAGCCATCAGCCATTAGCCATGACAGCGACAGACGCCGCCGGAGGCGCAGCCTCCGGCGCCGCAGCCGCTTGGATTATCGCAGCCGCCTTCGCTGCCGCAGCCGCCGTGCTGAACGCCTTTCGCATTCGGCAACTCGTAGCGGAGACAGCATTTCAATCGGCCGCACAGGCCCGAGAGCTTCGACGGGTTGAGGCTCAGGTCCTGCTGCTTGGCCATCTTGATCGACACCGGCTCGAACGTGTGGAGAAACGTCGTGCAGCAGAGCGGCCGGCCGCAGGTCCCGTAGCCGCCGTACATCTTGGCTTCGTCACGCACACCGATCTGCCGCATCTCGATACGCGTACGGAATTCGGCGGCAAGCTCGCGCACGAGCTCGCGGAAATCGACGCGGCCCTCGGCGGTGAAGTAGAAAATCAGCTTCGAGCCGTCGAACGACTGCTCGACGCGCGCGAGCTTCATGCCGAGGCCGCGCTCGCGAATCTTCAGCAGCGCGATCCGGTGCGCCTCCTGCTCGCGATGCTTGTGCTTCATCCGCGCGACGATGTCGTCTCGCGTGGCGATGCGTACGACCCGCGGTGGCTGATCGCCGGTCGGTGTCCGTTTCGGCTCGAGCTGCGGGATGTTGCGCACGACCGTGCCGAGCGCGGTGCCGCTGTCGCTCTGGACGACGACGGCGTCGCCGCACCGGGGTGTCGGCTGCGCCTCCCCGAGGACGTAGGTATTCGCGCGGCCGACCGGTGTCAGCTTCACGGCGACGACCGCGGGGCGCGGCGGCGTCATAGCTGCAGCACCACCCAGTCGGCGACGATCTTCGTGGCGGCGTTGCGAGGCGGCGCGAGCGCGACGAGCGCGCGATCGACGGCCGCGAACGCGTCGACGCCGCGATCGCGCCGATATGCCGCGGTGAGGCGCTCGAGCGCGGCACGGGCGTCGGGGTTCGCGAGCAGGCTGGCGTCGGCGCCGGTCGCCAGCACTTCGACATCGCGCAGCAGCGACGCCATCGCCCGGAGGTACGACGACAGCTGTTCGCGATCGGCGGCGCCACTGGAGCCGACGCCGGTCATCAGATCTCTTGCCGCGTCGATTCGCCGTGACGGCTCGCGCTCTGCCGCCGCCTTGATCAACACGGTCCGCGCGATGTCGAGCGCGTCCATGTGTTCGCCGTCCGCCGCTGCGAGCGCGTCGCCCAGGCTGCCGTTCGACGTGGCCGCGATCGCGCGCGCCTTGTGATCCGCGATGCCACGCGCAACCAGCGCCGCGGCGATCTCGGGCGGAGAGAGCGGACGGAACCGGAGCTGCGGACACCTCGATCGGACAGTCGGCAGCAGGATGTCGGGACGCGACGTGACCAGGACGAAGACCGACGAGGGCGGCGGCTCCTCGAGCGTTTTCAGCAGGGCGTGCTGCGGCGGCACGCCGAGCGCATCGGCCTGGTCGATGACGACGACCCGCCGCCGGCCTTCGAAGGGACGGTATGCGGCGCGATCGACGATGTCGCGGATCTGTTCGATCTTGATCGCGCCGCTGTCTTCCGGTTCGACGACCACCACGTCGGGATGAACCCCGCGCGCGATGCGCGTGCACGCCGCGCACTCGCCGCATGCGTCG
>DATFXR010000296.1:0-3826 GCA_035315685.1 Vicinamibacterales bacterium | reverse complement strand
GCTGCTGAAAGTCGCCGGATGGTCGTCGGTGAAGACGATTGCCGGCATCGAGCCGTGGTACATCGGCGCAATCTTCGGTCTCTTCCTGCTCGGCGCGACGACGACGAAGGATTTCGCGGACATGGACGGCGATCGCCGCGGTGGCTGCCGCACGCTGCCGATTCAGTACGGGGTGCGCCGGGCGGCGTGGATGATCTCACCGTCGTTCGTGGCTCCGTTCCTGATGATCAACGCCGGCGCGGCGCGCCACGTCCTGACCGGCAATTTCATCCTGCTGCAGCTGCTCGGCGCGGTGATGACCGCGTACGGCATCTACGTGCTCTACCTGATGCTGCGGCGTCCCGAGGAGCTCGCCGTCGAAGCGAACCACGTCTCGTGGGCGCACATGTATCGCATGATGTTCGTCGCGCAAATCGGCTTCGCGCTCGCGTACCTGCTGTAGCGTGGCAGCGGATGAAAGGACAGAGCGCGCAGGGCACACAGAGATGCATTTTCAAACGAGAATCTGTGCCGTCTCTGCGCTCTCCGGGCAAGGCCATGCCGCACAACTCGGGTGTATATGGCGTTGCGCACCTCAGCGTTAGGATCTCGAAAAAAGCCACCGCAAAGCTGCGGTCGTGAAGTATCGTACCGGCCAGCGAGGGAGGACGCGCGTGATGATGATGCGACGGACGAGGAACATGCTGGTGGTGGCGCTGCTGGCCGCGTTCACGGCAGCATTGCCGGCCGAAGCGGCAACGAAGACCACGAGGCACCGTCCGAAGCACTCGTCGCGCGTCACCTCGGGCGTACCGGCGGCGACCGGCACGACCGGCACCACCGGCACGACCGGCACGACCGGCACGACGAGCGCGTCTGCGCACAAGAAGTCGAAGAAGAAGCCGGCTACGACCGGCGCCAAGTCCGGCACTACCAAGAGCGGTAAGACCAGCGCGGCCAAGAAGTCGTCGGCAAAGAAACCCGCGACGCACAAGCCCTCGACCAAGCCGCACTGACCGCACGCGCTTGACATCGCCTCTGCCAGCCAGCATGATGAACTGGCGAAGCAAAGGCGAATGCCAACTCCTTCCCCGCTGCTTTTCGACCTCGGCAGGCCGAAGCCCACCACACGCGACATCGCGCAAACCGTCCGCGCAGGCGGCACCGCCGCGCTCACCGAGGCGGAGCGCCGCGCCGATCAGGCGCGCTACCAGGAGATCACCTGCCGATCGGCAATCAATCACGTCAAGGGGATGCCGTTCGAGTGGACGCTCAATCCGTATCGCGGCTGCACACACGGCTGTCATTACTGTTACGCGCGCCGCTATCACGTCCAGTTCGAGATGAACGCGGACGACGAGTTCGCGTCCGTGATCCTGGTGAAGAAGAACTTCGTCGAGGCGCTGACGCGCGAGCTCGGCCGGCCGTCGTGGACGCGCGACTACATCGCCGTCGGGACCGCAACCGACTGCTATCAGCCGATCGAGGGTCACTACAAGCTGACGCGGCGTTCGATCGAGACGCTGCTGCGGTATCGCAACCCGATGGGAATCGTCACCAAGGGGCCGATGGTCGTGCGCGACAAGGATCTGCTCGTCGCCCTGTCGAAATTGACCACGGCCACCGTGTACATGAGCGTGCCGACCGTGGACGAACGCGCCTGGGAGCGGCTCGAGCCGGGCACCGCGCATCCGATGCAGCGGCTTCGCGCCGTGCGCGAGCTGGTCGATGCGGGCGTGCAGTGCGGCGTGCTGATGAATCCGATCGTGCCCGGCTTCTCGTCGTCACGCGCGAAGCTCGAACGGACCGTGAAGGCGATCGCGGATCACGGCGCACGCTTCGTCGGCTGCAACGTGATGTTCCTCGAGGACGGCACGCGCTCGCACTTCATGAAGTTTCTCGAGCGCGAGTTTCCGTCGTGGCTGCCGCGCTACGAGAAGCTGTACGAGCGGAAGTACGCGCCCGAGGACTATCGCAAGCAGGTTCAGGGAATGATTCGCGTGCTGCAGGATCGCTACGGCCTCACGCCACGCGAGAGAGAGCCTCACCAGGAAAAGCCGATGGACGCAGAGCAGGTCGGCTTTTCCTGGTGAGGCCCGAGAATGGCTGATGGCTTATGGCTGACATCGTCAATCGACTAGCCATCAGCCATTAGCCATCAGCTATCAGCCATTAGCCATTAGCCATTAGCCATTAGCCATTAGCCATTAGCTATTAGCCATCGCCTGTGCGCGAGAGCGCTCAGGCGACGTCGCCGTAGGCAAGTGCGTCGTTCGGCGACGTGACACCCTTCACGGTCGGCTCGACAGTGAGCGCGCCGTCTTTCATCATGACATCGAAATGCGAGCCGTCCTTCCATTGCGCGCTGATCGGCAGCTTCACATGCTCGTCGATAAAGCGCTTGAGGAAGCGCGCGCCGAAAGCCATGCTGTAGCCCTTCGTCACGATGTCCTCGACCGCTTCGCTCGTGATGGCGATGGTTTTTCCAGCCTTGGCGAGCGTCACGCCGACCTGGTCGAGGTATTTCTTCGCGATGTAGCGGACTTCGTCGTGCGTCAGCGGGTTGAACAGCACGACTTCGTCGATGCGGTTGCGGAACTCTGGCGGGAAACGGCGCTCGAGCTCACGCATGACCTCGCCCTGCACCTGCTCGATGCCCACCTCGCGGTTCAGGAACCCGAGCGGACTCGTCAGCTTGCGGAAGTTCTCGGCGCCGATGTTCGACGTCATGATGATCACGGCGTCCGACAGATACACGCGCTTGCCCCGGCCGTCCGTCATCCATCCTTCGTCGAAGGCCTGAAGGAAAAGATTCAGCGTGCTGGAACTCGCCTTTTCCACCTCGTCCAGCAGGACGACGCAGTACGGGTTGTCCTTCAGCTGGTTCGTGAGGACGCCGCCACGCTCGCTGCCGACGATGCCGCGCGGCATGCCGATCAGTTTGTCCACCGACACCGAACCGTCCTGATACTCGGACATGTCGACGCGAATCATCTTCTTCTCGTCGCCGAACAGGAACTCGGCGACCGCCTTCGCCAGCTCGGTCTTGCCGACGCCGGTCGGACCGAGGAACAGCAGCACGCCATCCGGCCGATCGAAACCGTCCTTGAGCGGACCCTTGTTCAGCACCAGCCGGCGGGCCACGGCGTCGACCGCTTTCTTCTGACCGACGACCCGTTGCTGCAGGCGCGTCTCGAGGTTCTTGAACCGGTCGGTGACGTCGCGGAACACCATGTCTTCGGGAATCTGCGCGGCATGCGAAATCACCGCGACGATGTCGTCCTTCTTGACTTCCCAGCGGCGATCGATCTCGGCGCGCACCGCGGCGGTGTCGAGCCACCCGATCACCTTGTCCGGCAGATGGAGGTGGCGCATGTAGCGCGGCGAGAGCTCGAGCGCCGCCTCGATCGCCTCGTCGAGCAGCCGTACCGAGTAGTTGCGCTCGAGCCGCGGCCGCAGGTTGTAGAGGATCTGGCGCGTCTCGTCGATCGACGGCTCGCAGACGGTCACGCAGCGGAAGCGGCGCGCCAGCGCCTCGGCTTCCTGGATGTACTCCTTGTACTCGCTCAGCGTCGTCGCCGCGATCATGCGGATCTCACCGCGCGCGAGCACCGACTTGAAGATGTTGGCGGCGTCCGACGGCGCGCCGAGCGCCGAGCCGGCGCCGACCATCGTGTGCGCCTCGTCGACGAACAGGATCAGGTTGGGCCGCTCCTTCAACTCCCGGATCACGTTCTGGATGCGGTCCTCGAACATGCCGCGCAGCATCGTGCCGGCGACCATCGTGTTCATCTGCAGGTTCACCACCTGGCAGTCGCGCAGGCGCACCGGCACCGTTTCCGGCTCG
>DATFXR010000295.1:0-2306 GCA_035315685.1 Vicinamibacterales bacterium | reverse complement strand
ACTCGAACGCGACGGCCTCCTGCGGCGCGAGGTCGATCCGAACGACGGACGCAAATGGTTCGCAGTGCTGACCGACGACGGCGACGCGAAGCTACGCGCTGCGCGACTCACCCACAACGCAGTGCTCCGAACGAGATTCCTCGCGAACACGACACCGGCCGAACGGCGCACGCTGCAACGCATATGGAACCGGCTCGCACCGACCGCGACCAGCTGAGGCCCGGTGGTCCGCGTCGACGCATTTACGACGTGTTATGAGGACTCATAGCGGCCCGTCTACGCCGTGCCGCCGCCCGCGCGTATCGACGGATTGGGGAATCGCAGCGTCGCCGCCGGCGACAACCGCAAGCGACAAGAGCAGCGAGCTATCGGCGAGCAGCGAAGCGGGCGACGACCCCTGGAGCGCGCGTAAGCCCGCCTGTTAGTCGATCGGCGCACCTGGGCTAAGGCCTCCTGGCTTCCTCAGCTTTGCCGTTCCCACCGGTAGCGCGCGACCTCCACCCAGCTCGGTGCCGAGGACAATCCATCTGTCGCCGAAATCCCTCGTCCCCCAGATGGGCGTGCACAGGGACGGCGCCATGAGCCTTCGCCGCCCGCAGGGGCTCGCGCTGTCCGTTTAGTGGACCTGCCGACGGTTCAGCCTGTGTGCTCTTTCGATTCGGCCACGCCGACCACCATTGGTCGCTCGATCACGGGGGCTTTCGGGACTTGTCCGTGCCTTACGTTGACGACTGAGAGCGGGGAGTGGGTGATCGCCTCGAGCGTGGCCCGGTTGGGGTGGCACCCGATCCACGAGTAGAGGAATGGTGCGTGGTCTTGCTTGTCTGCGATCTGCGGATCTGTGTCGCGCACATGTTCGAGGAACAGGAGTTGGCCGCCTGGGCGGAGTACCCGCGTGATCTCGGCGAGTGCCGCGTTCTGGTCGACGACGCTGCACAGGACGAAGGTGACGACGACGGTGTCGACGGAGGCGTCCGGCAGTGGAAGGGATTCGGCGCGGGCGTCGAGGACGGCGGCGTCGGGGCGTATCTGCGCGACGCGTTGGCGCAACCGCTTGCGCATGTGGCGATCGGGCTCGACGAGTGTCAGGTGTGTGACGGTTGGTGGGTAGTGGTCGAGGTTGAGGCCGGTACCGGCGCCGATCTCGACTGTGTTGCCGCGTGCCTGCGCCAGCAGCGCGACGCGTTCTCGTTGCAGGCCCGCCGCTTCGGAGCCGCGACCGATCCGGTCGTACATGAACGCGTAGAGGCGGGCGATCACCGCAACTCCTTCAGGTCGAATGTTCGAGCACGCGCGGCTCGAAGTAGGAGCGCCCGCGGTGCACCATGTCGCCGCCATCGTGGAACAGCACCTCGATCAGACCGGGCGGGCAGTGCTCGGGATCCTCATGCGGATTGACGAACTCCTTCTCCACCACGGTGATTCCGGCACTTGTCACGATGTGCAGCAATCGCAGGCGGACGCCATCGGCGAGGTCGTGTTCGCAGAGCCGCCGGATTTCGTCGATTCCGTCGAGATTCATGGCGCCGCGCAGGGCGACATCGCGGGAGAACATTTCCACGAATGGGTCAGGGTCGCCGTCATCGAGCGCTGCGTGTGCGGCGACGATGCGGCGCTCCCATTCGGAGCCGGCACGCGGCGAATCGAATGCTTGGGCCAACAGCTGAGCTGCGAGTTCGGCTTTCGCCTGATGCAGCCGGCTGCGGGCGGTGCCAACCGGCACACCGCAGATCTGCGCGATCTGCGCATACGACTGCCCCCGCCCGAAGTAGCGCAGCACCGTCACCACGCGCAGCGACTCGGACAACCCCTCCAGCGCGGTCAAGACCCAGTCCTGCAGCGGCGTCTGGACGTTGACGGGTTCGGCGCGCTCGGCCAGGGTCTCGATCTCTGCGGTGGCAATCTCCCGCCAAGGCCGCCGCACCCGCATGGCACACACCGATCGCACGATCGCATGCAGCCAGGCCCCCGCCGCATCGGCGGTGCGTAGCTGATGCAAGCACAGCAGCGCGAGCACGAACGTTTCCTGCACCGCATCGGCCGCGTCCTCGCCGCCGCCGAGCATCCCCAGCGCGTGAGCGTGAAGCGACGCCCGGTGCCGGTCCAGCAGCATGCCCAGCGCGGGGCTGTCGCCGCCGCGCGCAGCCCGCACCAGCTCAGCGTCGGACGGCAGCTCATCCGCAGCCCGGCATGCCACCACGCTTATAAGATGCGCCCCCAGGCCGAAAAGTTCGACCCAGCGCGACCTCTGGGCGCGATGACGAACAACCTCATGGACCTCGACGTCGACGATGTCGCCGCGCGCT
>DATFXR010000294.1:0-28520 GCA_035315685.1 Vicinamibacterales bacterium | reverse complement strand
ATGTCTATAGTCACCGATAGATTGTCTGTTCGGGTTTCGGTGGCCGTTTAGGAGCGGCCGTATGAATGGCTAAGACTTCTCTCGTGTCAGTGGTAGAACAGAGCGGTGATTCTAAATTGTCCGCTAACGGTAACGTTTCCGCTAGCTATGTCCCTCAGTTGACATGTCCGGGTGCTAGCAAAACCGATCGCGTGATCTGTCCGTTACTAAATGACGGGTGTTACGCCGAATTCGGTCATGTCGGGTTTACGACTAATCGTCTGAATTCGAATGCATCCAAACGTAAGCGATCGATCGCTGCGCTACGCGTGCTAATCGCTTACCTCGAGGCGCGCGCTATTCGGGCCCTGACTGGCCTGCGCCAATTCCGTGGACATGTTGTCGGCGATTGTCCGGACGCCAAATCAGCCACCTTGATCGGTTCTGCCATGGTTGCACACGAGCGGAAACATGGGAAAGCCGCATGGATCTATACCCATTGGTGGCCGATTGTCGCGCGTAGCGCGTGGCAAGGTGCGAACGTCCTGGCATCCTGCAATAACACGTCCGAAATAGCGGCCGCTCGCGCGCGTGGATTCGGGACGGCATGCGTAGTGCCACCCCATCCTACAAACAAAATCTACGAATTGAACGGTGAACTGATTGTCCCATGTCCGGCACAATTCAAGCACAACGGCCGGCGCATTGTAACGTGTGAGTTTTGCACCTTGTGTAAACGCCCTGATTTTTTGCTCGAGCACAAGCTATCTGTCGGTTTTGAACCTGATAGTGGCACTACTAAACGCGTCATGCCGTTAACGGTGATTCGGTGAACCGAATCACCCGACAGATGGTTACGCCGCCGTCACACCGCACGGTTTAGTCCTGGGGACGTTCGCGACGCGTCTCCAAGCACAGATGAGAGCTGATACGTGGAATGCTCTTAAACTCACGTCGCACACCGCCGACGCAACCGTCCGAACGATTACGCGTATCGCGAACGGTGCTGGCTGTTATCGTGACAGATTAGCGGACAGACACCCCTAAAACGATCGCCCCGAACGGCCGCGGTAGAAATATCGCGGCCGTTTTGCTTTTTGTGCTCGAGCGCGCCACCGGCCCGCCTGACTGCCCGCCCGGTGCTCGAGCGCGCCCACACGCGCCGGCGGTGCAGTCTTGTGCAGCTGCGTAAACCCCCCTCTTGGGTGCAAGGTTCGGGTGAGCAAAGGTAGCCTTAGCCTTGCCTAGCCTTGGTAGCCTTGCCTAGCCTTGGTAGCCTCGCCTAGCCTTGGTAGCCTCGCCTTGCTGTTACGTCGCTGCATGCCAAGGCATGCGCCGGCACTGATTCGTCACCGGCGAGCATTTTCCACTCGACAAGAGTATAGAGATGATATACATTCTCTGTATTGACCGACACGGTCAATCACGAGCAGGGAGTAGCACGATGCGTATGTATCTCGCCCAATGGAATGGCATGACGATCAAGATCATTCTGAACGACCGCGGCAACCCGGCCGGCAAGCTGGCCGATGCTGAGCTCCATTTCACCGACGGCGCGCTCGCCGGCCTGAAGCTGATCGGGTTCAGTGTCTGGGAGCGCCGCACCAGCACCGGTCGCAACGTCACGTTTCCGGCCCGGCAGTATCAGGTGAACGGCGACCGTCGTTCGTTCGCCTTGCTGCGACCGATCGGCGAAGCGGCCGACTGCCAGGCGCGCGTGCGCGACCTGATTCTCGAGGCCTACGAGGCGCACGTCGCGCAGACGAAGCGCCTCGGCACGCCGGCGCAGCAGGCGATGTTGGACGAGTATCGCGCCACGGTGGCCGCCGGCGAGGAGCGCTAACCATGCCGACCTACTGCGCTGACTGCGGGCGCCCGATCAACCCGCACGCCGACCACACCTGCCGGGAGCAGATCCGCGCGAACCGTGCGACAGCGCGCGAGCAGGCCCGCGGTCGGAACGGCTGGCCCTACAAGCTGGTGACGCCGCAGGGGCGCACCAGCTATTACCGCACTATTTCGCCGCGGCTGAGAAAGCGCTGGACGCAGGGCGATGTGCTCTACCAGTGGTATGAGGGCCGCTGGCGCATCTGGACGAGCGCTGGCCTGGTTTAGGAGAACGACCAATGAGCACGAACAAGCACACCGCCCAGCCGGGCCGCTACACCGTGCAGGTGACGGTGCAGGTGTGGGCCGACGACCGCCAGGACGCGTATCGCCAGATCCAGCAGGCGCTCTCACGCAAGCGCGACGGCGTCGAATTCGTGGACGCCGAAGACACCCTGATCGAACCGCTCTGCGCGCACCTGAGCGGTGCCGAATACGATCCTGACCATTGGAGCTACGGCGACTGGCGCGATCTGGCCGTCACGGGCACGCGCTACTGCGCTGACTGCCTGGCTGCAATCGCGGCCTTGCCGCGCCTAACCAAGGCGCAGCAGCGCGAAGTGCACGCGCGTGGCTATCGCGTGCCCCCGCAGTCGCACGACGTCTGCAGCGGAGACGGACTGATCGTGCCCGGCGACGTCGCCACCGTGCGCTACAGCACCGGTCGGTGGACCGCCGGCCAGCAGGTGCAGGTGCAGTCGTACGCGAATGCCGGCTTCAACGGCATCATCGCGTATGTGACCGTCCTGGCGACCGGCGAGCGTTCAAGTCTCCAGGCTGGCAACCTGGATCCGGTGCATGCGACGCCGCCGGCGGTGAGCGGACGATGGATCCCGGTCTGTGAGCTCTGCGGGGAACCGGCCGGCGAGGGCGGCGCGCTCTGCCCGGCCTGTGCGGCGACGAAATAAAAGCCAGTTTTATTTAACGGTCAGATACAGACGGGTTCCACCGTCTAGAGGATAGGGAGGATAGAGATTATGGGAGTTCGCATTCTGCACGACACGGGCGCCGATACCGCGGTGCTCTACTGCTCGACCACTGACTGGGCATTCGGCCCGCTGTTTTACAGCGACGACCAGGCGCACGGCGCCGAGGAGCGCGCCGAAGCGTTCCTGCGGTGGATCACCACTACAGACACCTGGTGGAGCTACGAGCGCCACACAGTAATCGCCGGCCGCCCGCGCGACGCGCGGCAGTTGACCGACGGCGGGCTCGAGCGCGCCTACGGCGACTGGCGCGCCCAGGAGGCGGCGCAGTGGGCGCGCGAAGAGGCGCCGACGACGTGCATGTGCGGCTGCGATCTGGACGATCGGACGACCGATGCCGTCGGCGCGCCGACCTGGTGCTCCGCCTGCAACAAGGAGCAGCCCGGCCATCTCTTCGATCACATCAAGGAGGCGCAATGATCTCCTATCCGCTGCGGCAGGTGCCCGACGAGGTCTGGCACGGTGCCAAGATTCGCGCGACGATTGACGGCGTCGCGGTGCGCGACGTGATCGTGCTGATCCTGCAAGCCTACGGGGCGCGCGGCCTTGAGGCCATCGGCGGCCGCACCCCGCGGCCGGCGCCGGCGGCCGGCGGCAAAACGCTGACCGCGTATCCGCTGCAAAACGTAGACGACACGATCTGGCAGGCGGCCAAGACGCAATCGGTGACGGACAACGTGACGATCCGCCAGGTGATCATTCTGGGGCTCGAGCGCTACGTGGCGCGCGGGCTCGAGGCGTTCGGCGGCACGCCGGCGCGCCAGGCGCCGGCGGCGCTACGCAAGGGGGGCCGGCGATGATGACGACGAAGAATCCCTATGCCATTTACGAGGCGGTCGCCGCAGCCTTGCATGCGGCCACCGGCTGGCGCTGCACGGTCGAGGGCCCGCACTGTCCGCACGTCCTGGTCGCGGTGCCAACCGGCGAATTCTGGTGCGTCGGCGACGCACTGGAGACGTGGGGCGCCGACCACTATGCGTCGCAGGACGCGCTCGAGCACGGCATGCCGAGCGGCCGCACGTTCGACACTGGCCTGCTCGAGGCCGCCGGCGGCGCGACGATCGCGGCCGCGGTGCTCGAGCAGATCCGCACGACGCCGGCGGTGACGCCATGAGCCGACGACGTGTGACCTACCGCAGCTACGCGCGGATGAGCTCCGCGCAACATCAGTACGCCGCCTTCGTCGCCCGCCATCCAGGGTGCTGCATTGCGGACGTGGACCGCGCCTGCCGGCGGAACAAAGATGCCGGGCACCAGTGGGTCTATGACGGCGTGAAACGTCTAGTCCGCAACGGCGTCCTGCGGACGGCACCGGGCCCCGGCGGCCGTGTGCTGTTGTACGTGAGCAACCTTTAGAGGAGCAGCGAATCATGAACGAAAAGGAACGCGAGATCTTGCGATTGATGTACGACCTGCAGGTTGAAATGCATCGCAGCCAGGGCAACCAGATCCTGGGTCTGCGTCAAGCGGCTGACGGCTGTACCCGTGCGATTGAGGGGCTCGAGAAAGCGCATGAGATCCTCGGCCGACTGATGAAAGCCACCTCCGAATTGATCGGTGTCCAATGAGCACGCGACATCTGTCGGCGACCGACCAGCGCGACGCCGCGCGCCGCAACAGGTACGAGATCATTCACGAACGCAACCTGCTGCTCGCCTTGCTGACGAGGATTTATCCGTCACACCTGGCGCCGACGCGCGCGACGACGGCGCGCCCGCGCCCGTTGACCGACGGATCGATCGTGCAGGAGGCGCCGCAGGCGTCCCGCGACTACGATCAGATGCGGTTCGTCGTCTGCGTCCACACGCCGCTGCGGATCCTGGCGTGGAAGATCTCGGTCGAGGAACGCGAGGAGGTCTTCGGCCACCTGGCGGAAACCGAGGACGACTGGGTACCGCACACGAAGGAGGAGAAGATCGACACGCTCGAGGCGCTCGTCGCGCAGCTGGCGGCGCGGCCGGCGACGGACTACCTCACCGGCGCAGCCTTGCCTGGCCTTGGTAGCCTTGCCTTGCCGCAGCCTTCGAACGATGCGGACACCCGCTATGCCGATCTCCTGCGAGAATCGGAGGAGCGCAGTGCCGAACTCCAGCGGTTGGCCGCCGAGCTTGAGCGGCTGCGCGCAGCCCGAACACCGGCGACGTCACCGAAGCGCCGGAAGACATCCGCGCGGCGGAAAGGGAGAACACCCGCATGACGCAGATGGTCAGTGAACTGTACGACGCGTTGCGCGCGGCCGGCGTGCAGGACGACATGGCGAAGGCGGCCGCGCGATCCGTGATCGCCATCGAGGACAAAGAGACGCTCGCCACGAAAAGCGATCTGTTGGCGCTCAAGGCCGATTTGGCCGAGCTCAAAGCTGATCTGACGTGGCGGATCGTCGTCGCGATGAGTTTTCAAACGGCCACGATCGCGATGATCATCGCGATCCTGCTCCGCGTCATGGGGCGGCCATGAAACGCGACGACACGGATCCGGCGGTGACGCATCTGGAGCCGTGGACGTGCCCGGCCTGCGGCGACGTGATGACCGCAGTCGGCACGGTGAGCGGCGAGGAGCAGGCCCCGGAGGTCGGCGACAGTTGCGCCTGCATGCACTGCGGGCAGTTTCTCGTCTTCCATGCACCGGTCGAGGGCGAGGATCTGCGGCTGCGGCCCATGACGGAACAGGAATACAACGCACTGCCGCTGATCGCCCGCGCCGAGCTCGCGCGGACACGCGCGTTCTCCCGCCAGGTCTGGCAACCGAGTCAGGGCCGCGGACCCAGCCGCAACTAAGGTGGCTTCCCGTCTGTCGCCCGGTCACGTTCGAAGCCTGAGCGTGGCGGCGGCGCGCTCGTCGGCGGGCGCACTCGGCCGAAGTAAAAGCCGATCACCAGGCCGGCGATCGTCCACCATTCCGGCGGCAGGCGCGCATCGACATGCCAGATGGCGAGGTCGAGCACGCCGCCGCACGTCGTCACGACGACGCACACGGCGATCACCGATTGCGTGTATTCCCAGACATTGGCGACGCGGCGTTCACTGGCGACCGAGAGCGCACGTTCGACTTTGCCCGCAACGCCGAGCATCGCCGTTTGATACCGCCGCGTGTCGTCTGCGGTCGGATTGGCGTCCATGTGTCGTCACAGGATCGGGAGGAAGATGGTGAACCCGACGCCGGCGTTCGCCCCCAGCGCCAAGACGCCAGCCGAGTTGATCACACCGACTTGTGTCGCGGACCAGAGGCCCACGTAGCCGCTTCGTGGCGTGGCGCCACCATCCAGGAGGAAAGCCGTCGGGATCAGGCCGCTCGCGCTGGCACCAGGCGAGGAGAATCCGCCGGGGAGCGTAATCAACAACAGGGCTGAGGACGTGCCGCCGAGCGTCGAGGGATTGACGTGCAGCGTCCACATCAGCGTGCGCCCGAAGACCGCGTATTGATTCAGGTTCATCTGGCCCGATGTCACCGTCCACGTCATGCTGCCGCCGCCGACGAAGTGCCCGGCATTGAAGGCTTGGGCCACGACGACGCCTTGCGGCTCCTGCGGATTCAGCCCCAGCGCCAGCGTGGTGGCATCGAGCGCCTGGCCGAGGAAGCGCGCGTAGGCCGGCGGCGGCGGGACCGTGCTGGTAATTGCCCCGCTCGTCTGACTGATGTAATACATGGTCCCGGGGATGAGCGTGACGCCGGGAATCGCGATCTGGCCTGAAATCCGGATGAGACACTGCGTGCCCCCCACCGCCGTATTGACGGCCACGCCGATCAGGTAGGGGCGATAGGACGCGCCCGCATCGTCCGCATCGGCAAGCAACCACTGCCCGCCAAATGAGAGATAGGCGACCTGCCCGGCCGTCAACGTCTGTCCGGCCGTGCCAATCACGTCCGTCGTGGACGCGTAGACGGGCATCGCCGTGATGTTGTCGCGCGTGGCGAGCACTGAGCCGTGCGCGGGTGGCGTGGCGGCCGTTTCGTAGATGAACTTGTAGCTGTTGCCGGGATTCAAGAACGCCACGAACCGGCCATCGCTGCCGGCGACGATGGGATTCGTGTTCGGCGTCGTGAGCCCAACGTCGGCGTAGGTGGCGATCGGCGTCGTCGTGCCGGCGATGTACGTCCAGACGAGCCCGCCGCTGACGGGTTGATTGTTCGCATCCACGACGTGCAGGTCGGGATCGGGCGCGTACGTGCCGGTGGAAGCCATCGCCTAGAACGCGCCGACACCCCAGAGCTGGCGCACGAAGACGCGGAAGTCTTTCGGATCGGCGAGCGCCTCGCTCCCGGTCCAGATCCGGCCCAGCTGCGTGAGATCGCTGAAGGCGGTTTTCAGGACCGCGACTTCCTGATCGGTGTAGCCAAGCGCGACCAAGTCAGCGTTCGGCGTTGCCTCGAGATACGTCTGCATCGTTAGAACGTCTTCGAAGTTGCGCTGGAACGCGCGGGCGATGTCGCCACTGCGCGTATCGATCTCCTGCTTGCTGACTGGCAGTCCGACACTCATCGCACACCACCCCCCTGTGATTAGGCGAGTTCAACCATACAGGTGCCAAACAAGTACAGGTTATTGGTCATCGGCGTCGGCCAGGCGACGGTGTTGTTGATGTCGTTGCGTAGCGCCAGATACGACGCCTGCGTCACGCCGATGCAGAAGCCCCAGCCGCCGATCGGGGCGGCCGCCGACCCGGCGTTAGTGTAGATCGGCGTATAGGTCGGCTTGCCCGCCGACGAATACCCTCCGGGATAGGCGATTCGCAGCTCGTTCACCGTCCCGCTAAGAGTGGACAGCATGATGTTGAAATTCAGCCACATCGTCTTGCCGACGAGGGCATAGTCATAAAACAACACATCCCCGGCATCCACCGTCCACGTCCCACCGCCGACCGCAGTGAAATTGGCGGCGCTATAGGGAACGCTGCTCCAGTGGCCCATCGCCACGCCGCGACCTTTTTCGAAGACATCGCCATTCCGATTGATCGCAAAAACAAGGGTCGCGACGCTCAGGGCATCGTTGACCGCGGACAACTGGAAGAGTTGCGAATTGAACCCCAGCCGGAAGGTCTTCAGGTCAACGCCCTGCGACGTATCGATCACCGTAATGCGTGGCGTGCTCTTGGTGATCGTCAGATCGCCGGTGAACGTGTCGTTCGACGTCGCCGTGTTGATCGGCACGGTGACGGCGAGCGTCGAGACGTCGAGCGCCTGGCCGAGATACCGCGTATAGGCCGGCGGGGCCACGGGCGGCACGGTGGCGGTGATCGCGCCCGCCGTCTGACTCACGTAATACGCCGCCCCAGGTGTGAGCGTCAGACCGGGAATCGCAATCTGGCCGCCAAGGCGCACCAGGCACTGCGTGCCGGCGAGCGCCGTGTTCACGACGATGCCGACCAGCGAGGCCGTCGAGCTGGCGTAGTCGAAGTCGGCGTCGGCGAGATACCACTGGCCGCTTACCTTCCCGCCGAGGCCGCTCGAGAGATAGACGCACTGGCCCTGCGTCAGGAGCTCGCCGGCGGTGCCGCTGACATCAGTCGAGGGTGACGAGATCGGGATCGCCCCGATGTTGTCGCGCGTTGCCAAAACCGCGCCGTGCGTCGGCGGCGTGGCCGCGCTTTCGTACACGAACTTGTAGCTATTGCCCGGTGCGAGAAACGCGACGAAGCGTCCGTCGCTGCCGGCGACGATCGGGTTGCTGTTCGGGATGCTGAGCGCGACGTCGGTGTAGGTGGCAACCGGGGTCAGCGTGCCCGCGATGTACGTCCAGACGAGGCCGCCGGCCACCGGCAAGCCGTTGCTATCGACCACATGCAGGTCAGGATCGGGTGCGTAGGTGCCGGCTGAGGCCATGACGGGTCAGCGTTTGATGTCGGCGAGGAATTGGGCGAGCCCGTTGATCAGATCGACGTCGCTGTAGTCGCCGGCTTTCTTCGCATTTTGCAGGGCGCGCACCGCCTGCCCACCTGATGCGCCGGCGCGGTTGACCATTTGATCGAGAAAGGCCGTCTCGCGCGCGGAGAGCCCCTCAGGAAAGAGTTTCTTCAAGCGCTCCGCCGACGGCAGGCTGCCCTTGCCTTCGAACGGGAACGCCAGGTGACGCGGCACACCGCCGGGCGTACCAGCAGGCGGCGCAGCTGCCGGCGGCGTCGTGTCGGCTTGGAACCGTCCGTCGGCCCCGCGCGCCGGGGGGCCACTGGTGCGTGTCGTTTCTGGAGTCGGCCCGTGCGACGGCAGCATCTCCATCTGCTGCGCCAACGGCAATTCATGGAACGGTGTCGCCGTCGGCGCGCTGGTAAAGTCGCCGATCCGCATCGGCGGCCCGCTCGAGCGCGTCGTGACCGGAGTCGGCCCGTGCGAGGGCAGCATCTCCATCTGCTGCGCCAGCGGCAGTTCATGGAATGGCACGGCCGCTTGCGTCATCACGCCACCGATCGTCGCCGGCGGCCCGCTCGAGCGCGTCGTGACTGGAGTCGGCCCATGCGAGGGCAGCATCTCCATCTGCTGCGCCAGCGGCAGTTCATGGAACGGCGTCGGCGACGCTTGATAGGGGGCCGGGCTGGTGCGCGTCGTCACCGGTGTCGGTCCCTGCGTGGGCAGATACGGCTCCTGCTGCGCCAGCGAGAGGTCTTTGAATTCGGTCGGCCCCTGCACCGGCGCCTCGGCCTGCGCCTTCACGTAGGCTTTGGCGGCCGCCGCTTCCTCGGCGGCAGCGGCTTTGGCGGCCGCGGATTCGGGGCTCGAGGCGGCGCCGCCCGCCTTGCCCGCTTTCGCGAGTTGCCGGATGCCGAGGGCCACGAGGATCGGCGTTTTCCATTTGCCGAGGCCCATCGCATCGAGCCCCTCACTCACGGCAATCGACACGACGTAGGGCGACGCTTCGGAGAGGCCGGCGCGCACCGCGGCGGGCAGGCCCGCCACGACTCCCGCGGTCCCGACCGTCACCAGACTCCCGACCAATGAGGTGACGCCAGCCGGCGAACTGAGCCAGTCCACGTTCGGATGGCCGGTGTCGTAGAGCGGCGCGTTGAACTGTCGCCAGGCATCGCCCGCGTTGCGTCCTGGCGGCGCGTTCGGATCGAGGACGATCGGCGTGCCGCGCGCTTGCTCGACTTCCTTCGGCAGACGCACGTCGGGCAGCTGCAGCATCGGGAGCGACGGCCTGGCCGCCGGCGGCGTCTGCTCGTCTCGAGACGACGGCAGCGTCATCTTCGCGTCGCCGCCCCAGTTCACATCGGTGATGACGTCGCTGCTGCCGCTCGTTTTCGTGTCACGGCCGCCACCAGCCTCGACGGTCGCGCGCGGCAGATCGGGAAAGAGCAACTGCTGTTCCCCGTCTTGCGCGAACAGGGGCTTCCCCTCGGCGCGCCGTTGCAGCGCGAACGCTTCGGCTTTGGCGGCGACGGGCGCCGGTACCGGACGATGGTGCTTTGCCGCGTCAAGTACTTGCTGCACTTCCGTCTTGGTGAGCGTCGGCACGAGCGCGGGGTAGTCGAGATAATTGCCTTTCGCGTCCTTCAACTTCTCGCTATCGGCGATCGAATATTCGGAGGCGACGTCGTCTGTCCCAGGCACACGGAGCACGCCGAGGAATCCCAGTCCCTTCTTCGATCCGTCTGGGCGCACGTCCCACTGATCACGCGTCGTGACGCCGGGCGGCGGCATCTTCGCGCTCGCGCTGCTCCCCCAGTTGGGATCGGTGATGAGGTCTTGCTCGCTCACTGTTGCTTCCAGCCCCACTGCCCGGTGCCCGAGGCGTCTTTGTAGTACCCCCAGCGGCGTGTGACGCCGTTCACGGTCTTGGTTGTGCCTTCCGGCGGCGATCCGCGCGGCGGTTGCGGCTTGTAGTTCACCGGCGGATCGAGCCGAGGCGCCGTGCCCATCGTCGGATAGGTCTGCTGGGCGTAATCCACCTGCTTCGTGTAACTGTCGTACGCCGTGTTCTCGAGCATGTCCGCCATGTCGAGCATGTCCTGCTGGATATTCGGCGGGACCGGTTGCCCTTTCGTCCATCCGCCGAGAAACCCTTCGATCCGATCGAGCTTGCTGCCGGCGCGCTCGACCACGCCGTACTCTGTCTGGTTGATGCGGTTCATGCCTTCGGCGCGAATCGGCGTGATTGTCGAGAGCAACGTCTGCATCGAGGCGGCGAGCCGGTTGCCGCCATCACCGCCGTACTTCGCGGCGTTGACGACGTCACGCAGCGTCTGGGCGGAGTGCTGCGCCTTGCTGTACTCGTCCGCTTTCGCGGTCAGGACGTGACGCCCGGCCTCGGCCTCGGTGAAATTCTGCGCGCGTGTCTGCTGCGCGGTCGCGAAGTCTTGCGAGCTAGCGAGACGCTTGGATGCCTCGGCGGCGGCGGCTTCCGGCCCGATCAGTTTTTCGTGTTCGTAGGACGCGAGTGTCGCCGTCTCGGCGGGCGTGAGCGGAAGCCCCTGCCGGCGCTTTGTGTCGAGCGCGAGGTACTCCTCTTTTGGATCCACTTTCGGCGCGGGCTTGTCCACCCCCCACGCGACCGGTTCATTGCCCTTGTCGTAGCGGATATCACCAGGGCCGAGCGTGTAACCCGCCTCCTTCTCCGGGGCCGTGAACAGCGGCTTGTTGGTCGTCGGATCGTAGGCCGTCGCACCCGCCGGGAGGATCTCGGCTTTCTGCGGCCCCATGAAATAGCGCGTCATGCGCTCGACGGCCGGCTGGCCGCCTTCGACAATCGCGGTGCGGAATTTGGTGATCGTCGCGTCGGACACGACCTGGTTGCCCTTCAGCGTATCGAGGAAATTGAGCGCGAGTTCCGGATCGTTGCCGGCCTGCGCGATGCGCTGGGCGCCCGTGGTGATCACCGCCTGGCGCTGCGCGCCGAACTCTTTGAAGGAGTCGTTGATGTCACTGAGGTTCTTGATGGCGACGGTCGGATCGATGCCCTTCGCGGACGCGGCGGCGCTGATCGTCGGGAGGTCGTAATACTCCATCCCGTTCTGGTTCACCCGCGGCGTGTCGCGGATGATGCCGCGCATCGTGGCCCGCTGATCGCGCTGCTCCTGCACATCGAGCGCGTCCAGTTTCGCTTTCGCGAGTTGCTGCTGCTCGAGTTCACGCTTCGGCGCGTTCTGGTAGGTGTCGAACACCTTGCCGGCGATGGTCGCGCCGAGTCCGCTGAGCCCGCGGATCATGTCGCTACTCGCCTCGCCACGCGCCTCGATGGCCCGTGCCTGCAGGTTGCCCGTGATCTGCGCGGCCTGCGCGGCGGGATCGTTCTGCCGCGCGATCAGTTGCGCGATCGTGTTCGCGTAGGGGCTGACGTAACTTTGAAATTCGAAGCCCGCCATGATGCCCTACGCACTCGCCTGCAACTCGATCAGCATGCGGCGATACCACTGATCGAACGCATCGCTGCTCGAGGCGCGTTGCTTGGTCCAGTCGAATTGATCGCGCGCGAGCGACGAGTCGAAGTCGAAGACCTTGTTGTTGAAGCCGTAGAGATCGTATTGATCGCGCGCATGCGTCGCGAGCGCATCGTAGGCGTCCTGCGCATGCTGCGCGGCGCCGACCTGCGTCGTGTAGCCGAGCAGCGCCGGTTCCATCGCCGCCTTCGCGTTCGCGTACGACTCCTGCCAGGGATCGGTGTACTGCGTCTGGTAGTTGAGGTTGTAGTTGCCGACGGCGTTGGCGCGGTTGGTCGCGTATTGATCGAGCGCATTGCCACGGTTCATCGCATAGGTGCGCGCGGCGCGGTCGTAGACGTTGCCGTATTCCTGGCTCGCAAAATTCTGGCCGTAGTTAATGAAATCTTTGATCGCGGCCCCGGTGCCGATCGTGCCCATCGCGGCGCGGCTGTTCTCGAGCGCCTTCTGCCCCATGCCGAAGCGCAGCTGGAACGACGGATCGGCGTAGACGTCGCTCGCGGTCGGCGCGTTGAACGGATCGTAGGTGAAGTCCGCGTACGAAAATTCCGGCGGCTTGACGACCGGCGGCGCGGCAAACGTGGGCGGCGTGGAGGCGATGTCGCCGGCCGACACCGGGGGCGGCGTCGTCGTCCCGGGCGGCGGCGTCGGCGGCGGATTGGCCGGGCCACCCACGGGCGGCGGTGCTGTCGGAGGGGGCGTCGGTGTCGGCGTCGGCGTCGGCGTCGGCGTCGGTGTGGGCGTCGGTGTCGGCGTGGGTGTCGGCGACGGCGGCGGCTGCGCCGGCACGATGGGTTCTTCCGGCGGCGGCGCTGGCGGCGGCCATTGGCCCGTCTCGTTCCCTGGTGCCGGCGGCTGCGGCGTGTATTCCGGCGTGCCGGGCACGTCCTGATTCGCGCGGGCGAGTCCTTCGGGCGAATTGGCGACCTGCGACTCGTTCGCGCCCGACTGCCCGTACCAGTTGTTGTAGTACTCCTCTTGGCTGACCGGGCGCCCCAGCCACTTCAGGTACCAGCCATTGACTTCATCAAAGGATGGTCCCGGTGCGGTCCCGCTGCCAGCGCCGCCATCGCCTGCCATTGCCATGTGCGCGTCTCCTCGCCTAGACGAAGTCGCGGATCGTGTTCGGCGTGTAGAGCTGTCCGGTCGGATTCAGATAGAGCGACGACGTCGCCGGCGGCGTCGTGCCGGTCGGCGGCGGCGTCGTGGTGCTCGAGGTCGTTGCCGCCGGGAACATCCGCGGCGCGGACGCACCTTCTTTCCACGCCTGCAGCTGCGTCCAGTTGTTCGATCCGTCGATCAACTGATACGGCCGCAGATTGCCGTTCGCGTCGGCGACGAGGATGCCGCCCGTGTGCCCGTTGACGTCGGTGTAATCGGTCTGCGCGTTCACGCCCTGGCTGCGCAGATACGACGTGATGTCGTGTAGCGCGCTCGGATCGTTTTGGTTCGCCTTCAGCTTCTTGTCGCTGATGTACTGCTTGACGAGATCATTGACGTGCGGATCGATCGTCGGCACGTTCGCGTAGTAGTCCTTCGGGACGTTGCGCGGATCGGGGAGCGTGAACGCGCCGACGGTATTCGCAGGCATGCGGGCTCCCTACTGCGCGACGAAGCGCCCGATGGTATTCGGTAGATAGAGATTGCCGCCGGGATTCAGATACGTCGGGCGCGCCACAGTCACCGGCGCCACGTTGATCGGCTGCGCCGGCTGGTTCCCCTGCTGCACCAGGTTGGCGAGGATGGTGTTCGGGGGCGTCGCCGCCGTCGGCGGCGCAGTCGTGATCGGGCCGGTCGGGATCCCGCGTGGCGGCGTCTGCGTGACGCCGCCCGGCCCGACCGTGATCGATCCGCCCGCCACGCCGGGCACGGTCGTCGTCGGCACGGCAGCGGTGTCGGGGCCGAGCGCGTCCTCGTAGGACGGGATGTCGCGTACGTTCATGCCGAGCTCGCGGCGGATGTCGTTCATCCGCGCTTCCTTCGCGGCCCATTGCGCGTAGTTGGCGCGCTGTACGCGATCGGCCTGGCGCGCGGCCTCGGCGTCTTTCTGCTTTTCGTAGTCGAGCGCCGCTTTCTGCGCATCCGTCTGGAGCTGCGTCGAGCGTTCGGCGGAGGCCGCACCGGTCGCGGCGGCCTCTTTGGCGGCATTGGCCTGCGACTTGGCGGCGTAAATCGTGCCGCCCGCGGTGGCCCCGGCGCCGACCGCGAGCGCAATCGCGGCGCCCGTGCCGATGAGTTCGTAGACGCCGTGCGGCGTCTCGAGCAGGACGCGCGGCAGGAGCGGATTCGTGCTGGTCATTCGTCCCTCCGCAGGGAGCCGGTCCCGAACATGACTTGAATCAGGCGCGCCGTGGCCCCGTGGCCGTAGTTCTCCGGAATCGCGCGCGAGTGATAGCACGCCGCCGGAAAGAGCAGCAGGCGATTGGGCCGCGCCTCGACGTGTGCCCACGCCTGCCACTGATCCAGTTGCCGCCAGGCCGCCCACTCGGCGGCGCGCTCGGCGTCGGTCGTCGCCGTCGTCATCCGCGCGCCGGTCAAGCGGTCCTCCCAGAAGATCGTGCCGTCGCGCGCCGGCGACCGTTCGGTGAGATAGAGAATGCCGGTCCACTCGCCCATGGCCGCATCGGCGTGGATGTAATTCGGCTCCACCTGGCCGTCGGCGCTTTGGCGGTAGAAGGTCAGGCCGGGGCGCGCGTGCGGATAGTGCGCGACGACCCACTCGGCGAGCTCCGGGTCGTCGCACGCCGCGATGCCGTGGAAGACGCTGCCGCCGAGATCGAGCGTCTGGAACGGTAACCGGCGCACGGCGGCGGTATAGGCCACCGGATCGGCGATCACGTCATCGCAGATGCGCAGCGCGCTGTGCGTGAGATCGGCCATCAGTGCGCGCCATCCTCGCGGGCAAAGTCGTGCAGCAGCTCGCGAGCGCGCAAGAGCGCTCGCATGAAGCGCGGCTCGTCGTCGCTGTCCCACGCGAGGATGAATTCGCGCAGAGTCGCGGTCGCGTGTTCGGGATTGACGAGCGGATGGTGGCGCGGTCGCGCGCCACTCGACGGCGGATACGGACCCAGGTCAGCCATCACAGTCTCCGCTGATACGTGCGTTCAATCGGCTCATAGCCGAGGTGTTCGTACATGCGCTCGACACGCAACGACGGCGCGATCATGTCGAGCGTCTCGGCGCCGAGGTCGCGCGCCCAGCGCTCGAGGTCTTTCAACAGGCGCACACCGATGGTGCCGCGCGCCGCCGGATCGACCCACCAGGCGAGCTCGCCGGCGGCGCGGACGCCGCTCAGGAAGTGCGGATAGATGAGCGCCGCGAGCATGCCGACCAGCGCGCCGTCGCGCTCGGCGACCAGGATGATGCCGAGCGGATCGGTAATCAGCCGCGTGGCGAGCGCCCGCATCTGATCGGGATTGGCGGCGAGCCGCGTCGCGTAGATCGGCGACGACGATCGGAAGCGCTCGCCCATCGCGACGATCGCGTCGAGATCCTCGAGCGTCGCGGGGCGCCGCGTCACAGTTGCTCCACGACAATCCCCAGGTAGTACTCCATGGTACCGGGTGTGTTTGACGCGTAGGTCGTCGCGTAGGTGATCGGCGTCGCTTGATCCGCCCCGAAGAAGGTCGCATCGCCGATCGACAGATTCGGCGTCGTCTGGTTCACCGTCGCCGCCGTGATGGAGCGCGGCAGGCCGCTCTCGGTCCAACTGATCGTCAGCGAGACGGACGCCGACACCGGATCGGTCTTCGTGATGTGCAGATACCAGCTCACCCGAAAGAGGCCGCCCGCCAGTTGCCCCACCGGCAGCGCCGTCGTGGGGATCGACACATTCCGTTTCGTGAGACTGACGCGCGTGCCGAGAATGTCGGGCTGCGCGACGACGGTCGTCCAGAGCGCGAGCAGCCAGCGCGTCCAGTCGGCCGTGACCGTGCCCAGCGTCGGCCGCGTCAGCGGCGCCGTGAACGGAGGCGGATCGAGCGCCATGAGTCATCGCCTATTGCCCGGCATCGTTGTTGACGTAGGCGCCGATGATCCGCCACGGGATCGGATCGGTCGCGGTGAGTTCGTTGACGCGGTCCCGCGGCACGCCGTGCCGCCAGAAGCGGAGCCGGGTGCGGTATTTGCCGACGCGCCCCGCCGACCCCTGCCGCTCGTTGCCCCACGTGCGCCCGCCATCGTCGCTCGAGCGCCACATGACGAGCGGATCGCTCCCCTGCCCACTCTGCAGGCCGAGCCCGTTCTCGAGATAGATCTCGATCAGCCGGATCGGGATCTGCCGCATCTGCGTGAACACGCCCGGCGTGCGCCGCAGCCGGCGAATCGCCGAGCCGTCGAGTTCGGTGCCGATCGAGATGTCCATCTCCTGGATGATCCCGGTCTGCGTGTCGCCAACCAGATGGCGATCGAGCGCGAAGGTGTGGCAGCGTGGCCGCCAGACTTCGTACTGGTTGCGCGCCGGATTCCAATAGCCACGCTCATGCCAGGTGTTCATCGTCAGGTCGTAGACCCACGTCCGTTCCGGCGTCGGAAAGCGCAGGCAGTAGAACGGATGGCCCTGATCGACGTAGGTCATCGCTTCGGCGTTGGCGATGGTGCTCTGGCGCGCGTAGCCGGCGATGGCCGTCTCGACGGCGTAGGTGCTCACCCGCTGCGGTTCGTAGCCGACCGTGCGGACGACGATGCCCTGGCCCTCGATCGCCTGCGCGAGCCAGATGACGGTCGGGCCGATCGCGGCGAGACTCATCGGCGCCGCGATGCCGTACTTGAAGTTCAGCCCCTGCCGCGGCGCGAACGGAAACGGATACGCGCCGGCATCGAACCAGATGTCGCCGGTGACGCTGCCGATCAGCCAGATGTCGGGCGGGACGACGATCATCGCGCGCCACCGGTCAGCCGCCGCACTGCGCTGCGCGAACTGCGTCGGATCCCACGTCGTGCCGTCCGCGTTGTTCGACAACCACATGCGGCCGAGCAGCGAATCGAAGCTGATGAAGAACCCGTCGAGCATGCCGACCTGATAACTCTTTTGCGTCGTCACCTGGGTGAGCGCGTTGGTCGTCAGGTTCAAGCAGAAGCCGTTCAGGGCGCTGCCGATGAGCGCCTGCTTGCCGGCGTCGCCGTTCATCACGATCTGCGCGAGGCTGCTGTCCTGGCCGACGTAGCCGCGGTAGGTGATGGTCGGGCCGGCGCTGATGTCGTACAGGCTGTCGCCGATCACGGCGAGCGTGCGGCCGTCGAGGGTGTAGAGGGCGCGCGTGCTGGTGCGGCCGGGGTTGCCGATGAACTGCCGCAGGCCGGGCGTCGGGTAGAGCGCGATCCGGGTCTTGCCGGCGTCGGACTCGATCTGTTCGGGATACCAGTTGATGCACTGCTCGGCGTCGGCCAGCATCGACTGCGACGTGTAGGAGTAGCCGCAGAAGCCGGGGAAGTCCATCGGCTACCCCACAATCCCGCGGTTGCCGGTGAAGCCGGCGCCGTTGCCCTCTGGTCCCGCCGGAACGGCCGCTGGCGGGCCTCCAGCGGGCGCAGGCGGCGCGTTCAGCGCGGCGTTGGGGTCTACAGGCGGTGGCTGCGCGCCCTGCTCCAGGGCCGCCTGGTGGTCCGCGCCGGCCATTCCCGCGTCGTGCGCCCGCTCGAGCGCCCCCTGCGCCGCGTCGTGGAGCTGACTGCCGATGCGGGCGCGCTCTTCGAAGAAGAGGTTTAGCATCGTCTGCAGCGATTCGACTTTGGAGGAGAGCGCCGCGACGGCGAGCTTCGTCTCGTTGTCCTGGCGGTTGCGCTCCGTCTCGGCCTGCTCCTGCACCTGGGTGACGGCGAGTTTGCCTTTCTGCTCGAGCACCTTCCCTTCAATCGCCTTGGAGGCCATGCCCAGTTGCTGCTTCAGCATCTGGTTCTCGGCCAGGAGCTTCTTCGGGTCGGGCGCGCCGCCGGGCGGCTCGGTGAGCCACGGCATCAGGTGCTCGCGCATCTTGGTCAGGAGCTCGGCGACCTGCTGGTGGCCGGGGAAGTCCTGGAACTTCGCCCACTCCGGGCCGAGGAGCGGCACCAGTTGCGGCTCGGCCTGCATCAGCGCGCTCAGCGCATCGCTGCCTTCGGCGTTGCGCGTCGGTTTGGCTTTGCCGACACTGACCGAGACGCCGTAGCGCCCCTTGTTCAAGTCGTAGTGCTTCGCCGGCGTGCGCGGATCGCGGACCATGCTCTGCGAGATCGCTTCCTGATCGGGCGTGTCCATCGGGAGCGGCATCGGCCGCCCGGTGTCGGGATGCGGCATGAAGGGCGCGTTGAGGATCACCGAGCGGCTCTTGTCGCTCTCCGCGTCGTAGATGCGCGCGAGGCGGCCTGGCCGGTCATAGATGTGCGGGATCAGGTCGAGGATGACCATCGCCTCGTACTGCATCGAGACGTTCGCCAGGTTGTCGAGGTACGGCGTGTTCGCCTGCAGCGACTGATCCTGCAGCGCCGTGATGGCGCGGCCACTGCGATGCGCCGGCGTGTTCTCGCCGAGCGACGGCGGATAGATCGCGGTCGCCGCCTGCACGAACTGCCGCCCCATCGAGAGCAGCTGCATCGACGGCCCCATCTTCGCGACGTCGGCCTGCACGCGCGTCGGTGGTCCCATGTCGTGGCCGCGCACGATGCGGTGATGCGGCAGGTAGGGCCAGTTACGCACGTTCGACGTCGCCCACCAGTCCTCGTAGCCCTCGATCTGTTCGGGGTCGAGGCTGTAGGGGGCGCGCGGCTCGAGCGCCGCCATCTCGATGGCGCCCGACGCGGCGTAGTTGGTCAGGCGCACCGCGTCCTTCGCGTTCGCCACCATGCCGAGCCACTGCCGCTTCCCTTTCACCGGCTGGAGCTCGCGCCCGATCGTCGGGATGAGCGGGATGTACTGGCCGTCCCACTCGGTCGTCGGCTCGAGTTCCTCCTGGCAGTTGATGACGCGATGGAAGACGCGCCGCTCTTCCTGCACCGCTTCGCGCGCGTCGTCGCCGCTGGCGGCGGCGCGGCCCTCCGGGATGTCGCCTTCGGGCGCGACCGAGCCGTCATCGAGCAGGACGTAGGTCGTCTCGGTGATCTCGACCCACCACTCCTCGGCGACGCGTACGGATTTTTTCGCGGCGCTGCCATCGCCGAGGCCGACCCACGTCGGATACTGGCCGTTGAGACTGGTGAGGCCATCGACGCCGGCGCGGGCGACTTTCGACTTCTTGTAGCGCCGCTTGTAGTCCTCCCACGGCATGTCATCGATCACCATCGCGCGCCGCATGTCGGACCAATCCGGCTGCCGCGCGAACGCGTCGAGCACGACGTGTTCCTGGTAGAGGATGCGCTCGAGCACGAGCTTCTGATCGAACGGATGCCCGCCGTAGGGGTCGTACTTCTTCGTGACGCGGTAGACGCCCCAGCCGGCCCAGAGCGCGCGTTGATACGCCCAGCTGCGCACGTTCTGTGCGCGGGAGTCGCGCTCGATCGTGCGGTAGATCCCCATGAGGATCTCGGAGGTGTCGTCGTCGGCGTCGGTGTCGAGCGCCTGGATGTTGACGCCGAGGTGCGCCTTGCGTTCTTCGGCGGCGACGAGCGCGACGGGTTCATCGATCGACGCCACCGAGAGCATCGGCCGGCCGGGCAGCGCCGGCAACTTGCCGACCGCGGCGACGGCGCCGCGCTGCTTGACGACGTCATCCGGCCACGCGCCTTCGGCCGCCTGGAACGAGAGATCTTCCTCCTCGCGGTCCCGCTGCTTCTGCCAGACTTCCTGCGTGAACGAGAGCCACTCGATCGCATCGGCGATCGACTCCTGCACGTCCTTGGAGGTGCGCGCCATCTCACTCGTCCGCGTAGATGTCGTAGTCGCCGCCGCCGCCGCTGAACGACGTCCACGTCGGATCGATCGAGAGTTCGACGGGAACGACGTTGGCGGTCTTCAGCCACGCGAGGCCCGTTTCGGCGTTGGCCTTCAGCTCCTGATCGATTGGGACGTTCTCGCGCCATTCGGGCCAGAGGACGCGTGCGAGGTTGTCCATGAGCGGCAGGTCGTAGCCGTCGGGCACGACGAGCGTCGAGGTGAGCGCGGCGGGATCGTTCACGCCCGACGGGGCCAGGACGATCCCCTGTAGACTCGCGCCGGTCACGATCGGATACAGGTAGACCGCGCCCATGCCGGCCGGGACGAGCGGCGACGTCGTGCCTTCGTAGACCGGCCGATAATGCACGCACTGCGGCAGCGTGGAGGTGAGCGTCTTCTGCGGGATCACTTGGTACTGCTCGGTCGTCAGCGACGTGAACGGATACTGCGCGCCGCTCGCGTCCTGCCACATCCAGGTGAGCGCGTTCGGCTGCGCCGGCCGCGGCAGGTTGATGTCGCCGCCGACGCCGAAGGTGTACGGCGCGGCCGGGCCGCCCTTGGTCGAGACGAGGTTCCACGCCTTCGCGATCTGCACCGGCACCGCGAGCGACTGCAGGCGCCACATGCCGAGCATGCCCTTGAACCGCAGGAAGCCGTCGGCCATGTCTTCGGGCGTCGGCACGGCGTTGGACTCCACGACGCCGATGCGACGAAACGCGCCGGTGATCAGATCCGCCACCGTCGCCATCAGGCCACTCTCGCTATCGGGTATACTGAGTAGACAGAGGAGCCGCGATGACGCCTGACGAGATCAAGAAGACGATTGAGGACATCCTCGACGCCCACGATGCGGGCGTCGAAGAATTCCAGCGCGCCAGTGAAGAATGGACGCGTGCGAACAATCAGGTCCGCAAAGCCAAGTCGCTGCTTGACGATGCCGAATATGAATTGACGGCCATTCAGCGGCGGCAGAACGCCGGCCTCGACAAGGTGCTCGCGGCGAATCGCGCGGCCCTGCGCCTCATGCGCGGGACCGAGTAGCGCCATGGGTGACTGGTTCCGGCAGCAGCGCCAGGTCTGGATTGACGAAATGCTCGACGTGTATCGCTTCATCAACCGCGAGCATCTACAACGGAAGTTTGGCATCTCGACTCCGCAAGCCTCCTACGACCTGCAGTTGTTCGCCCGCACGCACCCGACCGGGATCCGCTACGACTTGTCGCGGAAGTGCTACGTCCGCGACTGATCACGCCGGCACTGCCATGATGTGGACGGTCGCGCCGGTGCCGACCGCCCAGAAGTCCGAGAGCCGGAACCGGCCGAAGACGAACGGCCCGAGCGCGCCGCTCCCGAGCTGCTGCCCGGTCACCGATACCTTCGCGCCGTAGGTCGTCGTGGAGACAGTCGCGTTCGTCCCCAGGTAGAAGTCCGCGCCCTCGCCCTGCATGAAGATCTCGACGTACGGGATGTCGGGTTCACTGCACGGCTTGGTGCCGACGCCGTAGACGTCGCTCAGTTGTTTGGGCGAGGCGCCGAGCGTGAGCTGGTAACTGACGAGCGCCATCTCACAGGCCCATCAGCGAGACGACGACGGTGCCGCCACCGGTGACGGCCGCGCTGAGCCGCGCGCGGATGAAGCCGTACGCGCCCGCCGTCGCATGCGCGACGTTTTTCTTGCCGGCGGTGATCGTCGTCAGGTCGAGCGTCGAGAGTTGCGCCGGCGTCGCCGCGGATCCGTCGTCGAGCGCGTCCGTCTCTTCGATCAGGAGCGTCCCGGCGGTGATCGTGCCGGCCCCGGTCGTCGTGATCGTCAGGAGCGAGGCGCCGCACGCAATGGCGACCCAGTTGCCGGTGCCGGTCGTCACGCCCGCGCCCGGCCGCCCGAGGATGTACTGCGCCGGGAAGATCGGCTGCGCCACGGGCTAGCCCTTCGCGCTCGCGTGCGCCGTGCCGATCTTCGTCTCCTTCAGGCTCTTGTCGTGCTCGGCTTTCTCGTGCTTGTCGTGCGCCGCTTTCTTGCGCTTCTCGTCCTCTTCGGATTCCACGATCTGGCTGACGCCGCCGATCTCGGTCCACTTTGGATATTCCTGCGGCACCGGCGTGCGGAGATCGGCGAGCGCCGCCTCGAGGTCGGCGATCTGCGCCTCGAGGTCGGCGGGGGTGAGCTTGGCTTTCTGCTCCGGGGTCAGCGGCGTATAGGCCATCGGCGTCGTCTCCTCTGCAGGCGGATGCGTTCGCGTTCCTGCATCCGTCGGATGAAAGGGATCAGCGACCTTCGGGTTCGGCGACGACGCGCCGGGCTTTTTTCGGCGCCCCGCTGACGCCGAGCGGCCGCCGCCGCGCGCTGCGCGGGACGCCGACGACGTCGGTGACGTGTTGATGCGTTTCCCGCCCGGCCGCGTCGAGTTCGGCTTGCGCGTTCGCGGAGAGCCGCTTGGCGGCGTAGTTCGCTTCGGCCGCGGCATTGGCGATGTCCTGTTCCAGGCGCTCCTGCTTCTCGAGCGCCTCCTGCGCCGTCTTCGACCAGCCGTCCTTCAACGCCTGCTGGAGTTCCTGCTCGTTGCCGACCCGCTGGTAGCAGCGACGGTTGAACACCTCGACGCGTTCGCATGCGGCGGCGAAGCTCTTCTCGTCGGGATAAAACTCCGCGAGCGGTGGCACGTCCATACAGAGCACTTTGCCCTGCGGATTCTTGTGCGCCTTGTAGACCAGCATCGGGAACGGTTCGAACCCGATCGCCCCCATGCCGCGAATCGGCCGGTTCTGTTCATCGAGGATCTCGTCGCCGTTGGAATCCACGACGTTGCGATTGCGCGGCGTGTTCCAGCGCGCGAGCTCGCGACCCCAGAGCGTTTCGACCGGAATTTGAAGCGGCATATCTTCGGACTCCTCGTAGTGGACGATGGGCGCGACGTCGTCGCTCCCAGCAGGGCGACGTCGCGTCCATCCATCGCGCGCCTGTGGGTCAGGCGATTGCCGCGATGACTTTGGTCGCGGTGCCGGAAATGGGCGTCGCGGTGAGCGGTACCCAGACGCCGCCGCTCGCAATGCACTTGAACGCCACCGGCCCTGACGCGTTGACGGTCAACGTCGTGTAGCCGGCGCCGACGCCGCCAAGGCCGCCGGTGAACGTCAGCACATGCGCCGCCGCGCCGTTGCCGAGGATCGTGAGCTCGCAGCCGTCCATGTCGCGCGTCGGCGGCGCCACGGTGAGCGTGATCGCCGACGTGCCGTTGAGCGTGACGCGCATGTCACTGCCCGCCGGCACCGGCGCGAGGGTGGACGTCGCGCTGACGCTCGCCTCGAGCACCGTGCGCTGCACCGGCGTCATCGTGACGGTCTGCGGCGCCGGCACCGCCCAGTCGGCGGCCGTGCCATGCGTCACCGAGGCGCCCGTGCGATGCGCGACCGTCGCCGAGCCGTCGCGCCCGCGCAGCACCGGCACGTTCAGGCTGCCGGCGACGTAGCCCTGCTGCACCTGCAGCACTTCCTGATCGATGTCGCAGAGGCGACCGGGGCCGAAGCTCGCCGCACTGGCGACGACCATGACCGTGTCGGTGGCCGCGAGCGGGGACGTGAGTGTCGTGGTTGCGATTGCCAAAGAATTACCTCTCCTCTCACATGAGAGAGCTGTTACAGTTCCGGTTATGTTTGAACGCCATGGTCACGCCAAGTACGGATTCACGCCGGAATATCGCTCTTGGATGCACATGATCCAGCGTTGCACCAATCCGAACCATGATCGCTTCCACGCTTATGGCGGTCGCGGCATCACAATCTGTGACCGTTGGCGCCAGTCGTTTGCGGATTTCTTGGCTGACATGGGGCCACGGCCATCGCAGAGCCACTCGATTGACCGCATCGATAACGATGGCCCTTACACACCGGAGAATTGCCGCTGGGCGGATCGCGCCGAACAGCGAGGTAACCAACGTGCCCGCTGCGATGCATTTTGGGTGACGTGGCAAGGGGAAACCCGGCGCGTGAAAGACTGGGCCAACCAGTTCAATCTGCGGTCTGACACGTTGGCCACGCGGCTCCGCCGCGGCTGGTCCGTCGAACGTGCCCTGACAGAACCAGCCGGACTGCCTTTCGCGTTTTCTAAACGTGCTATCGCAGATGATCATCGCGATTAACCCATTCAGGTCCCGCCCCCATCAGGCACCCATCAGCCCCAGACCCTGACGGCGAGGCGGGCTTGGAGCGTGGCGGCGCCCGCGAGCAGATCGAGGCGGGTCGGCATTTGATCGGTGGTTATCTGGTACTGCTCGACCATGCGGATCGAGAAGCGTAGCGCCCGCGAGTTGATGACGGTGGCTTCGGCGCCCGCGCCCGGCTTGACGAGATCCGCCATGACGAACGTCGCGAAGTCCGGGTGATAGACGAACGACTGCCGCGAGACGGTCGCGGTGAGCGTGCCGCCGACCGGGTTGGTCGCGCCACGCACGGTGATCGCCGCGTTCGCCGCCGGCGAAGCGTCCACCGTCTGCAACTGGCCCGAGGTGATGATCGGCGGATCGATCTGCAGCGCCGCAATCGCGCCGCTGCTGTCGGACACAGTCGCCTTCACGACGAATTCCTGCAGACGTCCGTTTGAGGAGTACGCGAGCGGGTTGACCGAGTTCACGCCGGCGATGGTGAACGTGTCACCCTTGTTGAGCGTCGTCGCGCCACTCGCCCAGCCCGTAGTCGAGAGACTCGAGCCGGTCTGGTTCGCGCCGCTGACGATCGGCGTGGACGCGGTGAAGCTGCCGGTCGTGTGCGCCGGCACGACGGGATCCTGGTACCACTCATCGATGCCGAGCTGCTGCCGCCCGAACATCCCCATCTTGTAGTTCTCGGAGATGACGGCGGTCGGATTGAACAGCGTCGCGTTGCTGCCGGCGAGCGTCTGCATCGCCATCGGATCGAGCACCGCTTTGCGGCCGCGCAGCGGCGTCGCGAGATCGGTGAGCTTGGTGCCGGCCTGCAGGTAGAGCGTCTGCGTGCCTGGCGTCGAGCCCGGCATGCCGACGGTCTGGTAGATGTCGCGATAGACGCCCTGGAAGAACAGCACTTCGGCGGCGTTCGCGAGCGCTTCCGCGCCGGGCTGGCAGTAGCGCGAGCGGATCGAATCGAGTTCGGTCGTCGCCTGCGCACTCGAGTACCCGAACGCGACCTGCTTCTGATTGGTCAACGTCACGGGCACCGTCTGGTCGAAGATGTTCTGCAGCTGCAACGCCTGGCCGTCGAGCGCCTGGAAGCGTTGCGGCATGCGCGCCAATACGGTGTTGCCGACTTTCGCGCCGGCCTGCTCGTACTGGTCGTCGTAGTCGCGGTTGACGTTGCCGTCCGCGAGGACGGTCAGGTCATTCAGGAAATATCTGGCCGTTTCCTTCGTGACCCATGTGCTGTTCGCAATGGTGTTCATAGGGCGGCTCGCCCTCGTCTTCAGCGAACTCGCTGAGAACGGGCGACCCGCCTACTGGCTGCCTAGGCTGGACGCGATTGCAGTCGAGCAGTGCCAATGCTGAACCAGATTGGGCAGCGTCGGCCCGCACATCGAGATTCCCCAATGGTCCGGTCGGGCTGACCGGGGGCAGCGTGAGGAAGCGCTGAGAATTAGGCGAAACGTGGCTAACTGAGCAATAATTGGGTAGTTGATTCTTACTTACCGCTACCGAATCAAGGACGCAACCCATCGCTCGGAACTTCAGCGTCAGGCCCGCGTCGTCAATTTCGTGTGGAATTTCTGTGCTGAAACCCACCGGACTGCTCGCCGATCGCTGCGTCGGCCACCGTCTGCGTACGACTTGCACAAGCTGACGGCTGGAACTTCTCGCGAACTGGGTGTTCTCTCGAATACGATCCAAGCGGTCTGTCAGCAGTTCGTGCGATCTGCTTGTCAGCACAAGCGGCGGCCTCGCTGGCGAGGCAAGAAGTCGCTCGGCTGGATTCCTTTCAAAAGCCCTGAGGACATCCGTCTGATGGGCGATACCGTCACATTGCTTGGTCGATGCTATCGCTTGTGGCTGTCGCGTCCAATGGAAGGTCGTATCAAGGCGGGAAACTTTTCGGCTGATGCGCGTGAGCGCTGGTATTTGAATCTCTCGGTCGAAATTGATGAAGCGCCGATTCGTAACCATGGACCCGAGATCGGTGTCGATCTCGGACTCGCCACGCTCGCAACGTATTCGACTGGTGAGCGCATCGAGAATCCGCGCTACGCCCGATGTCATAGTGAACGATTGGTAATAGCGCAGCGCGCTGGTCGAAAGGCACGCGCCAGAGCGATTCATGCCCGCATCGCCAATGGTCGGCGCCACTATCTCCATCTCGTCTCGACGCGTCTCGTTCGTGAATATCGTCTGATCGTCGTTGGCAACATCAACATGACCAGTCTTGTGCGAACAAGCATGGCGAAATCCATGTACGACACTGGCTGGTCGCTGTTGCGTGGGATGCTCCGCTATAAAAGCCATCAGGCACGGCGCAATCTACGTGGAAGCCGACGAACATGGTTCGACCCAGGTCTGTTCTGCGTGCGCGGCACGCAGCGGTCCGAAAGGGCTGGAAGGCCTCGGAGTAAGAACGTGGACCTGTGGTGCGTGCGGCGTCGTGCATAGTCGCGATGTCAATGCGGCTCAGAACATTCTGCGTTCGGGGCGGAACGTCGCCCTCCAGTTGACGGAAATCTCCAATCGAGAAGACGTTAATGGCTTATTCAGGGGTTCCATTTCTTAGCGATGCGAGCGAGTCGCATCACGGGCATTCCCGCGACGCACAAATTCTTCGATCGGCAACTCGCTCTCATCGTCGTCATCGTCAGCGACGTGCGGTGACCCGCCGACCGGTTTGTTCAATGGCTTCGCGTGACTGATCGGTTGCGGTCGCGACGCTGGGCCAGACGAAGCAGCATCGAACCGAGCTTCGATTTTGCCGATTTCCCGTGCGACGAGCACGGGGTGCAGCGCGGCAATGCGCTGAAAGTCGCCGAGGTTCCGCGAGAAGTGATCGAGCAACGCCGCCGTGTGATCGGAATCCACGATCAGGTCGCCGAGCATCGTGCCGAGTTCTTTCGGCGTCGTGAACTTGATGTCGATGACGCTGGGATGCAGGCCGCGTTGGAAGCCGGGATGGGACTGTTCGTACGCCTGGAGTTTGTCGGTGAGTTTCGTCGTGCGCTGTTGATACATCGCATGCGCGCGGCGGCCGCTCTCGATGCGGCGATGTTCCTGCCGTGTTTCCCAGCGGGAGACGGCGCGCGACCAACTGCCGTACGGATCGCTCTCGGTCGCGAAGTGCTCGAGCAGCGGTTCGGGATCGTCGTCGGGGATCGGGCCGGTCGGCCGCACCGCCGGCGGCGCGGGACGCGCGGCGGGTTCGGCCGGCGGCGCCGGGCGCTGCTCCGCGAGGCGCGCGTGCTCGACTTTGAGCCGCACGAGCTCGGCCTGCGCCGCTTCGATCTCGCGCCGCGTCGTGTGCTTGGTCGTCGTGAGTTCATCGATCTCGGCTTTGATCGACTTCTTGCGCGCCTCCGGGTCATACCGCGGTTTGGCGGGCGCGGGCGGCGGTGTGGCCGGTGTTGTGGTAGCCGCGCCTGGTGCGCGCGGCGGCGTGGCGTCGGCCGCCGGCTCGGACTCGCCGCGATCACGGGCGTTGCCGCGGGCGACGAAGTCTTCGATGGAGAGATCGGCTTCGCTGGTGAGGTCGGGCTGCTCGGCCATTAGCGCGTCTTCCGCGGATGAAGCCAATGCGCGAGGTTCTTGGCGGGATGTCCGCTCACGCTCGCGCCACTCGTCGCGCGTGGCGTGCGGACGCGCGGCTGAGTCACTTTCACGGCGCTCGACGTGTGCTGCGGCAGAAATTCGCGCGGCGTCGCGGCGAAGTCGCGGAGTTGATCCGTGGTCATCGACGCGCGCAACTGCTGCGCCTTGGGGAAGTCGGCGCCGTGGGCGGCGGCCGCCATCAAGCGTTGCTGGGCTTTTGACTTCGCTGGCACATCTAGGCTCCGTCCGAATTCGCTGCGCCTGCGGGAGTTCCGCTGAGGCTACGACTGTGTATCGACCATGTCAAGGAGTTCGCCACGCGGTTGCACGTCGTCTGCCGCGCTGACCGTGGCGGGGATCCGCGCGGCTGCGTATGAGTACTTTGTACGACAGTTTGGACATCGTCTGTCGCGGGTCCTCGCTTGCGCTAGGTGAGGTGGACGAGGAAGACGTCCTGCCGCTCATTCGCCAGCGTGCGCTGCCAGTTGCTGGTGAAGATCGCCCAGCGGCCGTCCGCGCTGACATTGCCAATCGGCTGCGCCCAGAAGTCCTGCGTGCCGTCGCTCTGGTGATGGCAGAAGCGGTAGACCTTCCCGCTGCCATCCGGCGTCACCGCGATCACTTCGTCGTCCCACGCACGCCACTCGGCGACCGGCTGCCCCTCGACATTCCGCCGGTAGGTGAAGCTGAAGAACGGCTCACTGTT
>DATFXR010000293.1:0-8992 GCA_035315685.1 Vicinamibacterales bacterium | reverse complement strand
TGCCCGGTTGAAAGTCGGTTACATCGCGCAATGGATGAAGGAAAGTCCTGCGACCGACGTCGACCGGGCCGCGATGGAGACGATGAAGAAGCTGAACCTCGAGCTGAAGGAGGTGACGCTGCCCGACTGGCCGTACGGCTCGTTGAACCCGATTCTGTTCGCCGAAGGCGCCGCGTCGTTCGAGGAGCTCGCGCTCAGCGACCAGCTCTCCACGCTGCGCGTGCAGGTCAAGGACGCATGGCCGAACCTGTTCCGGCAGGCACGCTTCCTGTCGGCCGTGGACTTCGTGCAGGCCGATCGTCTGCGGCGCAAGGTCGCGCTGGAGATGGCGCGCATCTTCCGGGCCGTGGACGTGTTGCTCGTGCCGTCCTTGCGCGACGAACAGCTCACGATCACGAACTTCACCGGCCATCCCTCGCTGACGCTTCGAGCCGGCTTCGTAAACGTGACGGAAGCGCGCAGCGACTGGGCGCCCGATCCGGCGAACCCATTGCCCAGGTTCAACCCGCCACGGCGCGTGCCGCACGGAATCACGCTGGTCGGCCGGCTGTTCGACGACGGCGTGCTGGGACAGATCGGAATCGCGCTCGAGAAGGCCTTCGGCGTGGTCTCGGAAAGGCCAGCAGGCTTCTAGCCCCTGGCCCACGTCAAACCGCAGAGCACGCAGAGTTCGCAGAGAGCTGTCGTACAAAGAAGCCTCTCTGGTTCTGCGACACTCCGCGAGCTCAGCATCGCGCTTTAATTAGGGCACTCTTCGTTTGTAGTCGTGTTCGCCTTCTTTCGTGACTTCGTGCCTTCGTGGCGGATCCCCGGTCCTCGATTTGGCAGATACACGTCGTTACTGTCGCAAAGTCAGAAGAGCGGTTTGAGCGCTGCGCGAAGGGCGGTTCGCGCTTCCGTCGCGGCGTCGGACAGCTGCTCGTCGTTCGAGAGAATTACTTCGAGCTTGGCGAGCATGTTCTTCCAGTTCTGCGCCGCACGAAGCTGCGCGACGGTCGGATGCTCCGCCATCGCCGGCCGGCTTCGCTGCAGCCACGCAGCGAACTGTTGACCATCGAAGTCGCTGCGCGCAATGAGCGAAAGTGCCGCCCGCGCGAGACGCTCGTCTTCACCGTAGGTGAACACCACGGACGCCTTCGTCAGCTTGTCTGCAATCGCATCGAGCAACCGACGCTGTCCGGCCGCGTCGAGATACCGGCTCCGGCCGAGGAACTTCAGCAGGTCGGCGGTGTGCGCCGCCGAATGCATCCAGCCTTTGTCCGGATCGTAGCCGCGCAGGTCCTGCTCGTCTGCCAGGTAGGCGAGCGCCGCCGACTCGATTCGCCGCCACGCGCTCGCGTCGAGAAACCGATCCGCGTTGTCTCTCGCCACGATCACGGAGAGCATCAGCGCGGAGAACGAGCGACCGAACACGCTGTCAGTGCTTTGCTCGCCGATGCCGCGCCTCATGTTTGCGAGCAGCCGCTCGGCGAGCGGCCGGAGGGCATCCGCATCGAGGATCTTCTGCTGATAGATCCAGCTCGTCAGCGTCGAGTATGCGATGTCGTCGCGGAGCTCGGGATCGGGCGAGGAAAGCATCCCGGCGAGCTCGTCGGTCAGCGCCGGGATGTCGCTGCCCGGCGGCGGAGCGTATTTCGCCTGCGCGACCGCGCGCCAGAACGCCACGTCGTGTGCGGGTGCCGCAGCGGTGGCAACCAGGGCCGCCATCGAAACGAGGGTCCACCTGCGGGTCGAGATCACGCAGCGATCTGATTTCACGCGCTGACCGGCCGTCAAGATCCGCAGTTCGATTTTGTGCGGCGTCACCGCAGCGGCGACGACGAGATCCAAAGATTCGAGGCGCGATCGTCCGTTCGTGGGGCGACCGTGTCGCGATACGATGGCGCATGTCGTGCCTGCCGACGAAGGTCTTCGCGCCGGTCGACGCCGCGCCTGCTGCGACGAGTTCGCTGTCGCTGCTGAAGAACGACCTCGCGTCACGCCGGCAGCCGCTCGACATCCCCGATCTCGATCGAGACGAGGGATTGCTCGGCATCCGGTGTCCGCAGTGCGAGTGGCGGCCGTCGCCGCCCAGCCGCTGGTGTTGTTCGTGGACCGAGACCCCGGAGCCGTTCTTCGAGGCGTGCGGCACCGAGTGGAACACGTTCACGACGCGCGGACGCTGTCCCGGCTGCCGTCATCAGTGGCACTGGACCTCGTGTCTGCGCTGCGGTGCGTGGTCACTGCACCAGGATTGGTACGAGACGGAGGAGGCGTAGCCATGTCCGTCAGGCGCGAAAAGGGTGGGAAGGGCGGGAAGGGCAGGACGGGCGGGACGGGCAGGACGGGGAGCGCCGAGGGCGCGCGCGCAGAGATTCAGGCGTATCTCGCCACGCTTCCAGGCGTGTCGCGCCAGGCGCTGCAGAAACTGCGCGCGGCCGTTCGCGCGGCTGCCCCGGATGCGGTCGACGGCTTCAGCTACCGGATTCCGCTCTTCCGGCTCGACGGACGGCCGCTCGTCTGGTGCGCCGCGTTCAGAGCCCACACGAGCATGTACCCGATCACGCCGTCCCTGCTGAAGGCGCACCGCATCGACGTTACGGGATACGAAACGTCGAAAGGCACGATTCGATTCCCGTTGGACGCGCCGATCCCGTCCGCGCTCGTCAAGCGGCTGGTCAAGGCGCGCATCGCCGAACTGCGCGGCACGAGCCGCGGGTGACGACAGTTATCGTCGTCTTGGCGTCGACCGCGAACGCGCGGTCGTGCGCCGGCGCGGCCGCTGCCTGGCGCTCACGATGCGCCACGCGCCTGCGAGGAGATCGCGCATCGCGTCCGGGTGAACGCGCGACAGGCGGACGAGCACGACCGGGTAGTTCACGTAGTGCTCTTTCAGGTAGTAGGTGTCCGGATCTTCCGCGATGAGCGCGTCGCGCTGCGCGAGGTCGATGTAGACGACGAGCGTGTTCGGTTCGGCGGACTTGTGGGACGCGATGCAGGCGAACATCTTGCCGCCGACCTTGAGCGCCGGCGTACCCCAGCTGGTGCCTTCTTCGGCTCCGGGTAACTTCAGTCCAATCGCACGCACGCCAGCAAAGGTCATTCGAGCGCTGATATTACTCCCCGGGAGTACACTGCACGCTGTCATGCAGTTTCGACTCGACGAGGCGCTGCCGGTACTTGAACGTACGCCCGTGATCCTGCGCGGGCTGCTGCTCGACCTGCCCGCGGTCTGGACCGATGCGCGGGAAGGCGAGGGCACCTGGAGTCCGATCGACGTCGTCGGACACCTGATTCACGGCGAGCGGACCAACTGGATGCCGCGCGTCGAGCATCTGCTCCGTCACGGCGACGGTGTGCCGTACCCTCCATTCGATCGCGAGGCGATGTTCGCTGCCTCTGCGGGGAGATCGCTCGCCGAGCTGCTCGATACGTTCGCCGTACTGCGGACGGAAAGCCTCGCCCGTCTGCACGCGCTCGGCCTGACTGACGCCGACCTCGAGAAACGCGGCCGGCACCCGGAATTCGGCGTCGTGACCCTCAGCCAGCAGCTTGCGACGTGGGTCGCACACGACCTCGGGCACGTCCGTCAGATCGTTCGCGTGATGGCGCGGCAATACACGGACGCAGTCGGTCCGTGGCGGGCCTACCTGTCGATTGTCAGGACCGGTTGATTGCGCGGACGCGATCCCTTCTCGGCCTTGCTGCCTGTAGAATCCCGTGCGATGTCTTCGGTGCGATCGGCTGATTTCGACATCGCCGCGCTGCACGGGGCGCTCGACGCCGAGCGGCAGGCGCGCGGTCTCAGCTGGCCGCAGCTGGCGCGCGAGATCAGCGCGCCGTTCCGGCGACTGCGCCCGATCAGTCCATCGACGCTGAGCGGCATGCGCAGCCACCGCGCGATCGAGGGCGACGGCGTGCTGCAGATGCTCCGCTGGCTCAATCGTGCGCCGGAGAGCTTCGTTCCCGGTGAGCCAGGCGTGCCTCCGCAACCGGCGATGCTGCCTGACGTCGGGCCGACACAGATCCTGAGATTCGATACGCGGCAGATTTACGCGATGCTCGACGCGCAGCGCGCCGAGCGCGCGCTCACCTGGGCGCAGGTGGCGCGGGAAATCGGCGACGTGTCGGCCGCCGGTCTGACGCGCTACGCCAACGGCGGACGGACCGGTTTTCCGCAGGTGACGCGCATCGCCGCGTGGCTGGAAGTGCCGGTCGCGTCGCTGACCCGGGGGTTCCATTGGTGATACGGTCCGACGAGACGCCGACGACCAACACGATCAGGCTGGTCGCCTTCGCCAGCCTGATCGGCACGACCATCGAGTGGTACGACTTCTTTCTCTACGGCACCGCCGCCGCCACTGTCTTCAATCGGCTGTTCTTCCCGACGTTCGACCCGCTCACCGGTACGCTCGCCTCGTTTGCGACCTACACCGTCGGTTTCATCGCGCGGCCGATCGGCGGCATCGTCATCGGCCACTACGGCGACCGGATCGGCCGCAAGTCGATGCTCGTGCTCACACTCACGATCATGGGCATCGCGACCTTCGGCATCGGCCTGTTGCCGACCTACGCGAAGGCCGGACCGTGGGCCGCAGTCGCGTTGGTGGTTCTTCGGCTCGCGCAGGGGTTTGGCGTCGGCGGCGAGTGGGGCGGTGCGGTGCTGATGGCGGTGGAGCACGCGCCGCCGGGCGCGCGCGGATTCTACGGAAGCTGGCCACAGATCGGCGTCCCGGCGGGCCTGATGGTCTCGACGGCGGTATTCGCGCAGTTTGCGCGACTGCCGGAGGATCAGTTCCTGGCATGGGGCTGGCGTGTGCCGTTTCTCCTCAGCATCGTGCTCGTCGCGGTCGGCCTGATCATCCGGCTGCGGATTCTCGAGACGCCGGCATTCACCCGCCTCAAGCGCGAGCAGGTCGAGTCGCGGCGGCCGGCGCTCGAGGTGCTGGTGACGCAGCCACGTGAAGTGCTGCTCGCGATCGGCGCGAGGTTCGCCGAGAACGGCGCGTTCTACATCTACACCGTGTTCGTGCTCGTCTACGGCACGCAGAAGGTCGGCCTCGATCGCCAGACGGTGTTGAACGGGATCCTGCTGGCTTCCGCCTGTGGGCTGGTCGCGATTCCGATCTTCGGCGCGGTGTCCGATCGCGTCGGGCGGCGGCCGGTATACCTGTTCGGCGCTATCGCGACGGCGGTGTGGGCCTACCCGTTGTTCCGGCTGTTCGACACCGGATCGACACCGCTGGTCTGGCTCGCGCTCGTCATCGCGGAGGTGTGCTCGCATTCGGCGATGTACGGACCGCAGGCGGCGTTCCTGTCCGAGTTGTTTCGCACGCGCGTCCGCTACAGCGGCGCGTCCCTCGGATCGCAGCTCGCGTCGGTCGTCTCGGGCGGCGTGTCGCCGTTCATCGCGACGGCACTGCTCCCGTACGGCCGCGGCGCGCTGGCGTCGTACGTGATCGCGATGGCGATCGTCACGATCGTGTCGGTGCTCGTGGCGACGGAGACGCGTGACCGTGACATCGCCGCGACGCACTGATGTCGGAGCCGCCGCGTGCAGGCGAGCCGTGACCGCATGAAGGTACTGCTGTTCGGCGCGACCGGGATGATCGGTCAGGGCGTGCTGCGCCAGGCGCTGATCGACTCTGGCGTCGAGAAGCTGCTCGTCGTCGGGCGCACGCCGACCGGCCGCCACGATCCGAAACTGCGTGAACTGGTCGTCGCCGACGTTTCGGATCTCTCGACAGTCGAGCCCGAGCTCGCCGGCTTCGACGCATGCCTGTTCTGCCTCGGCGTGTCGTCGGCCGGCATGCAGGAGCCCCGCTACACGCAGCTCACCTACGATCTCACGCTCGCCGTCGCGACGACGCTCGCACGGCTCACTCCCGGCATGACATTCGTCTACGTCTCCGGCGCGGGCACCGACAGCACCGAACGGGGTCGGCTGATGTGGGCGCGGGTGAAAGGGCGCACTGAAAACGCGCTGCTGCGGCTCCCCTTCAGGGCGGCCTACATGGTGCGTCCTGGCGTGATCATCCCGGAGCGCGGTATCCGGTCGCGAACGCGGTGGTACCAGACGTTGTACGACATCACGCGCCCGCTCTACCCGCTGCTGAAACGGCTCGGTCCGGGCGCCGTGACCACGACAGAACAGATGGGGCGCGCGATGCTGGCGCTCGCGCGAAGCGGCTACTCGAAGCCGATCCTCGAGATGCGCGATATCAACGCGCTCTGACCGGCAGGCGGACTGGAGGGTAGGACGGATTGGCCCGTGGGCTGGGTGGGGTAGAACCGACAGGTCGCGCGAAGCGCGAGCCCTCCCCAGCAACCCCATGGGCCAATCGGTCCTTCACTCCGAGCTATGTGGTCCCGAGACGCGACACAGTTTCGTGAGGCGACCGTGGCCGACATTCCGGGCATGGAGCGGAGCCGGTGGACCGACGGGATCGCCGGGCCCGCCGACCCGCGCATGGCCGCGTATCTCGAGGGCCGTCATCACCCGCGGCATGCGCTCGCGCCGCGGGTCGCGTACGTCGCCGTGGAAAGCGAGGCTGTCGTGGGCTATATCGCCGGTCATCTGACGCGGCGCTACGACTGCGACGGGGAGCTGCAGTATCTTTTCGTCGCACCGGGCCATCGCCGCCAGGGGGTCGCGACGGAGCTGCTTCGGCTGCTTCGTGAATGGTTCAGCGGCCATCACGCGGCGCGAATCTGCGTTGATGTGGATCCCGACAACGCGGCCGGCCGCGCGTTTTACACGCACCACGGTGCGATGCCGCTGAACAAAGGGTGGCTCGTGTTTCCGGAGGCTGGACGATGACCAGAACAATCTGTGCCGCGGCGGTAGTCGTTGCAGGGCTCGGCGTGGGCAGCGCCTGGGCGCTTCAGGGCGCGGCCAGGAAGGCCTACATCCTCGTGCAGGTGGAGGTGACCAACCCGCAGCAGTACGGCGAGTACACCAAGCTGTCGCCGGCGATCATCGAGAAATTCGGCGGCCGCTTCCTGGCGCGCGGCGGGCGGACGGCGACGCTCGAAGGGCCGCCGGCGAAGAGCCGCGTCGTCGTCATCGAGTTCCCGAGCTTCGAGCGAGCGCAAGAGTTCTACAACTCGCCGGAATATGTCGCGGCGAGAAAGGTGCGTGCCGGTGCGGCGACCGCGCAGTTCGTCCTCGTCGAAGGGCAATGAACTCGCATTCCGCGAGTTCGTCCGCCTCGTCGTCGCCGGTGATGTCGATGCGGTGTCGCGCCGTCTGGCCGGGACGCCGCAGCTTGCGGCCGCCGCCTCGCGCGAGGGCGCGACGCGCGGCGGTGCGTCCAGTTTCTTCTTCACCGAGATCGCGCATTATCTGTACGAGGGCGACACGGCGCTGCACATGGCCGCGGCGGCATTTCAGCGGCCCATCGTGGAACTCCTGGTGACGCGCGGCGCCGATTGCCGCGCCGTGAATCGCCGCGGCGCCCAGCCGCTTCACTACGCGGCCGACACGAATCACTGGCAGCCGGACGCGCAGGCGGCAACCATCGACTACCTCGCGTCGGTCGGCGCCGACCCGAACGCCGCCGATCGCGGCGGAGCGACGCCGCTGCACAGGGCGGTGCGGACGCGCTCGTTGCCGGCCGTGCGGTCGCTGTTGAACGCTGGTGCGAACCCGAGACAGCCGAATGAGAGCGGATCGACGCCGCTCCACCTCGCGGTCCAGACGACCGGCCGCGGTGGCGCCGGGTCCGAGCACGCCCGACAGCAGCAGGCGGGCATCATCGCGCTGTTGCTTGAACGCGGCGCGCGCGCGACCGATCGGGACGGTCGCGGCAGGACCGTCCGTCAATCGGCGATCAGTGAGTGGATTCGAGCGCTGCTGACCGAATCGGCGCGGTAGCACGTGGGGCTGAAGCGGGACCTGGATCCAGTCCCGCAGTTGCCGGTGACGAAGCAGTGACTCGCGCGAGTGATACCATCACGAGCCAGATGCCCCGTCGGTTCTCGCCGAAGGTCGTCGCTGCCATTGACGAGAGCAAGATCTTCGCAGTCCGCGCTGGCGCTCGCTCCGATCATCGCTTCATCGGCATCTGGGCGGTCGTCGTCGACGGCCGCGTGTTCGCGCGATCGTGGACGCAGAAGGCGGGCGGCTGGTATCGCACGTTCCTCGCCGACCCGCTCGGTGCGATGCAGGTGGGCGAGCGCACCATTCGGATCCGGGCCGTGCGGGTGCGCAGCGAACGCATCCGCGACGCGATCGAGCAATGCTACGCCGAGAAGTATCCGACGCCCGGATCCCGCAAGTTCGTGCGCGGATTCCGCACGAAGCGGCGGCGCGACACGACGGTGGAGTTCGTGCCGCGTTAGCACCGCGGCAGGATCGAGTTGACGGGCCGTCGGCGTGGCACGGCTCGGCAGAGCGCGTACCCGTGTGACAATCGACAACTGGAGCGTGTGATGGGTGGGGTGTGGACTCGAGCGAAGCTGGCGTTCGCAGCGTTTTTCACGATTCTGTTCAAAGGACGGCTGCCGGCGGCGCTGCAGGTCACGCGCCCTGCGGAACCGGCTGCGCCTGCCCCGCCGCCTGCGGTGGTTGACGGCTCCGACCGCGCGATCCAGATGCTGGCCCTGATGCAGCGCGACGGACGCCTGATCGATTTCCTGATGGAAGACCTGACCGCCTACGCCGACGCGCAGATTGGCGCCGCCGTCCGCGACGTGCACGCCGGCTGCCGCGGCGCGCTCACACGCTACGTCACGCTCGAACCGATCCTCGCGGGCAAGGAAGGCGAGCGGACGAGCGTCCCGCCGGATCTCGATCCCGCATCCGTCCGTCTCGTCGGCAACGTGACCGGACGTCCGCCGTTCCCCGGGACGCTGCTCCATCACGGCTGGCGCGTCGCGAGGATCGAACTGCCGCCGCTGGCATCGTCCGGCGGCCGCAGCATCGTCGCACAAGCCGAAGTCGAGGTCGCGTAGTGGCCAGGTCCAATTCCAGAACGGCGGATCGTGCGCGCTTCAGCGTCGGCATCGATCT
>DATFXR010000292.1:0-8747 GCA_035315685.1 Vicinamibacterales bacterium | reverse complement strand
CAACGATCGAACGTCGCTGAGCAGCACGCTCTGCGACGTATCGAATCGCGGGTCCTCGTGCACGTCGGAGGTGAGCACGGCAATCCGCTGCGACAGCGTCATGTCGCGAACGGTCCGGCTGATTTGCACCGGCTGCGCCGGTTTGCCGTCGGAGCGCCGCACGATCTGCGAGGTGAGTGCCTGCGTGCCCGGCTGCGCGAGCGCGAGGCATGCGCGCTCGGCCGGGACGTGCGCGAGCAGCAGGTCGATGACGCGATTGAGGATGTCCTGAACTGGAACAGTGGCGACGAGCGTCCGCGCCACTTCCGAGAGCAGACTGATCAAACGCGGCGCCTCGACGATCCGCACGGCCGACGTCGGCGGCGAGGTGTCACCCAGGGCGCGGAACATCGTGTGTTCGCTGGTGATCGACGGCGCGGGCGGCGCGACCGCCGGCGCCTGCGCGCGCCTCTCGAGCGTCGCGGTGACGTCGCCAAAGCTCAACTGCTCGCCGCCGAGCAGCGTCGCGTCGTGCACCGGCCGGCCGGCCACGTAGGTCCCGTTGCGGCTTTGCAGATCGCTCAACTCGACCTGGTCGGCGCCGACGACGAGCCGCGCGTGTTGACGCGAGATGCTTTCGTCGTTGATCACCACATCACAGTTCTGCCCACGCCCGAGCATCGTGCGTCCCTCGGCCAGCAGGAATTCCTGTGTGGTGCCGCGTTGGGTGACGATGAGGACGAACATCAGTGGAATCTGCGCAGCCGCGGAAGGCGGCGGTATCATAGCAGGCCGCCGCGCGTTTCCGAACGGAGCCGTTTCGATGCTGACCGTGTGCTCGCGTACGCACCCGGGCACGGTGCGTACGATCAACGAAGATTCGTCGCTGCTCGAACCCGACCTGGGCGTGGTCGCCGTCGCCGACGGGATGGGCGGTCACAACGCCGGCGAAGTCGCGTCGCAGCTCGCGCTGGATACGATCGGATCGTTCCTGAAGAAGAGCGCGTCGGGCGACGACATCACGTGGCCGTTCGGCTTCGCCCCGACGCTGTCGTTCGCCGCCAACCGGCTGATGACCGCGATCAAGATCGCGAACCGCCGCGTGTTCCGGGCGTCGGAGGAGCGCACCGAGTACACCGGCATGGGGACGACGGTCGTCGCGGCGGTCCTCGAAGGAGCGCGCCTCGCCTATTCGGGGGTCGGCGACAGCCGGATCTACTCCTTCGACGGCCGCGAGCTGAAGCAGATCACGAAAGACGACTCGTGGGTCGAGATGCTGAAGAAGGAGTCGGGGCTGGACGCCAGCGCGTTCGACAAGCATCCGATGCGTCACGTCCTGACGAGCGTCGTCGGCGCACGTCCCGAGCTCGACGTCACGGTCAACGAGATCGATCTGGTCGACGGTCAGACGATCATGTTGTGCACCGACGGGCTGCATGGAGCGCTGAAAGACAAGGACGTCGCCGCGATCCTGCGCAGCGAACCGAATCTCGATCGTGCGGCGGCACAGCTGGTGGAGATGGCCGTCCAGCGCGACGGCAAGGACAACGTGACCGTCGCGCTCGCCCGCTATGGACAGGCGCACTAGCATGCGGCGCGCGCCGCGCGAACATCGGTGACGACACCGCCGAACATCGCCCGCTATCAGGTGCTGAATCCGCTGGAAGCCGGCGGCATGGGGCAGGTCCTGCTTGCGCGCGATCCGGCGATCGATCGGCTGGTCGCGATCAAGCTGCTCAAGGAAGGATTCGACAACGCGGAGCTGCGCGAGCGCTTCATGCGCGAGGCGCGCTCGGCCGGTCGGTTGCGCCACATCAACATCGTCACGATCTTCGACGTCGGCGAGCACGACAGCCAGCCGTTCATCGCGATGGAGTACGTGGAGGGCGAAACGCTCTACGCGCTGATCCATCGCAAGGCCCCGCTCTCGGTCGGGCGGAAGCTTCAGCTGATGGACGAGTTGTGCGCCGGCCTGCAGTACGCGCATCGCGCCGGCATCGTCCATCGCGACATCAAGCCGAAGAACGTCATGCTCGATGCCGACGGCGTGCTCAAAGTGCTCGACTTCGGCATCGCGCGCGTCAGCGACGCCGCCGGTGGGATCAAGACGCAGGCCGGCATGCTGATGGGCACGCTGAACTACATGTCGCCCGAGCAGATGATGGGCCTGCCCGACATCGACGCGCGCGCCGACATGTTCTCGGCGGGCGCCGTGTTCTACGAGCTCCTCACCTACCAGCAGGCGTTTCCGGGCGGCCTGGAGAGCGGCATCCTTCACAAAATCATCAACCTCAGCCCGGAGCCGATGCTGAACATCGACCCGAAGCTGGACCCGGGGCTCGTCGCAATCGTCAACAAGTGTCTGGAGAAGTCGAAAGAGGATCGCTATCCGGACATGGCAGTCGTGCGCCGCGAGCTCGCCGTTCTCCGCCGCCGCCTGGGACTCGATCTCGAGGATGCCGGGGCTGAGACGATCACCGCCCATCGCGGGCCCACCAGCGACGAAGGCACGCCGCGGCCGGAGAGCACGCCGCGGCCGGGACGCCGCGACTCCAGCCGCCAGGAGCTTGCCCGGCTGCGCGCCGCGCAGATCCGCACGCACCTCGACGATGCGCGGCACGCGCTCGAGCGCAGCGACTACACCGCCGCGCTCGACGCCAGTCAGCGCGCCTTGCTGCTCGACGGCGACGATCGCGACGCGCTCGCGTACGAGCAGCGCGCGCGCACGGCGCTCGACGACCGCCAGGCACAACAGCTGCTGGCCGAGGCGCGCAGCGAGCTCGACAAGGGCGCCTTGACGGCAGCATCGCTGCTGATCGGCCGCGCCGAATCGCTCAGCCCGGCGTCGCGGGAGGCGGCCGCCGTGCGCGCCGCGCTCGAAGATGCGCGACGCGCGCTCGCCGAGCAGCAGGCGCGCCTCCGCGCGCTGCAGACCGCGGTCGCGCAGGCGCGGGATGCCCTGTCGGCCGGCGCGCTCGAGGAGGCCACGTTTCGCGTCCGCGATGCCTTCGCAATCGACAGCGAGAACGCCGAGGCGAGAGCGATCGAACGCGACATCGCCGCCGCCGTCGAGGCGCGGCGACAGGCGGAAGAACAGGCTCGAGCGCGGCAGGCCATAGAGCAGGCACGGGAGCAGTTCGCCGCCGGTCGCCACGACGCAGCCATCGCACAGCTCGAACAGTTCGACCTGCCAACGCTGGTCGCCGACGCGGTCAATGAGCTGCGTATCGAGCGTGACGAGATCATCCGCCGCCGGCAAGCCGAGCGCCTGGCCGAAGAACGACGCAAGGCCGCCGAAGCCGCCGAGCGCAAGCGACAGGAAACGGCGCGAAAGCTCGCCGATGCTGCGGCGAGACTCGACGCGAGAGATTTCGACAACGCGCTCGCGATTGTCGGCGAGGTCCTCAGCGGCCAGCCGGACCTCTCCGATGCGCGCGCGCTCGACGGACGCATCCGCGCCGCAATCGAGCGCGCCGCCGAGGAGAAGCGCAGGCGCGAGGCAGAGCTCGCCGCACAGCAGGCCGCTGAGGAAAAGCGACGCGCCGAGGAACGGGCCGCCGAAGAGAAACGCAAGCGCGAGGCGGAGCGCGCCGCACAGAGGGCCGCTGAGGAAAAGCGGCGCGCCGAGGAACGGGCTGCCGAAGAAAAACGCAAGCGCGAGGCGGAGCTCGCGGCAAAGCGAGAGGCCGAGCGTGCGGCACAGAACGCTGCTGATGCGACAGTCGTTCGCGAGTGGGACGCTGACAAAACTGTCGTCATGCCGGGACGAGGACCGACAGACACTGCGGCCGACGCACCGCTGGCTCGCCCGAAACCGGACGTCGCACCTCGACCAGAGGCCGAACGCTCCATCACGACCGTCGCCGAACCCGTCGCTCCGGGCGGCCGAGGCAAGTACGTCGGCCTCGGCGCCGCCACACTCCTCGTCTTCGGCATCGCCTATTGGTTGTTCGGGACTGGCAGGCCTGGCGTTGACACAAACAAGCCGGTCGCCGGGGCCCCCGGCAGCGTCGTGCTCGACGTCCTGCCGTGGGCGAACATCGTCGCCATCACCCGCAAGGCCGACGGCGCTGCGGTGACGACCGCCTGTACGGTGACGCCGTGCGTGGCGTCGCTGCCGGCCGGCGAGTATCGCGTGAAGGCGAGCAACCCGAACTTCCCCGACCCGGTCGAGTTCGACGTCGCGGTCGAAGCGGGCGGCGTCCGCGAAGTCCGGCAGTCGATTCCGGGGTTCAAGGCCGAAGACGAAGTGTCGAAGATTCTGGCGAAGTGACGGAGCGGCGTGCGCCGCAGGGAGTTGTCGAATGACGATGCGTCGAGTGGTCCAGATTGTGCTGGGCCTGTGCATGGCGACTGCGGGCGTAGCCAGTACCGCGGCCGCACAGAGCAACGATGAAGTCTTCCCGTTTGGATTCGAGTGGAACTTCTCGACGCCGGGCGCGCGCGCGAACGGGATGGGCCGGACCTTCATTGGCATCGCCGACGACGGAACCGCGCCCATCAGCAATCCGGCGGGACTGATGAGTTTGACCAAACCCCAGGTCTACGGCGAGTTCAAGAGCACCAACATTCAGGTCGATCGGCTGGCGAGCGTCGAATCGTTGTTCACGCTCCAGACGACGACGTTCGAGAGCACGGTCAATGCCTTCTCGTTTCTGAGCCTGTCGGCGCCGATCAAGAACACGAGGCTGGCGGTCGGCTTCTCGATCCACCGCTACCTCGACTATCAGGAGTCGTTCAGCCTCGATCCGCGCCCGATTCCGGCACTCCCGTCGAGTGCGCTGCGGCCGGTGAACGGATCGACCGACTTCACCGGCACCAACTACTCCGGCACCGTCGCCTTCATGGTCACCAACGCCCTCCGCGTCGGCGGCACTTTCGGCGCCGCCACGTTCAACGCCGATACGACAGCCACGCGCAACGTGATCGCCTTCGGCCCGTCATTCCCGACGGTCCGCACTGACCTCCGCGGCACGTCCATCGTCGCGAACCAGTCGTCGATCAACGACTCGCAGACGGCGCCGTCGTTTTCGCTCGGCGCGCTCTACCGCATCAACGACATGTTCCAGGTGGGCGGCAACTACGCCAAGGGCCCCAAGTTCACCACCTCAGAGACGCTGCAGGTCAATCTCGGTCAGAACCTCTCGCCGCCGGTGAACCAGACGCCGCTGGTCACGGCTCCCGGGTTCCCCAAGCCGGTGCCGATCGACGTTCCCGATCATTTCGGCGGCGGCTTCTCCGCGCGGCCGACACCGCGTCTGCTGGTTGGCGCGGATGTCGTACGGACGCTCTACTCGTCGCTGACCAAGACCGTGACGCTGATCTTCAACGACACGACGCTGACCGGCGGCGAGTTCTCGACGCCTGACACCACGGAGTTCCATGTCGGCGCCGAGTACAACGTGCTCAACCTGATGCAAGGCAAGAGCCCGCTGTTCGTCCGCGGCGGCTTCTACAGCAACCCCAGCCACGTCATCACCTTCACGGGCGCGAGCGACGCCGCCACCAACGCAGTGATGAATGCGCAGTACAATCTTGCACCGCGGAACGACGAATACCGCGGAACCGTCGGCGGAGGCGTCGTCCTCGGTTCGCGCGTGCAGGTGGACGCGGCGTACGTGTTCGGGAAGGAGTTCGTGCTCTCGTCGGCAGTGCGATTCTGAAACGATGATCGGTCGGTCGGTTCAGCGAGGCGCGCTCTGCGCCGCGTCCGCCGCGGCGGTCATGGCGACGTGTGTCGTCGTGCTCGCGCAGGCCAACCGCTGGTCCGAACCGTACGACAAGGGCGTGAAAGCGTTCGAGGCCGGCAAGTATGCCGATGCCGTACAGTTCCTCGAACGCGCCGTTGCCGCCGATCCGAAGGCGGCGCCGAACAAGATCATCGAGGGCGTCTTCCGCACCGACTACTTCCCTTACTACTACCTCGCGCTCGCCTACGCCGAGCTCGGGCAGTGGGACAAGGCGGCGCAGAATCTCGACAAGGCGCGACCCACGCTCACGCGGCAGCAGACCGCGAAGTTCAACGAGACCGAGTCGAAGATCAAGCTGGCGATGAGCACGCCGTCGACGCCACCGCGCAATCCGGCATTCGACAACGGCATGCGGCAGGCCGAAGCGGCCCTCGGCGCCCGCAACTACGACGCGGCGATCCGGCAGCTCGATCAGCTGCGATCGCTCGACGCGAACGAGTACGCAAGGGCCGGCCTCGGGGCGAAACGCGAGGAGGCGGTCAAGGGCTATGGAGGCCAGCTCGCGGACGAGGGACGCGCGCTCGTTCAGAACGGCCGGTTCAACGACGCAAAAGGCAGGCTGGTGCTCGCCGAGCAGACGCTGCCTGGCCAGAAGGCGGTCGCCGACGCGCTCGGAGAAATCAGGCGGCGCGAGGACGATTACCGCACGCACAAAGCCGCCGCCCAGGCCGAGTTCGATCGCAAAAGCTACTCGGCAGCGCGCGACCGGCTGCAGCAGGCGCAGCAGGCACAGCCGGAGTTGTTCGCCGCCGAGAACCTCGGCGCCCGCCTGAACGAAGCCGCGACGCTGGCGGCGCGAGGTGCGACAGCGACACCGCCGGTGAACGCGACGAACGGCACGCCGACGCCGCCGGGGAACACTCCGTCGAACGCATCCAACACAACGCCGGATCCGAAGGTCCTCGACGCGCAGCGGGACGTGCGTACAGCCGCCGACCTCATTCGACAAGGCAAATATGCAGAGGCCGACGCCGCGTACGCGTCCGCCGCAAAGGCAGACCCGAATAATCAGGACGCGGCGGCGGCCGTCGCCAGGGCTTCGAAGTTCAAGTCACTGCGCGATCGCGGCGTCGAGGGGAGCAAGTCGAAGACCGGCGCGGCTGCTGCGCAGCAAGCCCTGGTCGACGCCCGCAACGTCGATCCGGATCGGTTCGCTCGCGAAGGGCTGACGGCAATTCTCGATCGGGTGACGAAGTCAACCGGCGACGATCCGCTCCAGGTAACCTTGCGGCATGGCCTGCTCGCGCTGCTGAACGGCCGGGCGCAGGAATCGATCGCGATCCTCGAGCCGGCGGCGTCGCTCGACGGCAGCAAGGCAGCCTCGCTGCACGCATATCTGGGCGTCGCGTACGCCACGCAGGCGCTGTCGGCGCCAAAACCCGAGGACCGGACCCGCCTGAAGGACAAGGCGGTCGAGCAATTCCGCATCGCTGCCACCGCCGAACCCGGCTATCAGTTGTCGAACCGCATCGTCTCGCCGGCGATCATCAAGATCTACGAGTCGTCGCGGTAGCCGGCGATCTCGAGACGTGCCGTTGCGACGGAATCCACATGCTCAGGTCCGACGGCCATCGAGCTGCCACGAAGGTTGTTTTTATACAAAGTCTTCTTCGTGTCTTCGTGCCTTCGTGGCGGATCCAGGTGCTCGCGTCGGCCTTCTTTGCGCCGCAGCTACCTGGGCGGATATCGCCTGGCCGTCCCGGTGCGCGCGTTCGTTACGGTAAACGCACCGTCGGCGCTCGCGCTCACCTTGATCCAATGCGCTGTCGACGTGTCGAGGTTGGCGATGTGCTCGTCGGCGAAGTTCTCGGCGCCGGCGTTCTGCGATTTGTGGAGTTGATAGACGTCGCCGGCGTTCTGCGACGCGTGCAGCGTCTTGAAGATCGCCGGCGCGCCGCCTTTCACGGGACCGTTGTTGACAATCGAGACGCGCGGCCGGAACGCAGCGAACGTCGCTGGATCGGCAGCATCGAGACCGCCGTGATGCGCGACCAGATACACGTCCACCGGACCGATCAGGTTCTCGGGACAGGCGAGCGCGAACAGCGGCGGCCCGGTCAGATCGCCGAGATCGAGAAAACGAAAACGGCCGAACTGAAGGCGCACCCCGCTCGAGCGCGGGTTCTCGTGCGGTTCCTGCGCGGGTGACGCAGTGTCTGCGCAGCCGACCGTTCGGCCGCCGGCCCCGGACAGCGGCATCTTCAGCGTCGCGCCGGCACCGCTGACGACAATCGCCTCGACGCCCTTCAATGGAATCCGATCGCCGGGCGCCGGTTCGAGGTGACGGCCTCTGGCACGGACCGCCGCATAGCGGTCGAACGCAGCGAGCGTGCCGCGCGACGTTTCTTCGGCGTCCGGCAGCACGCGCCCGTGATCGACGAACGTGCGGATCGGCAGCAGCTGCGCCAGCTCGACGACGCCGCCGTCGTGATCGGCGTGAAAGTGCGTCGTCAGCAGGTAGTCGATCTGCGCTGCGCCGGCGTCGCGCGCCGCCGCGAGAATGCGTTGCGCATCGCGCGCCTTTGCAGGGTCACCCGGCACCGCGTCGAAGGTGCCGCCCGATCCAGGAAATCCGGTGTCAACGAGCAGCGTTTCGCCTGCCGGCGTGGCGACGAGCGTCGACTGTCCTCCTTCGACATCGATGAAGTAAATGTCGAGGGTGTTCCGCGCCGCCTGCATGCGCGGCGTACCGCATAACCCGGCTGCGATCCCTGCGGCGGCGATCACTGACGCGCGCCGGCGATGGTGCCGCGACGCGGCGCGGTCCTTTGCGTCCTTTGACATCCTCGTGTCCTTGTCAGGTTTCTGCAGCGAACGTGTAATGCTCTCTGCGATGCGCATCGCCCTCGTCGTGACCGGCGGCGTCGATCAGTCCGCGCGGGAGCGTGTGGTTCCGGCGCTGCTCTGGCTCGTCGAGCGCCTCGCCCGTCGGCACGACGTCCATGTGTTTGCGCTGCATTATCACCGCAGCCCCCGCTCGTATGCGCTGCTCGGCGCGACCGTTCACGATCTCGGGCG
>DATFXR010000291.1:0-10243 GCA_035315685.1 Vicinamibacterales bacterium | reverse complement strand
CAGCGGGTGATCCTCCTTGATCTCGACGACGCCGTTCTGCGGGACCTGGAACAGCGAGTTGAACAGCGTCCGCCCGTAGCGCGCCGTCGCCTTGAAGTCCCAGGCGCCGTTCGGCGCCTCGTGCAGCTGCATCGGGATGATGTCCTGTGCGTAACGGGCCAATTGCTCGAAGTCCACCGGCGACGCCACCGGAACCTCGTCGAGCGCGGCGATGATCCGGAAATTGCCGTCGCTTCCCTGAATCGCCGCGGCGAAGAAGCGCGCGTAGTCGGCGGCCTGCGCCGGGCTGTCGAGCAGCAGGTCGACCGCCTCGGTAGCGTGGAACGCGTGGATCGGCGTGGAGGTGCCGTCCAGGATCAGGGTCTCGCCGCCGCTGCGGACGTAGGTGAAGACGCCGCTGGTCGCAGCATCGGCGCGCGGGACCTCCGCTTCGTAGAGGACGCCATCCGGGTAGAAGCTCACCGACGCCGCGCGGATGCGGCCGAAGGATCGCGCGATGCCGGCGTAGTTCGTCTCGAGCCACTGCTGCACTTCGTGCTCGCGCTCGACGCGGGTCAGCTCGCGCCACCCGGCCTGGATGAGCGGCGGCACGTCCCACGGGGTGGCCTGCGCCACCGACCAGAGCAAGCGATTCGGCTCGATTCGATCCAGCGCCTGCTTCACCGTGATCAGCGGTGATCGCAGCGCGTCGTTGGCTCCAGCGGCTGTCTCGATTCGCTCTACGAGTTGCGTTCCCTCGCCATGAATGTCCTTCAGGTTGCTGCACAGCACGAAGCTGTTGGGCTCGACGCCAATCGCCGATTCGGCGGCCTCGATCGCCAGCAGCTCGAATGAGATCGCCTCGTCGAAGGCGGCGTGCTCGCGGCAGCGCCGCGCGACCTCGAGGCCGATCGCGCATCGCTGGCTGAGGAGATCGACGTTCGCGGGATGCTCGGCCAGACCCCGTACGCAGACCTCGAGCGCGGCGCGGAATTCGACGACGGCGCGCGTCCGATCGCCGCTGACCAGCAGGAACAGCCCGAACGCGAGGTGCGCCGCGGCGAGATTCTTGAACGATTTCACGACCGGATCGGCGGCGAGCGTCGCGTCGAACGCGGCAATCGCGGCGCGGTACTCAGCCTGGCACTCGTCGACCGAGCGGCCGAGCCGCTGGCGGACGGCGGCCGAACCCATGCGCGCTTCACCGATGACGGTCTGATAGGACGCCGTCGACCGGACCCCCGGCGACGCGCTCTCGAGCAGGTCAGCCGCGGCGCCGAACAGCTGCAGCGCCTGCTCGTCGCTCCCCGACCGCGCGGCCCGCTCCGCCTGGAACACCGCCAGGTCGTGCGTCAGCGTCACCTGGCCAGGCACGCGCGCGGCGAGCGCCTCGAGCAGGCGACAGCCTTCCTCGATCAACTCGCGGCGCCGGCCGACGAACTGCGCCTGGTAGTACCGGCTGATCGCGTTGGTACGGACCGCGGCCACCCACAGCGGCTGCTGATCGCAGACCGCCTCGGCGTGCTCGCGCATGCGGTCGAACTGACTCTTCGCCCGATCGCGCTCGCCGGCCTTCTCGTAGTGCATGCCGAGCACTCGATGCAACTGCGCGAGCGAGTGGCGGGCGGTGAGGTTGTCGCGGTCGTCCTCGTAGATCGACGCGCCTTCGCGGAGGGCCTCCTTCAGCCGCGCCTTGTTCTTGGTCCAGCCGTAGCGGTCGATCGTGTCGAACCCTTCGGCGAACCGTAGATCGGCGCGGAGCAGCCGCCAGCGCTGGCTTTGCGGATGCGCGGCGAGTCGCATGTCGACGAGCGCGTCGATCCGGCGATAGATCGGCTGAGTCAGCTTGTACAGTCGTCTGGCCTCCGCCTCGCCGAGCAGCGCCGTCGCCCGCAGATAGGCCGCCGGCTCGTCCGGATCGTCGTCGAGCTCGTTCCCCGACTGCTCGTAGGCGGCAATCGCCTCCGCTTCGAGGCCGCGCTCGAACAACGCGTGGCCGAGGCCGATTCGCGCCCTGGTGCCAACCCGCCGCGCGGCGGCGTCGGTCATGCCCTCGAGCACGTGCAGCGCGCCGCGCAGCGAGGTCTCGGCCAGCACCAGCTCACCGATTGCTCGCTTGCCTTCGCCCAGGTTATAGAGTGCCGCGGCGCGGACCGTGCGACAGTCGCCGTCGACGTGCTGCGCTTCGGCGCGGCTGACCGCGTCGAGCGCCGCCGTCGCCGCGGCGATGCTCTCGGCAATGTAGCCCTGGGATCGCAGGATCTCGGCGCTGGCGCACGCGGCCCTGGCCCACAGCTGGTGCAGGCGCGCGGATGCGAACTCGCCCGCGTCGGTCTGGACATGCAGCAGTGTGCGCCGCACGATCGCGGCGGCGCCGGCAGTCGTGTCGGCAAGCAGGCGATCGAGGCGTTCGACGATATCCTCGGCGTCGCGCTCGGCGCGATCCTGAAGTCGGCTGAGTACCCGGCGCGTCTCGGCCTCGCGCGCCAGCGCCGCTTCCGCTTCCTGCTGCGCGGTCGCCGCTTCCTCGCGGGCGGCATCGGCGGCGTGCCGCTGCCGCCGCTTTTCCTGCTCCGCGCGATCGGCGCGGACCACTTCCGCGAGCCGATCGTGGGTGAGCTCCAGCCACTTGACCGCGTCGAACCGTTCACGCTGAATCAGCCGCTTGCGAATCAGCCGCTCGATCACCGCGGTGTCGATCCCCGGCTCGGCGCAGGCGTCCTCTTCGGCGATCAGGTTGCGCGATCCCTTGGCCGTCAGCAGCCGATCGACGATGAAGTCGCGGACCTCGTCGCTCTCGCCCTGCAGCTGTCGCTCGTAGAAGCTCTTGAGAATGCCCTCGGCGCGACCGTCGCCGAGCAGGTTCGACGAGATTCGCCGTTCACGGTGCTCGAGGCGGCTGTTGTTCAGCTCTTCGAGCACGACGCTGAGCAGCGCCGGATCGACTTCGCGGATCGCTGGCGCGTTGCCTGGCGGCGCCGCGTCGGGCTGTCCGGATGAGGAGACGAACGACACGATTTCCGCGGCGACGCGCTCGTCCACCAGACGGTGTCCCGGCATCAGCACGACGTCCAGCGCCTGCTCGCCGGACAGCGCCAGCAGCGCAAAGCGATTGCGCATCAGCGACGAGATTCGATCGCGCAGCTGTTCCAAGTCGGAGAGGAAGTCGTCGCGCAGCGCCAGCACGACCCGGCACGGGGCGCTGTCGAAATCGTAGCGATCGAACACGTCGGCGTCCTTCTCGGCCCTGTCGATGAGCGACAGCGGCGGCCGGTTCTCGATCAAATCGGACAGCTCGGCGATGAATGCGTCGAGGCGCGCCGCCTGCGCATCCGACGCGCGGCGCCGCGCCGTGAACAACTCCTCGAACTGATCGAAGATCAGCACCGGGCGCACGAGCTGGTTGGCGCGATCCCACCAGTCGCAGTTGCGGCGGTGGAAGTACTCCCACAGCGTCTCCGACCCCGAGCGCGGCGGCGCCTGGATGTCTTCGCTCTTCCACAGCCTGGCGAATCGGTTCCACAGCGCCGCGGTCAGCGACGTCTCTGCACCGCCGGCCTCGGGCGCCGCGCCGTAGTTCAGGCGCATGTAGACCGGAACGAGCTGCAGCCGGCGGAGCCGCGGCGAGATCCCCGCTTGCAGCAGCGAGCTCTTGCCGAGCCCCGACTTGCCGTACATCACCGTCAGGACATCGGACTCGATCATCCGCGTCAGCTCGTTGGACTCGGGCTCGCGGCCGTTGAAGTAGTGCCGGTTCAGTTCGGAGAAGCTCATCAACCCCGGCCAGGGATGCTCGTCGTCGAGCACCACGTCGTTCAGGTCCGCCGCAGACAGGATGTTGGTCATCTGGCGTCCTCGATTCAGGTCCGTTCGAGATGCTCGGCGTCGAGCGCATCCTTGACCGCGGCGACGAACCCGGCATCCGGCGCCGACTGTTTCATCTCGGTGATCTGCACCGCCTTGAACTCCCTGGGCATGCCGGCGCGGCTGACGTCGAGGTCGTCGATGACGACGGGAAAAATGAACGACCGCTGCCAGTCCTTGCGCTCCGCTGCTGCTTCGATCGCCATCTTCCATTCCTCGACGAAGACACCTCGGTCGCGTGCCTCGGTCGTCTGCGAGATCAACGGCATGAACAGGCGGCAGGCGTTGATGTGCTCTCGCAACTGCTGCTTCCAGTCGCGCCCGCCCTTCAACTGCTCACTGTCGATGAACGCGCGGATGTCGACGGCCTTGAGCGCGTCGCTGATCGCGCGCGCTACGCCGGCGTCGCGCACCGGCGCACCGTCGCCGTCGGTCCGGGCGTAGCTGATGAACACCTGGAACTCGCCGCTGCGCCGTCGCACCGAGGGCGGTAGCGGCGCCGGCGCCGCCGTCTGCCGCGCCGCCCACCGGCGCGCCAGCTCCGACACGAACGCTGCCGGATCGGCATCGTCGATGAGATCGGTGTTCGGCATCAGGCCGCAGAAGAACAGGCGGAACATCGGATCGACCACCGCGGCCGATTCGGCGATGTACTGCTGCTGGGTCTCCTCGAATGGATGCCGGATCTGGCGCATCAGCATGCGCAGCAGCCAGTCCGGGAACCCGGTGCCGAGCAGCAGGATCGGGTGGCGCTTCAGCTCCTGCAGCACGCTGGCGACACCCGGGCCGGGGTTGCGAAGCGCGTGAATGAACTCGACCTTCTCGATTTCCGACAACGCATAGTTCTCGGGCCCCTGGTGGTTGCCGAACAGCTGTATGACCACCGGCGCGCCTTGCGCCGACGGCGCCTCCGACAACGCGTCGGTGACGTCGTCCTTGTCGAGATCGCGCTTGTACGAGCAGGTGAAAACCCGGGTCGTCGGCCGGCCGCCGAATCGCACCTCGTCGATCGTGCGCGGCAGCAGTCCGTCGAACGTCGTGCTCACGAAGATCTTCAGGTCGGTGATCCGCGCCAGGTCGGCGAGTGGCGGCGGGGTCGGGATCTGCAGCTCGCGGATCGCATCGCTGATTTCGCGGAACACGCGTTGCCGATTGTGGAAGAACTGACGGTAGTGGCGGAGCACTGCGCTGAGGTTGCGTTCCTGGCCGGGCTCGGTGTGGATCTCATGACGCTCGGCAATCAGCGCGGCCAGCGCATCGGTGACCGTGCGGTTCGGCTCTGCCCCGCTGTTCACGACCGAGAGCGCGTCGCCGACGATCGGCACGACCTGTCCTCGCGACACCGTGCTCAGGATGTCGCTCCACAGCTGATCCTTTTCGGTCCACTCGGTCATTGTCGGCCCCTTCGCTGCCCTGCAGCGTGCCCGCATCGCGATGTCGCGACGTGTCGCGACGAAGCGCCGGTAACCGGCCCGTGCGTTGCCGGTCGGCCGGAGCGGGATGCTGCGTCCCGTCCCTGCCCATACGCGCCGCAGGAACGAGGCGCTTGCGCCGGGAGAACGCAGGTGTCTACTCCGTCATGGCGCTCCTCGAGAACAGTTGCCTGGTGGGCGTGATTCGGCCGCAGTCTACCGCGAGACGGTGGTTCGCGGTAGCCATCACGGGCCCGCTGGCGCGCCAGCTGGCTGGGTGCGCTGAATACCGGTCCGGCGGGTCAGGTTCGCCGCTTCAGGCAGCTGGAACTGTCGCGGCGGGCGTGCGGCGGGCGGGGCACAGACGTTGATCGTGAGGACGCCGGCGCGCGCCTGGGCGCAGCCGGGCCAGGGCCATGCCTCACGGCAAGATCTTCATCAACTACCGGCGGGATGACAGCCGCGCCGACTCCGGCCGCCTCTACGATCGACTCGTGTCACGGTTCCCCGGCAAAGTCTTCCGGGACGTTGCCTCGCTCGAACCTGGTGTCGAGTGGCACGAGGCGATCACGCGGGTCCTTGGTCAGGCAGACGCCTGCATCGTGGTGATCGGCAAGGAATGGCTCACGATCGCCGACGCATCCGGCCGGCGTCGGCTCGACAACCCACGCGATACGGTGCGACAGGAACTGGTGGTGGCTCTCGAACGGAAAATGCGCGTCTTCCCCGTGCTCGTGGGAGGCGCCAGGATGCCGGACGAACAGGATCTGCCCGCGGACATCCAATCGCTCAGTCGCCGCAACGCCCTGGAAATAACCGAACAGGATTGGGACGAAGATTTCGACAAGCTCGTCAGGGCGCTCGAAACGTCGCTCGCGCTGCCGTCGAAGCGGCCCGACGGCGGACGACGAGTCTCGCGGGCGTGGATGGCCGTTGCAGCCGCGACGCTGGCGCTGCTCGTCGCCCTCGGCGGTTACGCAGTGAGCCGCAGCCTCTCGATGCCGAACACTCCCGGTCCGGAGGCGAACACCGGTGGAATCGGGCCGACGATCGTTCCGGCGTTCAACCGACCCGACGAACGGTCGCAACTCGTCGGCACCTGGAAAGCGAACGTCGTCGAGCTCGGATTGCGGATCGAAATCATCTGGCACGTCTGGCCCGATGGCACGTCCAGCTATCTGGCGACGAGCGCGACGGGCACGGCAACCGTCAACACGATGTGGACGTACACCGATGGCGTCATCTACGAGCGATCGTCGTCAGGTCCGCCGTCGAGCGGATCGATCAAGTGGATCGATCACGACCATTTCGTCCTTACCATCATAGACAACGGCGATCCGAGAACCAGAGGCCTGGAACGCCACTATTCGCGCCTCTAACTCTGTGTCAGGGGCTTGCTGAATCGATCCGCCGCGAAGACGCGAATCAGCAAGAATAGGGTTGTCTTCCGACTCATGAAGGCTGATTCGCCGAGCGATGTGACCGCGTTGCTCCGAGCGTGGAGCGCCGGCGATCTCTCCGCGCAAGAAACGCTCTGGCCGATCGTCTTCGACGAATTGAAGCGTCTGGCACACCGTCAGCTGAGACGGGAGCGGCCCGCAGACACGTTGCAAACCGGTGCGCTCGTCAACGAGGCTTACCTGCGTCTCGTCGACTGGAAGGTCAACCATGGCCGGGCGGTACAGGAAGGACGAGACGGAGGCCGGCCCGGCGCGTACACGAACACACCGCTCGCCGAGACCTGCCACTGCGCCATCCCACTCAGACGTCCACTCGACGTCAACGCCGTTCGCATCACGCCTTCCAGCACCGGAACAGGTGCGCTCGTCACTCGCAGACTGCGCATGTCGAATGCAACAGCCCGCAGGTTTCCTTCCTGAGCGTAGACAATGTGACCGGTGGGCACGTATCGGCCGTCAGACGCTCCCTCGATGATCGTGGTGCGCACCGCCGAGTCAGATGGTTGAACGACGAGTCGTGGGTTATCCAGCAATGCGCCGGATGCAAGCGTGAAGAGCATGGCGCGTCCTCCCGGTAGCACTTGCGGGGCGTAGGCCGCCTCATCGGGCTTGACGCTGACCAGAACCTCCGGCACTCCTCCTGTAGGTGAGACGCGGACAATCCCGTGTTGGCGCGTGCCGACCACGAGCCCGTCAGCCGTCCATGAGATGCCGAACGGCACTTCTGTTTCACAGATTCTGGCGGCTCGGCCGCCGCTGACAGGGACACTCTTCAGCGCGCGTTCGGTTCCAGACCAGAAGACGACCGATCGACCATCGGGCGAGAAGATCGGACTCGCGACCTCGACGGCTTCAGTGCCGGCGATCGGCCGCGCATTCAACTCCGCCAGCGGGCGCAGATACAACTGGCGCTTCGTGACGTCGCCGGATTTGTTAGCGGCGTAGACGATTTGCGTTCCGTCCGGTGAAATCGCCAGCGCGGGGAGCCCGGCCAGCCGCTGATCATCCGGCAATGAGGCGGGCGCCGGTACGGCCGCTCGCCGGGGCCGTCGGGCGGTCCGGCAAACATCACGCTCTTATCGGCCCGAATATGCCGGTGGCAGGCGGCACACTCGGATGTCGTCAACTCCACGCCACGGCTGGTGACAACCCAGCGAAGATCGAGAATGCTGCCATCCGGCAGCGTGTCCACGTCCTTGAACGTCGAAGGATCACGCGCGAGTCTGAGGAGCTCAGGATCGTCGGTTCGTGCCGAGACCTTGTCGATCTCGCGGAACGCACGCTCGCCGGCTGCAATCCAGTCTTCACGGCTCCGGATCGCGGAAACGTCAACAAGCGGCCGCGGCGTCTGCCTCTGCAGCGATTCCCAATATCCCGCAGGCTCTCTGTCGGGCGGATAGACGGGATAGGTCCTCAGATTGTCGGGCGCGGTTACGTAGTACTCGGCCGACGTGTAATGCCCTGGACGAATGTTGACACCAGCCAGCGGCGTCGCCCAGTCGTCCAGCGCGCGGTCGTCCCAGATTCTGGGAACCTGCACGTCAGTGCCGACCGCGATCGCGACGAATGCGAACAGGCCGGCGACCTTCGAGATACGGCGGCTCACCATTGATGCCTCCCTGGTCTTCGGTCGTGAACACGGCCGCGTTGCTCGTACTCGTCTCACGACGAGCGCCCTCGTTCTTAATGCGAGAAACGGGGCTGGAAAGTATCAGGCGCTCGGCTGAAGCCGTCGCGCTATCTGAGAACGGGCCTCATAATCTGCGCGATGCGCTGCGGGTTGGTCGCGGCAGTGATGGCCGCTTTCGTCGGGGCTGCGTGCGGGCGGCGCGGGGATTCCGCACCGGCTTCGCTCGATGACGCGAGCCGCGCGTACATGCGGCTGGTGCTGGCGCTCGGCGAGCGCGACTCCGACTCGCTCGACAGCTATCACGGTCCGTCGGAATGGCGCGCGCAGGCGCAACGCGAGCACGCCACTCTCGAAACGGTCCGCGCTGCCGCGATCGCGCTCGCGGACTCGCTGAGGAGGGAAGCGGGCGCGGCCACTGACACAGAAGACGCACGGCGTCGTGCGTTTCTGATCCGGCAACTCGGCGCCGTGGCTTCACGTGTCGACATCCTGCAAGGCGCACGTCCGAGATTCGACGACGAGGCGCGTGTGCTCTTCGGTCTGGATCCACCCGGCCTCGGGAAGCCTGCGGACGGGGCGGAAGACCGCGAGCTCCACTCCGCCGCTGCGGCGCGGGCCGAACTCGATCGTCTTCTGCCGGGACAAGGTGAACTGGCAGCGCGTTACGTGGCGTTCGACCGGCAGTTCCTCATCCCGCCGGATCGTCTCCAAGCGGTGCTGTCGCGCGCGATCGACGGGTGCCGGGGGGCGACGCGCGAGCACGTCGCGCTGCCCGAGGGCGAACGGGTGCAGGTGGACTACGTGCCCGATCTGCCGTGGAGCGCGTTCACGCGATACGAAGGGCACTTCGTCAGCCGCGTGCAGGTGAACACGGCGCTGCCGCTGTCCGTCGATCGCGCGCTGGATCTGGCCTGCCACGAGACCTATCCGGGCCACCACACGATCGCTGCGTTGCTCGACGGGAAGTTCGGCGTGACGCGGCCGGAGTTTCTGATCCAGCCGCTGTTCAGCCCGCAGACGGCCCTGCACGAAGCTGCCGCGTCCATCGCGCCTGAGCTCGCTTTTCCGGGCGCCACCCGGATCGCGTTCGAGCGCGACGAGTTGTTTCCATTGGCCGGACTCGATCCCTCAGGCGCCGCGCAGCAGGTGGCGATTGGACGCCTCGTCGATCGTCTGCACGGCGCCGAGGCCGATGTGGCCCGCCGATATCTGGACGGCGCGCTCGATTTCCCGCGCGCGGCGGCCGCGCTCGAGCGCGACGCGCTGATGGCGTCCGCCGACGCGACCCTGAAATTCGTGAATCAGTTCCGCAGTTACGCCGCAACCTACACCATCGGCCGCGACGCGCTGTCGCAGGTCGTGGCGGGAGACTGGGCCTCGTATCTGCGCGCGGTGACGGATCCCGCGCAAATGGTGCCCGGCCGGGGACGAAAGTAATCCTTTGTCACTCGGCGGCGCGGTGGTTGACGCGCGCGGCGCCGCCACCTAGAGTTCTCACACACGTCCGGCGCCCGCCGGGCGCTACCGGACCGAATTGCAAGGAGCACAACAGATGCGCTGCCTGATCGCGGCTCTCACGCTGTCGGTGATTTGCACCGGGTGTTCCCGCGGACCGTCGACCTCCGCGGCGGCGGCGCCGGCGCCGGCGCCGCCGAAGCTCGGCATCCGTCCGGCCGGCGACACGGAAATCCAGCCGGACATCAGCAAGATCCAATCGGAGGACCTGAAGAAGGTCTTCGCGTACATCGACGAGCACCTCGACGACCACGTCGTGAACCTGCAGAAGTGGATCCGCCAGCCGAGCATCTCGAACAGCGGTGAGGGGATTCCGGAGAGCGCCGAGATGGTGAAGGGCTTCTTCGAGCAGCTCGGCTGCCAGGAGTCGCGCGTCTACGACG
>DATFXR010000290.1:0-4863 GCA_035315685.1 Vicinamibacterales bacterium | reverse complement strand
CTTCGTCGCCGGCGACACGCGCAGCTCACGTCCGGCGAACGACGGCATCATGTGCAGATGCTCTTCGATCGCCTGCAGGATGGTGTGCGGGTTCAGCTCGACGTCCCGCATCACCTCCGCAAACATGTCCCACTCGACCTGAGCGAAGGCAAGAAAAATGTGTTCGTTTGTCAGCAGTGCGTGCTCGCGGCGGCGCGCCTCCTCAATCGCCCTGTCGACAATTCGCTGCGCGGTCTCGCCAATCTTGCTCGGTGAGATGTCGAGTTCGTCTACGTGCACCGTTCTGCCTCCGTCCTGAAAAGCAGAACGAGCAAGACGTGGGCCAGCGCTCGACCGTGGCTGGGGGGCCACAGGTCGAGTGCAGTTTCGTGTTAGCCCTGCTGCAGCAGCGCATTGATCCGCTTCTCTGTCGGCGGATGCGTGCTGAACAAGCCGAGCAATGCCTGAGCGCTAAAGGGCTTCACGATGAACATGTGCGCGGTCGCGGGGTTCGCGTCGAGCGGCACCTGACGCGACGCCGCCTCGATCTTCCGGAGCGCGCTGACCAGGCCGTGCGGGCCGCCGGCAATCGCCGACCCACCGGCATCGGCATCGTACTCCCGCGAGCGGGAGATCGCCGCCTGGATCAGCATCGCGGCGAGCGGTGCGAGGATGATCGTGGCGAGCAGCGCAATCGGATTGCTGCCTTCCCGGTCATCGCGGCTCCCGCCGAAGAACACCGCGAACCGCGCGATCACCATGATTGCCGCGGCCAGCGTCGCGGCAATCGAGCTGATCAGGATGTCGCGGTGCTTGACGTGCGCCAGTTCGTGGGCGAGCACCCCTTCGAGTTCCTCGTCGGTCAGGATCCGGAGGATGCCCTCAGTCGCGGCCACTGCGGCGTGCTGCGGATTGCGCCCCGTGGCAAACGCGTTCGGTGACAGCTCGGGGATCACGTAGCACCGGGGTGTCGGCAGGCCGGCGCGGCGCGCCAGGCGTTCGACAGTGGAGTACAGCCGGTGTCCCGGCCCGACCTCCTGAGCGCCGTACATCCGGAGGACGATCTTGTCCGAGAACCAGTAGGACCCGAAGTTCATCAGGACGGCGAATAAAAACCCGATTATCAGGCCCTGGCCCCCGCCAAGGGCCTGGCCGAGGGCCATGAGCAGCGCGCTCATCAGTCCGAGGAGAAGTGCCGTTTTGATGGTGTTCGACATTTGTGTGACCGGTTTCAATTTTGATCGTTCCCAGCTTACAGCCGCCCGAGCAGGCCCGCCACCAGCGCGGCGCGATCCGAAAGTTGGTCGATGTCAACGTGCTCATGAAGGGCGTGGGCGCCGTCGCCGATGGCCCCGAGCCCGTCGAGCGTCGGCACGCCGAGCGCGGCCGTGAAGTTCCCGTCGGACCCGCCCCCGGTGTCTCCCTCCCGCAGATCGATACCGAGTTCCCGGGCGATTTCACGCGCCTGTCCGTACAGACGCCCCACTGCCTCGGTGCGTTCCAACGGTGGCCGGTCGAAACCGCCGACCGCGGTGACCGTGGTGCGGGCATCCACCGGCTGAAGCTGCCCGAACGCCGCCGATACCGCAGCCGCCGCGTCGGCCGTCGGAACGCGGACGTCGACGATGGCGCGCGCCTCGTCCGGAATGACGTTCGATCGCAGGCCGCCGGAGATCTGCACGACGTTCACGGAGATGCCGCGCGCAAGATCCTGAAGCGCGTCGATACGCAGGATCTGATGGGCGAGCTCGTGGACGGCACTCGCGCCTTTCTCTGGCTCGATGCCGGCGTGCGCCGATACGCCTTTGACGATGACTTCGTAGCCGCCACAGCCTTTGCGCGCTGTCTTCACGGCGCCACCGGGCAGAGATGGCTCGAGCACGAGCACGGCGTCGCTGCGACGCGCTTCCTCTTCGATCGCCGCGCGCGACGAAGCGCTGCCGATTTCCTCGTCGGTCGTCCACAGCATCACGATGCGGTGCGACGGCGGCATCGAGGTCTCGAACAGCGCGCGCGTCGCGAGCATCGCGATCGCGATGCCCGCCTTCATGTCGAAAATGCCCGGACCGTGGAGCTTGCCGTCCCGCTGCACGAGCGGCATCCGTTCGAGCTGTCCTACCGGCCACACCGTGTCGAAGTGGCCGAGGACGAGCAGTTGGGAGGCGCCGCAGCCAAATTCGGCCAGCAGGTGATCGCCCCGTTCGGCGCGCGGCAGCCTCGTCACGCGCCCGCCGATCGCCTCCAGGCGAGACATCAGCTCCGCGCCGCACCGATCGACCGCCATCTTGTCGGTCGTCGGCGACTCGAGGCGCACGAGCGCTTCGATAGTGTCGAGGAGCCACTCACACTCGGCGCGACAGTAGTCGCGGAGGCTTATAATCGGGTCCATGATCCTCACAAGGACGCAGAGGAAAGCACAGAGGAACGAAAGGATAGCCCGGCGGCGGCGCGATCTTCGAACCTTCTTCCTCTGTGTCCTTTGTTCTTTCCTGTGTGTCCTTGTCGGGCGCGCGTCAGCGCGCGCACAGCAGCCGCAGCCGTTCCCGCGCCCGGGTCAGCCGGCGCGGCCAGCGCAACCGGCGCCGACGACGACACCTGCACCCGCACCGCCGGGCGCCGCGGCGCCTCCCGCCGCCGAGGCGACGCCAACCGAAGCCACGCTCGGCGTCCCCGTTTTCCCCGGCGCGCAGTTCATCGCGTCCTACGACGCCGGCCGTGGACAGCGCTATTACATCTTCGGCACGGCTGCGTCCTTCGTGGAACTGGTCGCCTACTACCGCACGGTGCTGAAACAGAAAGGCGAGCTCGTCTACGAAGTTCCGGCAACACACGAGTTCGACGTCGGCCGCTACCGCGAGGAGACGATGGCGTTTCCGCCCGGAGTGACGATCAAGGACTTTCAGTCGGAGATCTCGCAGGGCTATCCGAACCCCAAGCGCGGCGCGAAGCCGGAGCGCTTCCCGACCATCATCCAGATCGTGCCGGTGACGGAGAAACCGGAGTGAGTGTGTAGGACCGATGGGCCGATGGGCTTGGTGGGGACGGGCCCGTCGCACCTATCGGTCCTACCCCACCCAACCCCACGGGCCCATCGGTCCCACACACTCACCGGCAGACGAAGTTCTCCCCCGCGTCGGTGCTTCCGCGGCCGCTGTAGACCGCCGTCTGCGGATAGGGACAGAGCGGGCGCGTGCGATCGACGCGGCCGTCAGTCGCGTGCGACGCGACGATGCGATCGGGCGCCTGCCCACGCTCGGCCCACTGTTCGAGTGCTGTCAGCATGTCGAACGTGTTGGGGCCGTCGCCGCCTGTGCAGTGCCCCATGCCCGGAGCCATGAACAGGCGATAGGCGCGCTCGACGGCGGGGCCGCCAATCCTGTCGACGACGCTCTTGTAGTACTGGGTGCTCGCGAGCGGCGAGATCTGTGGATCGCTCCAGCCGTGGTACTGAAGCAGCTTGCCGCCGCGATCGATGAACGGCTTGAGGTTCGGATCGAGCGCGTTGATCGTGTCGCGATCCATCTCCTCGGCGCGCGTCGCGTCCCGGTCGCCTTCGAACATCGACAGTTGCCAGGCCGGATCGTTGAAGACGAGAAAACGGAACTGATCGAGTCCGGTTGCCCTCGCCGACGCGGTCCATCCCCGATCGGTCCATCCCAGCTCGCTGCCGGGCACGAGGCCGCCGATCGTGCGCTTCGTTTTCGAGTTGAGCATCGGCGAGTAGATCGAGCGGACGGTCGACACCTGCGCGGCTGTCAGACACGACCCGTCGGCGCCGCCGCCCTTGCATTCGAGGACCGCCGGATCGAAGCGGCACGCGGGCGGGTTGTCGATCACGCCGTCCTTGACGCCGTCGTTCGCGTCACAGGCATCGAGAACCGCGCGATGCACGAGTTGCGCCTGCGCGGAAGTCAGGCGGGCGTCCGACTGTTCGAGCGCCTTCGCGATCCGCACCGCCTGGGATGCGCGGCCGCTCCAGTCGAGGCCCGGCGCGCCGGCAATGATGCCGTCGAAATCCGCGGGGAAGCGCTGCGCCTCCTTCATCGCCTGGCGGCCGCCGGCCGAGCAGCCGTTCCAGTACGAGCGCTGCGGCGCGGCACTGTAGTAGGCGTTGATGATCTGCTTGGCCGCGAGGGTCATTTCGTGGACGGCGCGCCAGCCGAAATCGATCACTTTTTCGGGATGGCCTGCGGCGAAGCCGGCCGTGTTCCCGGTATGCCCGGTGTCCGTGGAGCTGGCCGCGTAGCCGCGGCCGACCGCGCTGACCAACGCCGGATACGCGATCGAACCGTTGAAGGCGCCGTTGCCGACCGCCTCGTATTTGCCGTTCCAGCCGGACGCCGGCATCCACACTTCGATCTTGATGTCCGAGTCGCTGGTGGGCCGAAGCGTGGCCGCGACGCGGCAGAACGCGGGAAGCGCTCCCGCACCGCGCGGCGCGGCCTCGTCCGGCGGCGTGAACCCGCCCGCCTCGACTTCGCGGGCGAGGGTGATCGTTCCTTTCGGAATCGCCAGCGCCGACAGCTTTTCGCAGCCGCCGCCGTCGAACGCGCGCGGGACGGGCGCGCGATCCGCGACCGCTGTCGAAACGACCGTGGACAGAAGGAAAGCAGAAGCAACGCCCATGAGGAAGCGCATCGCGGGACTCCTCTCCGGAATCACGGTCGTTTACGGACGGCGGTTGCCTACGGAATCGTCGTCGTAGGCTCTACGTAGATCTCGCCTTTCTTCCTGAACTCGAGCGACATCTCCTTCATGCCGGCGGCGGCGTAGTCGCGCACCTGCTGCGTCAGCTCCATGGAGCAGAACTTCGGCCCGCACATCGAACAGAAATGCGCGACCTTGGCGCCTTCGGCCGGCAGCGTCTCGTCGTGATACGCCCGC
>DATFXR010000289.1:0-3477 GCA_035315685.1 Vicinamibacterales bacterium | reverse complement strand
CGAACCGCCCCGAGATCGCCGAAGCCCGCGCCCTCGTGCGTTGAGGAAAGCAACCGCAGAGAACGCATAGACCGCAGAAATATCTTTGGACGCACGACATCCGCAAAAAATCCGGAATCTCTGCGTGCTCTGTGGTTGCTTGCCGCGGGTCAGATCTCGTCGATCTCGATTTCCCGCACGTAGAAGAAGACGTCGAGGCGCCGCGTGCGGATCGACGGATCGTCGACGCGCAGGACGATCTGATACCGGCCGGGTTCTGCTGGCTGCCATGTGTGCGTCCACAGGCTCCAGGTCAGCGTCGACGCGGGCATCGGACAGTTCTGGACGCGCGTCCACGGCTCGCCGGATCGAAAGCGAATCGACAGGGCGTTCGTCGGCTTCGATCCGCCCCAGACGATTCCGGTGACGCGGTACTCCGGGCGGCCGCTGACGATCCATTTGTCGACGCGGACGGGCATCGCCGCCGTGTCGATCGTCGCCGGAATGAAATCACGCGCGAGCGCCGCGCCCTGGGGCTGGTGCGTGCGCGCCGCGAACTCCCGCATCTGGCTCGTCGCTGCCGCAGCGTCGGCCACCAGTTCGATGCGATCGACCCACTTGATGCACGTGCAGCCGTACCAGCCGGGGACGATCAGGCGCACCGGCGCGCCGTGGTCGCGCGGCAGCGGCGCGCCGTTCATCCTTACGGCAAGCATGGCGTGGGCGAGATCGTCGCGCGAGAAAATCCAGCTCGCCCCGGCGATCGAGGTCCGCCACTGGCGGCTGGTGTCGTCGATGCCGGAGACGAGGATCCGGTACGAATCAGACGAGGGCTGCACGCGATCGAGCAGCGCCGCGATCGGCACGCCTTCCCAGTCGGCGGTGCTCAGGAGCCCGTAGTTCAGCGGATCGGCGTTGCCCGAGCACTCGAGCAGTACGCGCGACGACGAGCTGCTTGATTGGAGATCGCGCAGGTCGAGGGCGTCCGGCGATCGCACCAGCCCGTCGACGTGGATGGTCCAGGGATCGGCGGCGGGCAGATTCGAGGGCGCGGCAGTCCGAATGAAGAACCGGTCGGTCGGCGTGACCGGCGGCTGTGCCGTGCCTCTGTCGTCCGGCTCCTGACGCGGATCGCCGAGCTGCGAGAGATCCGTGAACAGGCGCGCGTCGAGTCCGTCGCCGAGCAAGCGACCGAACGGCGGCGCTGGTGCGCCCGGAGCACCGAGCGGCACGCTGCCGATGTGGCGCGCGCTCGATGTCTGTGTGAAGAAGCCTGGCAGGAGGAGCGCGCCGGACAGGAATGCGCGCCGCGTGCACGCTGTCGCGGTCATGCGGCGATCGTCGTCCCAATTGCGAGATTCCGGTTCATGCGTGCTCCTAAGAGCGCCCACGAAGGCACGAAAGCGCGAAGAAAACTCTGTAAAGCTGCTCATTGCCCGAACAGAAAAATCTTCGTGTCTTCGTGGGCGCCTTCCGTCACTTCCTCACGAACTTCTGCACGCGCTTGCCTTCGTAGGTTTCGCCCGCGTAGACGTTACCCTTCGAATCGACCGCAACGCTGCCGACGCCGTAGAACTCGCCTGCAGCAGGAACTTGCGGTTCTTGTCGAATTTCAACGCCTGCGCGTCAGCCGGCGGTGGAGGACCGGCTGCGCCGCGCCCGGCAGGTTGGTCGCCTTCCGTCGTTGTCGAGGCGTGGCTGACCCGTGAATCGCGAAAGCGACCGCATCAAGGAGGGAACACAAAGGTCTGCGTTCTCTGCCGCTCTCTGCAGTTGCTTTCCACGCGGCGATGCGCGAACGTCGCGGCTACTGCGACGTCTTAGTGGGCCACGGTGTGCCTTGTTCCTTCTTCGTCACCGGTCCGAGACCTTTGTACACGAACTTCTGAACGCGCCGGCCCTGGTAGGTCTCGGTCGTGTAGAGGTTGCCTTTCGAATCGACCGCGATGCTGTGCATCGAATAGAACTGGCCGGGATAGTGGCCGCCTTCGCCGAAGTTGGTGAGCTCGGTCAGCGCCTGGCGATCGAAGATGTGCAGCTTCTGGTTGCGTCCGTCGGCGAGATACAGGTACTTCTGCTGCGGGTCCTTCGAGAACGCGACGTCCCATGTCGATCCGTCGGCGAGCGAATCGGGCTCGACGAAAATCTCCTTCACGAATTTTCCTTCGCGGGTGAAGACCTGCAGGCGATCGCTCGTGCGGTCGCAGACGTAGATCAGGCCGTCGTTCGACGGTTCGGCACAGTGCACCGGTCCGCGGAACTGCTGCGACGGCGTCGATCCCGGCGTGTAGCGGGGCGCCGCCGCGGCCGCTGCATCGTCCGGCTTGTTGCCGTAGGCGCCCCAGTAGCGCTTGAACTTGCCGGTGTCCATGTCGATGACGACGACGCGGCGGTTGCCGTAGCCGTCGGCGACGTAGGCCTCGTTGTTCTTGTTGTCGAGCGAGACTTTCGCCACCAGATAGAAGCGATCCTGCGCGTTGCTGTCCGGACCGAGTCCCTGCTTCTTGATGCCGACCTGCATCAGGAATTTGCCGTCCTGCGTGAACTTCAGCAGGTGGCCGTCATTGCCGTTGCCGTTTCCGCCGATCCAGATGTTGCCCTTGCCGTCGATCTGGAGCCCGTGGTTCGACGCGGGCCACTGATAGCCGTCGCCGTCCTTGCCGCCGAAGTGGCGGAGCAGGTTGCCGGCCTGATCGAACTCGAGGATCGGTGGTGTCTTCTTACAGCACTCGCCGGTGCCCTCGTCCGCCGCGGCCTCGACCGCGTCGAGCGAGTCGGAGCGATGGATGATCCAGACGTGATCCTGCGCGTCGATGCCGACGCCGATCGTCTGGCCGAGATACCAGCCGTTCGGCAGCGGCTTGGGCCACATCGGATCGACCTCGAAGCGCGGCGCCTGCACGGCGCCCTTCGCCTGCGCATCGACGTGCCTCTCGAGCATGAACTGCCCGACCCCGAGCGCCAGCAACATGACGACGAGCGATGACCCGATGAACAGATTTCGCTTCATGACATCTCCTGCCGCTACCACGAAAGGCGCCCACGAAGGCACGAAGGCACGAAGAAATTCTTCCAGAGCTTCTCGCGCTTTCGCATCGTAGCGGCGCCTGTTTCATCAGCGACTTCGTGACCTGCTGGACTGCTCGAAGACATGAAGCAATTTCTTTCAAAAGGAAATCTTCGTGTCTTCGTGTCTTCGTGCGCGTGCGCGCCCTTTTATCTCCGCACCCATTTCTGCACGCGCTTGCCGTGGTGCTGTTCGCCTGTGTAGACGTTGCCGCGTGAATCGGACGCAATGCTGCCGACCGCGAGGAACTGGCCGGCGAGGCGGCCGCCGCTGCCGAAGCTTCCCGTCGGCGCGAGCGTGTCGCGCTGCAGGATGACGACTTTCTTGTCCTGGCCGTCGGCAACGAACAGGAAGCGCTGCTGCGCGTCGTTCGAGAACGCGACATCCCACGCCGATCCGAACGACGACACCGCGCCGAACTGTCCGCCGAC
>DATFXR010000288.1:0-5599 GCA_035315685.1 Vicinamibacterales bacterium | reverse complement strand
GTTGATCCCGGCGTCGTACGCACGGTCCATCAGCTCGAACGCCTGCGGCTCCGACTCTCCCATGCCGAAGAACGCCGGCGCGGACCCGATGCCGCCGAAGTTGCCGCAGCCAAGCCCGAGGCGCGACACGCGCAGCCCGGTCGTTCCCAACCGCCGATAGTCCATGGTCCGTAGAGCCTACCCGATGTAGCATGACCCGCTCACAACGAGGCGGACGATGCGCTGGGTACTTCTCTTCACGGCATTGCTGGCTGCGGAAGACGGAAAGCAACCGCAGAGAACGCAGAGAACGCAGAGTAATTGCAAGTTATTGTTTTCTGCGATCTCCGCGATCTCGGCGGTTGCTTCCCCGCGCGGGCAGCCGCAGCCGCGCATGATTGTCGACAACCCGCGCGCGCGCGTGTATCGGAGCGCCGCCGACGATCGCGGTCCGCTCGAGCACGGTCCGGCCGTCGTCGTCTCGATCGACGACAGCGATCTGGGCACGATGGTATGGCTTGACGACGCCGCAGCGCTGCCGGCACACGTGACGATGCGCGGTGCGATCATCATCGTGCAGCCGCGCGCCAGGCGTCCGCCGTCGCCGCCGGCCGGTTCGAAGCCAGGCGATGCGCCGTTCACCGGCATGAGCTTCAAACCGGTCTTCGAGAACGACCGCGTGTCGGTCATCAGGGCGCGCATGGAGGTTGGCGCGCAGGAAGGCTTCCATACGCACGGCTCCGACACGATCGTCGTGCATTTGTCGGGGGGAGAGATCGAAGACACTGCCGACGGCAAGACCGTGGTCAACCGCTGGAAGCGCGGCGACGTCGAGTTCGAAGCGTTCGGCTCGAGTCACTCGGCGCGCAACGTCGGCGGCGCGGTCGACGTCGTGCTCGTTGCACTGAAGCCGTAGCCGCGGAAGAGGGCGCGAGCGTGACTCAGACTCGAACGGCAGCGGCGTCTGCCTTCCAGCGATCCCGCGGTCTCATCCGGATCCTCGGCATCGGCTTCGGCCTCGCGGTCATCGTTGGCAGCACGATCGGGATCGGCGTCCTGCGAACGCCCGGCCTCGTCGCTGGTCAGCTCCCGAACCGCACGGCGATCCTTGTGGTGTGGATCGTCGGCGGACTCTACACGTTGGTCGGCGCCGCGTGTCTCGCCGAACTGGGCACGATGCTGCCACAGGCAGGCGGCTACTACGTCTACGGGCGGCGGGCGTTCGGCGACACGGTCGGGTTCGCGGTCGGGTGGAGCGACTGGATCACCTACTGTGCGGTGCTGGGCTACGTCTCGATCGCGATGGGTGAGTTCACGGTGCTGCTCCTGCCCGCGCTGGCCGCCTACGAGAAGGCGATCTCGATGGCGGGACTCGCGGCTCTCGCGGGACTCCAGCTGGCGGGCCTCAAAGCGAGCAGCCGCTTTCAGGAAATCACCACGGCAGTGAAATGCGCTGCGTTCCTGATCGTCGTCGGTGCAGCACTGCTGTTCGCGCCGCCAGTCGCTGAGGCGGCAGCGCTCGCGCCGCAGCCAACGTCGTTTGCGGGATTGATCGTCGCGCTTCAGTCGGTCGTGATCACCTACGGTGGATGGCAGAGCGGACTGTACTTCTCCGAAGAGGACCGCAACCCCGGCCACAACCTGCCACGATCGATGATCGGCGGCGTTGCGGCCGTGATCGTCGTCTACCTGCTCGTGAATGTCGCGCTGCTGTCGGTGCTGCCACTCGGCGAGCTCGCGCGTTCCACGCTTCCGGCCGCCGATGCGGCGCAGGTGCTGGCCGGCCGCCGCGGCGGAGCAATCATAACGATTCTGTCGATCGTGTCGCTGCCGCCGATGCTCAACGCCATCCTGATGATCGGGACGCGCATCCTGTTCGCGATGGGTCGCGACGGCCTGCTCTGGTCGCGCGCGGCCGCGGTCAACGAACGCGGGACGCCGTCGACGGCGATGTTCGCCACTACGGTCGTGGCCCTCGCGCTGGTCGCGACCGGCACCTTTCAGCGGCTCGTCGCCATCGTTTCGTTCTATCTCGCGGCGAACTACGTCGTCTGCTGCCTCGCGCTGTTCGTGCTGCGGCGACACGAACCTGCGCTCGCGCGGCCGTTCCGCGCGTGGGGCTATCCCTGGTCCGCCGCGGTCGTGCTCGTGGGCGCGGCCGCGTTTCTCGTCGGCGCCGCGGTCGGGGACTCGCCGAACGCTGCTGGCGCGCTCGCGCTGCTGGCATTCGGTTTCGTCGTCCGCGCCGCCGCGGGCGCGCGATCACGGTCCGGCTGAAGCCGGACTCTACGGCAGCGCGATCGCATTCCTGTCGCGATGGCGAAATCGTCGACTTCGCCGTCATCTTGCAACTCGCCCCTCAACCGGCGCACATTCACGAGTCACCGCGTAGCGGACCCGTTCATGAAGCCACGAGAGCACGAAGAGAGAAATGACCGGCTTCGCGTCTTCGTGCCTTCGTGGCGACACCGGTTGCTGGTCACTCCCCGATTCGCTGTGGTAGATCCTCGGCGCGCTGACTCGCGCGGAACTGGACGACGCGCACGTCCGCGAGTCCCCGCGTGTAGAACGGATCCTCGTGCGCGATCGTCTCGATCGCCTCGCGGTCGTCGCCGAGCGCGACGATGATGCCGCCGTCGCGCGGGATCTTGCGGCCTGACAGCAGGAAATGGCCGGACGCGTAGTACTTCTTCAGAAACCTCATGTGCGCGGCCATGTTCCGGTCGATCTCGGCGAGGCTCGCCTTGTAGCTCAGTTCGATGACGAACATCGCTACACGATAAACTCCAGCGCTGGTGGAGAAAAGCGATCACTTCGATGGCCGGCGCTTCGTGAATCCGGCCGGGGCGGCGGCGCCGCCGTTCGCCGACGTCCCGCGGATGCTGGCGGAGCGCCGGGTGCCGTGGCCGACGCACATCGACCAGCCGCCGCAGATGCCCGCGGCGCTGAACGGCGCGGTGGCGGTCGTGACGTTCATCGGGCATTCGACGCTGCTCATTCAGACGCCGGCCGGCAACGTCCTGACCGATCCGATGTACTCGCAGCGTGCAGGGCCGCTGAACATCCTCGGACCGCGCCGCGTGCGGCAGCCGGCGGTGCGCTTCGACGATCTGCCACCGATCTCGACGGTGCTCCTCAGTCACAACCACTACGACCATTGCGATCTGCGGACGCTCGGCCGGCTCGCCAGGCGCTTCGACCCGCTCGTCGTCACGCCGCTCGGCAACGGCAGGCTGGTGCGGTCGTCCGGTATCCGCCGCGTCGAAGAGCTCGACTGGTGGGACGACACCAGGACAGCCGGGATGCCGATCACGCTGACGCCGGCGCACCACTTCTCCGCACGGACGCCGTTCGATCGAAACCGCGCACTGTGGAGCGGCTTCGTGCTCGGGACGGGCGGAGCGCGGATCTTCTTCGCTGGCGACACCGCCTACGCGCCGTTCTTCACCGAGATCCGGCGCCGCCTCGGCCCGATCGATCTCGCGCTGCTGCCGATCGGTGCGTACGAACCCCGATGGTTCATGCGGCTCGTGCACATGAATCCGGCCGAAGCGGTGCAGGCGCATCTCGATCTCGGTGCCGTCCAGAGCATTGGCATGCATTTCGGCACATTCAGACTGACCGCCGAAGGCATCGATCAACCGCTCCAGGCACTCGAGGAGGCATGCCGCGCGCGGGAGGTTCCGCGGTCGCAGTTCCGCGTGCTCGATTTTGGTGCATCCGCGGTGCTCGGCGACTGAGGGCGATTTCTGGCCACGGCGTGTGCCGGTCCGGGACACGCGCAGGATGTATTTCAGCGGTCGAGAAGCGGTTAATGCGCTCCATGCCGGTGAGTTAGACGGCAATCACGCTTCTGGTGCGATGCTTGCTCTCACCCTCAGGTGGTGGTCCGATCACTGCACGCGTACGTCCGCCTCACCGTTGTCGCGGTTGTACTCGCCGGATCGGCATTCCTTCTTGGGACTTACGGCTGGCTGCAGGCCGATCGCACGGTCGAATTCGTCGCGGTCGTCCTCGCGGCTGTTCTGACCTCTGCCTTCGTGACCTCTCCGTCCTTTGCCGAGGAGCGCGGGCTGATGGCCCCGCATTTCGTCGTCGATTTCGCTGCGCTGCTGTTGCTCGGCGGCAACTCGGCGCTGATCGCAGCCGCGGCCGGAATCGCGATGCGGTGGGCAGCCGACCCTGAGCGCGCTCGTTCGCTTCGCCGGTTCGTTCTGAACGCGGCTTCGGTGCTCATGGCGATCTCGGCGGCAGCGCTGGCGCACGCCGCAATCGGCGATCTCATCGGCGAGGTGACGTGGCCGTGGCAGGCCGCGCCGACTGCCGCTGCCGTCGTCGGGTATTGCCTCGTGAAGACGTTCGTGGCCGACCTGATCGCGCCCATCGTCCGCAAACAGCCAATCAACAAGGAGTGGCCGACGGCGCTGCTGCAGATCGCGCCGCACTACTTCGTCGGCGCGACGCTCGCCGGTGCGGTGGTCGAGATCGTGCGGAACGGTATGTGGGGGTTGCTGCCGGTGGCGGCGGTGCCCGTGTACTGCGTCTACTGCGCCTACGACTCGGACATGAACCGGCTCGAGGACGAGTACCGGCGCCGCGAGGTCATCGGATCGCTGCATCAGGGCATGTCCGTCGTCGATCGCGGCGGGCGGGTGACGTTCTGGAGCGACGAGCTCGAACGAATCGTGAACTGTCCGCGCGATCGCGCGATCGGTCGCCCGATCGCCGGAGCAGTGCCGGCCCTGGCGCAGACACCGCTGCCGCGCGCGGTCGAGGATGCGCTGACCACCGGACAGCCGCTGACGGTGGCGCCGCTCACCCTGTCGGCGCCCTCGTCTCGCTCACACATCCTGGAGGTCAGGGTTCTTCCGGTCAGCGACGGCGTCACGCTGCTCTGGCAGGACATCTCCGAACGCGCGCCCGCCGACTACGCGCTCAAACGAAGCGAAGAGCGGCTGACCCTGGCGGCCGAAGGCGCGAACGACGGGCTGTGGGAGCTCGATCTGCGAACGCAGGCGTTCTACGTCTCCGGCCGCTGGAAGGCGATGCTCGGCCTCGCGCCGATTGCCGGCATCGGCAACCTGCAGGAATGGCTCGAGCGCGTCCATCCGGACGACACCGCCACACTCAAGGAGGCGGTCGATGCGCATTTCGCGGGGAGGAGCGATTACTTCGAGCACGAGCATCGCATCCGCCATGAGGACGGAACCTACCGGCGATTCCTCTGCCGCGGCGTCGCGGCGCGCGGGGCGGGCCAGCGGCCGGTGCGGCTCGCGGGATCGCTCACCGACACGACCGCGCAGGCGACCGCGCAGGAGCAGCTGCGCACGGCGGAGTACCGCGATCCCTTGACGGGACTCTGCAACCGCGGCGTCTTCGTCGAGCGGCTCGGCCGGCGTCTCGCCGAGTTCAAGCGGCAGAAGTTCGGCGATTCGTTCGCGGCGCTGTATCTCGATCTCGACCGCTTCAAGGTGGTGAACGACAGCCTCGGCCATCACGTCGGCGACGAGCTGCTCACCGCGGTGGCGCGGCGGCTCGAGTCGTGCCTGCGCCACGAGGACGCGATCGCCCGGCTCGGCGGCGACGAATTCGCGATTCTCCTCAACTCGATCGGCGACGC
>DATFXR010000287.1:0-4673 GCA_035315685.1 Vicinamibacterales bacterium | reverse complement strand
ATCGCGTGGCGAAGTGGCCTACGCGGCCTCGTTCCTGGAATGGTTCGGCGAGGAAGCCAAGCGCGTCTACGGCGACACGATTCCTGGTCACCAGGCCGACAAGCGCCTCGTCGTCGTCAAGGAGCCGATCGGCGTCGTCGCTTGCATCACGCCCTGGAATTTCCCGCTGGCGATGATCACCCGCAAGGCGGGGCCGGCGATTGCGGCCGGCTGCACGGTCGTTCTCAAGCCCGCGTCGCAGACGCCCTTTTCCGCACTCGCGCTCGCCGAACTGGCCGAGCGTGCCGGAGTCCCGAGGGGCGTTTTCAACGTGATCACTGGCGCCGCGAGCGAGATCGGCGGCGAGCTGACGAGCAACCCCGCCGTCCGCAAGCTCTCGTTCACGGGATCGACCGAGACCGGAAAAGTCCTGATGGCGCAGTGCGCCAGCACGGTGAAAAAGCTTTCGCTGGAGCTCGGCGGCAACGCACCGTTCATCGTCTTCGACGATGCGGACCTCGATGCGGCGGTGGACGGGGCGATCATGTCGAAGTACCGCAACACCGGGCAGACCTGCGTCTGCGCGAACCGGCTGCTGGTGCAGGACAAGGTCTACGACGCGTTCGCGGCCAGGCTCGCCGACGCCGTCGCGCGGCTGAAGCCGGCGGCGGGTACCGAGCCCGGCGCCACACAGGGTCCGCTCATCGACGACAGGGCGGTAGAAAAAGTCGAGAGCCACATCGCCGACGCCACCGCGAAGGGCGCGCACGTGCTGGTGGGCGGCTCGCGTCATGCGCTCGGCGGCCGATTCTTTCAGCCGACCGTGCTCACCGACGTGACGCCGGCGATGATGGTCGCGCGCGAAGAGACATTCGGTCCGGTCGCGCCGCTCTTCCGGTTCTCCGACGAAGCACAGGCGATCGCGCTCGCCAACGACACCGAGTTCGGCCTGGCGGCGTACTTCTATGGCCGCGACATCGGCCGCATCTGGCGGGTCGCCGAAGCGCTCGAGTACGGCATCGTCGGCATCAACACCGGAATCATTTCGACCGAAGTGGCGCCGTTTGGCGGCGTGAAGGAGTCGGGCCTCGGCCGTGAAGGATCGAAATACGGCATCGAGGAGTTCCTCGAGGTCAAGTACCTCTGTATGGGAGGCATCGCGTAGCGATGCGCGGCAGAAAAGCAACCGCAGAGAACGCAGAGATCGCGGAGTTCTCTTGTACAAATAAGAAACTCTGCGTGCTCTGCGTGCTCTGCGGTTGCTTTCTCGTCGTGAGTCTTGCAGCGGGACAGTCGACCACGCCGACAAAGGGTGGAAACCCTGAGGCGGCGAAGCTGAAGAACCCGGTTCCGGCGAACGAGGAGTCGCTTGCCGCGGGCAAGCGCAGCTACACCCGGCTGTGCATCCGCTGCCACGGTCCCGAGGGTCTCGGCGACGGCACGGGTGCGACCGGGCCGGTGCCTCCCGGTGACCTCTCCGACGACAAGTGGGACTACGGATCGAGCGACGGCGAGATGTTCGTCGTGATCCGCAACGGCATTCCGAACTCGCCCGACATGGAGGGCTACGCGCAGCGCATGAGCGACAACGAGATCTGGAACGTCGTGAACTACGTCCGGACTTTCGCGCGCCGGCGCTGAGGCGAGCGGGTGCGCCGGCGGCGGATCAGCCCGCCGAGCGCGATGTTCGCGAGGTGCTCGGCCACCTGATCCTGATTCAGCCGTCCGTCCCGCCTGAACCAGCGAGGCAACCAGAGGACCATGCCGATCAGGCTGAACGTCGCGACCGTACGATCGACCGTTCGAAGACGGCCGGCAGCCTGCAATTCGCCGAGCGTGTCGCGGACGAGATCGAAATACACGCGCATGCGCTGCTCGATCTGCTTGCGCGCGGCAGGAGGAAGCGCGCGCATTTCGTCGCCGAGATGGGCGACGGCACCCTGGCCGCGGGTGATGATGCGCGCGTGCCGCAGGATCAGCTGCCGCAGGCGTTCCTCGGGATCGCGGATCGCCCGCACCGGCACGAGCACTTCGTCCCGGACCTTGTCCAGGCCGAACATGATGATTTCGTAGAGCAGCGATTCCTTGCTCTCGAAATGATGGTAGAGACCTGCCTTGGTGAGTCCGAGCGCGCGCGCGACGTCGCTGACCGAGGTCGCGTCGAAGCCGCGGTCGCGGAAGATCAACGCGACCGTACGGTACATCGCTGCGCGCCTCGGGTCGGGACCATTCGCCGCCTGTCGCTGAGATGCCATCCGGGCGGCCATTATGCCCGGATTATCGGCAGACTTACCGACCGACCGGTAGGTCGGGACGCCCAGCCATATTACGAAACCTGAACTCGAATACGAACTTTTGAACTCGCGCCGCCCGTGCTGGAAAAAATCGGTCGAAAACGGGCGAGAAACCCGACAATTGTGCGGCACGACTGCTGCACAATGTCCGCAGACCTTTTTTCGTTCGTCCGTCGAATTTAGGAGGGAATGAAGGCATGCGCACGTTTGCACGTACCTTTTTCGGAGCAATCCTGCTCCTGCTCCTGCCGGTGGTCGCGGCGGCACAGACCAGTGCCGTCGCGGGGACCGTCAAGGACACGTCCGGCGCCGTGCTGCCCGGCGTGACCGTCGAAGCGTCGAGTCCGGCGCTGATCGAGAAGGTTCGATCGGCGGTCACCGACGGCAGCGGGCAGTTCAAGATCGAGGCCTTGCGGCCCGGCACCTATACCGTCACCTTCACGTTGCCCGGTTTCAGCGTCGTCAAGCGTGAAGGCGTAGAGCTCACGTCAGACTTCACGGCGACGATCAATGCGGACATGAAAGTCGGCGCGCTCGAGGAAACGATCACCGTCTCGGCCGAGTCACCGGTCGTCGACGTGCAGAACATCACGACACGCACGGTCATGACCCGCGACGTACTCGACTCGATTCCGACCGGCCGCAACATCCAGGCGGTCGGCATCATGATTCCCGGCACCGCGATCTCGGTGGGTGGCGGCGGCGCGTTGTCGCGTGACGTCGGCGGGTCCGGCAACCTGCAGCAGTCGCCGCTCCAGTACCGCGGATCGCCGGACACGGTGCAGACCGTCGAGGGGATGCGCCTCAACAACCTGTGCGCCAACGGCGCCTATAGCGGCGTGTACTGGAACGACCAGAGCTTCCAGGAGATCAGCTACGTCACCGGCGCCGATTCCGCCGAGATGGGCCAGGGCGGCATGCGCGTCAACATGGTGCCGAAGGACGGCGGCAACAGCTTCCACGGTGTCGTCTTCGGCAACTACGCGCCGAGCTCGTGGGCCTCGGACAATTGCAATTCGCCGGGCGTCGGCCAGCCGTGCACCCGAACCGAGCTCGCCGGCGACCTGACCTACAACCCGAACAACAAGCTCACCAACGTCAGCGTAATCGACAAGATCTGGGACTTCAATCCCGGCGTCGGCGGCCCGATCATGCAGGACAAGGTCTGGTTCTACGCGACGTTCCGCTACTGGGGCGTCAACAAGACAACGCCGAACAGCTATTTCGACGCCGACCCGTCGCCGTACCGCTACGTGCCGGATCTGACGCGGCAGGGCATCGACGACGGGCACATCCGCAGCATCGCCGGGCGCGTGTCCGCGCAGGTGACCAGCAAGGACAAGCTGTCGTACTACCACGACGAGCAGGACAAGGTCCGCAACCACTGGGGCATCGCCGCCAACATTCCGCCGGATGCGTCGGCGATTCAGGCGACGCCAACCAGCTTCGTCTCGGTCTCGAAGTGGACGCGCACGCACACCAACAAGCTGCTGTTCGACGCCGGCTTCGCGGTTTACGACCAGGAGTACCAGGAGAATTATCAGCCTGAAGTGTTCGCGGCCACGCCGCCGCTGGTAACGCTGCTCGATCAATCGACCAACGTCAACGCCGCGGCGTGGAACAACCCAGCCGACCACTTCTCGAAGCTGTTCACCGAGCAGTTTGCCGCCTCGTATGTCACCGGCTCGCACTCGCTGCGCATGGGCGCCTCGATCAGCCAGGCGAAATGGCGGCTCACGCAGCAGTACACGCGCGACATCCAGCCGGTCACCTACAACGGGTTGCTGCCGAACGGCAACCTGAATCCGGTGAGTGTGACGCTGCGCATTCCGACCGACCGCAGGAACTCGATCAAGAACGACAGCGGCGTGTTCGTCCAGGACAAGTGGACGATCAACCGCGCGACGATCAACGCCGGCCTCCGATGGGACTGGTTCATCAGCGCGGCCGATCCGGAAACCCTGCCGGCCGGCAGCTTCAATCAGGCAGTAACCTATGACAACTGCCCTGACGGGAAGAACAACCTGAACGCGAACTGCGTCGGCCGGGTCGCGAACTGGAAGGACCTCAATCCGCGTCTCGGCATCTCCTACGACCTGTTCGGCAACGGCCGGACCGCGGTCAAGGCGAGCATCGCGCGCTACGTCAACGGCGTCGGCCTGGCTGCCGGCAGCATCACCGACAACAACAACCCCGAGACGACGGTCGGCCTGAGCGACGCGCGCCCGTGGCGCGATCTCGATGCCAACGGTTCGCCGTTCGACGCCAACGGCAACCTCCAACTCAACGAGCTGTCGCCGTCGGCGTCGACGCCGAGCTTCGGCCGCAACGTCGCCAGCACGACGCTCACTGATCCGGCGGTGCTGGAAGGCTGGTTCGCGCGCGCCTACAACCTCGAGT
>DATFXR010000286.1:0-4355 GCA_035315685.1 Vicinamibacterales bacterium | reverse complement strand
CCGCGGCCGACGTCGCTGTCGACCCAGATGCGGCCGTTCATCAGTTCGACGAGCCGCTGCGCGATTGCCAGGCCAAGCCCCGTTCCGCCATATCGCCGCGTGGTGGACGCGTCCGCCTGCGTGAAGGCCTGGAAGATCTGTCGCTGCTTCTCGGGTGGAATGCCGATGCCGGTATCGGTTACGGCGAAATGCAGCGTAATGGTCTGCGATCCGCTCGCCTCGACCGTCACGGCCACGACGACTTCACCCGTCGTGGTGAACTTGACCGCGTTTCCGACGACGTTCAGGACCACCTGGCGGACGCGCCCCGCATCGCCGAGCAGCGACTCGGGAACATCGGGAGCGATGTGGCAGGCGAGCTCGAGTCCTTTTTCCGCCGCGCGCAGCGCCAGCAGCTTTGCCGCGTTCCCGACCGTCTCGCGCACGTCGAATTCGCTGCGCTCCAGATCCAGCTTCCGCGCTTCGATCTTCGAGAAGTCGAGGACGTCGTTGACGATGGCGAGGAGCGACTCCGCCGACGACCTGACGGTGGTGAGATACTCGCGCTGTTCGGACGTGAGCCGCGTTTTCAACGCCAGGGCGTTCATCCCGAGAATGGCGTTGAGCGGCGTGCGGATTTCGTGGCTCATGTTCGCGAGGAACGCGCTCTTCGCTTCGGTGGCCTCTTCGGCTCGCCGCTTGGCGATTTCCAGTTCCTTGACGAGATGGGCGAGGCGCGCCGCATGGTCTTCGAGCTCGCGGTGCGTCGCCCGCAGGTCGCGCGCCTGGTTCTCGAGCGTCTCCTCAGTCGCCTTGCGCTGCGTGATATCGCGTGCGGCGGCGTAGATGACCTGCAGTTCCGGAACGGGCGTCGCCGCCCACAGCAGCCAGCGGAGCGTCCCGTCTTTGTGCAGGTAGCGATTCTCGAAATAGACGAGCTCCTCGCCCTTGGCCAGCTTGCCGGCCGCCTGGAGCGTCGCCTCGCGATCCGCCGGATGCACGAGTTCCATGTAGGGACGCGACAGCAGTTCGGCCTCGGTGTACCCGAGCGTGCGCGCCCACATCGGATTGACACGGGTGAAATAGCCGTCGAAGCCGGCCACGCAGAGCATATCGAGCGAGAGCGCGAAGAATCGATCCAGCTCGTCCTGCGCGCGCCGCCGATCGATGAACATGCCAATCTGCTGCCCCACCGTCCTCAGCGTCGTCAGCAGCTCGTCGTCGGGGTCGCGGATGTCGCAGCTGAAGAACTCCAGCACGTAGATCACTTCGCCACGCAGCAGAACCGGAAACCCGACAGCCGCGTGCAGGCCATCGTGCCCGGCTGCCGCTGCGCGTGGGAAGTTCGGATCGTCGACGACATCTCGAATCCACGCCGGCTGGCCGGTGGTCCACACACGGCCCGGAAGGCCGACGCCGCGCTCGAACGTGGCGGCGCGGCTGAGCGCGTCGAACTCGGGAAATTGAGCGGACGGTGCGTTGAAGATGTGGGCGCACCGCAGCGCGTCGATCTCGCGATCGATCGTCCAGATGCATCCGTGTTCCCAGCCGAGCGTGCCGCAGATGGCAGCGAGAATCTTGGGCGCCGCTTCTTCGAGCGTTGCCGCGTCGAGCAGCGCACGGGCCGCCACGTACTCGGCGGTGAGGCGCCGGTCCGGGAGCGCACCCAGGGGGCTGAACGGCGCGTCGGCCATCATCGGAGGACTCATATACAACCACAACGGGCGGCGCTGGCCCGATCAGAATCCGCGGGCCCGGGTGCCGTCAACGCGTGCCGCGGGCGCGGACCGCCCCGAACGCCTGCGGTTCTTTGCGGCGTCGCGTTGCTGCTTCGTAGGCCGCCGCCGCCTTGAGAACCACGCCTTCGTCGCCCGGACCGGCCCAGAACGACATCCCGACCGGCATCGGGAACGGCAAAGTCGAGGGCGTGTCCTCGTTCGCGACCGCCACATAACCGTCTTTCGCCGCGTTGAGCTCGAAGCGCGGTTCGTAGACGACGGTGTTGAATCCGGCGGGCACCGTGATCTCTGGCACGCCGATGTTCGCGCTCGTCGGAAAACGTCCTGTCGGGCGGCTGTTGACCTGAGGCTGGCCGGCAAAGCCAATTCGCGTCGGGGGAATTGTCGTCGTCGGGTTGACGAGGACGTCGAGATTGTTCTGCCGCATCACTTTCATGACCACGAGACGGAGGATCTCGCGCATCTTGATGTTCTGGGTCATGCCCGCGGAGGTGAGATCGACCTTGTTCTCCCAGTTCTTCATCGCGGCGACGCGTGTCGCGCTGTGGTACTTCGCATTGGCGTTCAGCGTGGCCCAGTCTTTCACCCGCGCATCGCCGCGCTGCAGCAGGTACTGCGCGAGGTCGTAGCCGAAGCTGGCCGCTGCGCCCGGCTCGTTCGCCCTGCGCATGTTGAGCCTGTCGGGCCACGGCGCGAGCCCCTCGGCCGCCTTGACCATGTAATCGCGTGTCGTGACGTCGTAGTCGGGCACGGCGAACGACCGCATGTACTCGGGAGCGTGCAGCGGCAGGATCTCCGCGAGCGCCTGTTGGAAGGAGTACCCCATATTCGGAATCGACGGGTCATCGGGATACATCGGGTCGACCGACTCGTCGAGCTCCGCGCCGAGCTCGTCGCGCAGGACTCTGGTGATTTCCACGTTGACGAGGTCGCTCATCGCCCGGTCGTTGGCCGCGTGCTTGACCATGTACTCGCGGACGATTCCGATGCGCAGCCCGGCCAGCGGTTTCCTCGACCTCGCGCCATTCGGCGTCACGGCGGCGTACGACGAGTACGGCTGCTGCGAGATCAGACCCTTCGGAAGCGCGGTGTAGATATCGCGCGGGTCGAAGTAGCCGCGTTGCGGGTCCTTGAGCGCGTCGAGGACCTTTGCCGCGTCGTTCACCGTACGGCATTGAATACCCGCGCGATCCAAGTACGGATCGGCGCCAATCGCGCCGCCGTAGGGGATCAGTCCCTTGGTCGTCACCAGCGCGACGATGTCGTTGCGCCACGCCGGCTGCCGGCACGATCCGCCGGTCTCCTCACAGATGGAACAGTGCACCAGATTCGCCGCGACACCTGCGGCCGATCCGGAGCTCGAGCCGCCGGTCTCGCGAGCCGTGTCGTACGGATTGCAGGCGGCGCCGCCCCACGTGCTTCGCGCCCCGGCGCCGTAACCGCGGGCCGTCGCGCGCGCCGCACCGCCGGGATCGCCGCTGCCAGCGTTGTACTCGTCGAGGTTCGCCTTGGCGTAGATGATGGCGCCCTTCGCGCGGAGTTCGGCGACGACCGTTGCATCCTGCGGCGGCGCGTCCATCGCGTAGTTGACGTCGGCGCCGCCCGTCGAGCGCATGTCCCTGGTGTCGTAGACGTCCTTGAACGAGAACGCGACGCAGTACATCGGCATCGCCTGCAGATCGGGATGTCGTCCGTAGCGGCTGTCGAGCTCCGTCGCGCGCTCGAGCGCGTCGGGCTGGCGTCGAAACGTATCGCAGGACGCGGGGCAGCTCGCCGGAAGCGGACCCGCGGAGGGCGCCCGATCGCATTCGGCCTTGCACGATACCGATCGCTCGCCGCGGATGTTCAGTGTGCTGAGGGCATTGATCTGACCGGCGTTCGAGAGGCCGGCGACCATCCCGTACTGCTGCTGCACCGTCGGATCGGAGATCGTCGCTTCGAGGCGGCCGAAGTCGATCGGCGTGCCCGCGTAATCCTCGAACTTCGGCAGCACGGACGCGATCGCCAGCGTCGACGTCGGGAAGGACACGCGCGAGCCGGTGCGCACCGGCCCGGCCGCGGCGGGGACCGGCTTGCCGTCGCGGGTCACCAGCTGCGTGCAGGTGCCGTTGTACGCGCGCGCGCGCTCGATGTACGACTCGACGATCGCTCGGCAGGTGGTCTGTCCCTGCTGAATGGCGCGGTGCACGTCGGCGATGGTCGCTTCCTCGATTCGGAAGCGCGGCGCGCGTGACGGCCCTGACGGCTGCGATTGCGCAGCGGCGGCCACGCCGGCCAGCAGAAGTCCCGTGACGAGTCGGCCGGTTGCGCCGCTCGCAGAAAAGCTCCGCCGCACGTTGACGACCAGTGTCATGAAGCCCCCGTTTTTCTTCGATCTTCACGGCGGCTCGCCTTCGCGGCCGAGCCGCGACAACTTCCGACAAATCCGAGGCCACGCCCTGTAATAATGCGTGCGCAGTATCCGCTCGCCACTTCGATGAACTCGACGGCGCCGTCGTTGACACCTGTATTGTCATCAAACGGCATGAGCAGGAGGGACGGAATGAGAGCGTTGCTATCGAGCCTTTTGCTGTCGGTTGCGATGACCTCGTCGGCATTTGCCCAGGCGCTCAAGTGCGACATGACGCAGTACAAGGC
>DATFXR010000285.1:0-6120 GCA_035315685.1 Vicinamibacterales bacterium | reverse complement strand
CTGCTCGCGGCGCATGTAGGCGATGTGGTTCTCCGGCACGTGATACCCGAGCGCCCACACCAGCTTCGTCACTGCGACCTCGGTCCCGGTCGCCATCCCGCGAAAGCCGGGCGGATCGAATTTCAGGAACCACAGCTGGCCTTTCGCGTCCTTGATGGTGAACCCCGGCGTCACGCCGTCGCTCTTCGACGACGTGATCGTCCACCTGCCTGGCGGCGGACCGGCCGTCGTGTCCGGTCCTTTGAACACATCGTCCGGCGTCAGCGGCCGCGCGCCGGCGCGGTTCGTGAACCAGCTCGAGTCGGGTACTTCGTCCACGGTGTTCACGTTCCGGGCCCGGCCAGCACCGATCGCGCTGCGCTGAAGCAGGTTGGTCGTCAGATCGACGAGCAGGTCGACCTCGAGCGGCTTCATCCCCGACGCGTCCTGCGTATCACGATCCTCCCAGATCGGATCATCGTCGTAGTAGCGCGGCGACGCGGCGGACGTCGCGATGGTGAGCGCGGCGGCGAGGGCCACGGTCCCGGCGACGGCGGCGGCGATGCGCGACCGCCTGGCGGCGTTCATGACCGTGCGAGTGGTTGCGGTATGCATGATGTCAATCCGTTTCAGAAGCTGGGGCTGAACGAGAACGACACGCCCATCCCGTCGCTGGTGCGCGCCACCTCGATGCGGGTCACGGTTCGATCGAACGTGTGCAGCGTGAGGCCGATGCCGTGCGATGTCTTCAGGTCGTGCAGGTCGAGGCCGCTGACCGTGTCGGCCACCTTGCCGGCGTCGACGAACACGGCCATGTCGACGAACGGACCTGCGGTCCAGCGGTACTCACCGCTCAGCAGCAGTCGATTGCGATCGCGGAAGCGCCACGACGAGTAGCCGCGCAGGGAGTGGCTGCCGCCGAGCGCCGGCATCAGGTAATACGGCACGTAGCTCCCGTCCGGCGTGTCGGTCGTCGACGCCGCGGCGCGGAGGGCGATCACCCAGTTCTCGCGCAGCAGCGGCACGAACTGATCGACTTCTGCGTCGAGGCGGCGGAAACTGTTGCGGCCACCGGCGCTCGTGTCGTGGTAGTCCGACCAGTCGACGCGGTAGAGGCCGCCCTTTCGCGTGTACAACGGCGACGTCCGCCAATCGAACTCCGCGAACAGCCGGTCGCGCCGGTAGGTCGGGCTGATGTCGGTCGAATTGATTGCCAGCAGGTCCATGCCGCCGCCGACTGCGACGAACGGCGCCGCCTGCAGCCGCGCCGACGCGCCGACCGTCGTCGTGCGGTAGGCGTAGTCGCGGCGGGTATCGCTCGAGTCGTTGCCGACGCCGTAGAACGGCATCGACGGCGCGTCGAGCCAGTTGCCGTTCGCCGTGATCGTCAGGCGGCCCTTGGCGAGATCTGGCAGCCGCAGCTGCGCGTCGACGGTCTTGAAGTTCATCACCGACAGTGCGGCGTGCGCGCCGAACGTGCCGCTGTCGGCGAAGCGCGTCCGGTAGCCCGGGCCGACGCCCATGCCGCCGCCCTCGTAGACACTGCCGATGTACGGGTAGAACGTCTTCTCGGTCGTGAACAGGTTTTCGGCCATCAGAATCTTGCGTTCGAGCGACGTCGGCTCGTACTCGTGCAGGCGCGTCGCCTTCTCCGCACGCGCCGCCGCCAGCTCTGTTTCGCGCGAATCCTGCGCCGAGGCGGGAGCCGCTGCGGCGAGGATCGCAACCGCTGCGGCCGCCGCGAGACGGCGTGGCTGCGGCCGCGCGATGTGCCACGTCGGACGCGCGAGGCGCACGGCAATCGCGAGCCAGATCGCCGTCATCACGATGTTGACGCCGGCGAACTGCGCGACAGACAGGTGCAGGAGGGTAGTGCCGGCGTAGACCGCGCCGGCCGAGACTACATCGCCGCCGCGAACGAAGAAGGTGTCGATCGCCTGCTTGGCCTTGTACTTCTCTTCGCGCGTGGTCGGCAGCCAGAGCATCTGGCGCGCCGTGTTCATGATCGAGTAGTCGGTTGCGTTTTCGACCGTCTTGATCCAGCGCGTGACACCGATCCCGACGCCGGCGGCGATGATCGAGTAGCCGCCGAGCGCGATGAGCGGAAGCGCGAGCAGTGCGCCGGCGAGCCCGCGGCGTTTGACCAGGCGTGACGCGACGAACGCCTGCAACAGGAACGTCGCCACGTTGCCCCAGAATTGGTAGTCGCCGGCGTACGCGCCGATGAAGGCCTGGCGGTTGAACCCGGGATCGAGCGCGGCGAGTTCGCTGACGTGCGCGGTCAGCAGCCGCGAGATCAGATACTCACCGGTGCTGTTCACGACGTTGAGCAGCACGATCAATGCAGCGACCATCCGCAGATACGGGCTGGTGAGCACGAGGCGGAAGGCGCCCGCTGACGACATCGGTGCCTGCGGTGCGGCGTGGGCCGTCCGATCGCGGCGGTTGATCCAGAGGTACAGCGCGACGCTCACCGACAGCAGCAGCGCCGAGATCTGCAGGATGCTCTGGGGATTGACGCCCGCGTGAAACAGCCGCCCCGACACGAGCGATCCGAGCGGCGCGCCGGCCGTCATCCCCATCACGATGATCGGAAACAGCCGGTTGCCGGCGTCCTGGCTGTAGATGTCGTTGGCGAACGACCAGAACTGCGCGACCAGCGACATGTTGAAGATGCCGACCCAGATGAAGAATGCCACCCCGACGTACGGCATTCTTGCCGCGACCGCCACGGCGAACAGCTCGATGCAGACGACGAAGAACAGCGTGACGCCGACCAGGAGCTTCACCCGATTCACGTGCGACGCGAACCAGCTGTAGGCCGGCACGAATGCCATCAGCAGGAGGGCCTGACCGGCCGCGGCGTACGAACGGACTTCGGCGCCGCCGCCGAGCAGGATCAGCGGCTCGCGGACGGTCTTGATCACCGAGTAGCAGATGAGTAGTAGAAAAATGTTGACGAGCATCAGGACCGCCGTCGTTCCTTCGCCGGCGCGGACGTCGGCGAATACCGCCAGCGCACGATCCAGCCGGGACTTCTCAGGCATCACGCGTCTCCTCGCCGGTTAACGCGACGTCCGAGCGAAAACTCCGCAGAGATATGCGACTGGAGGTTGGGAAGTCGGGGGGACGGGTCGGGATCACGGTCCGGCTGAAGCCGGACACTACGGGTGCGCGCGCTCCGAGGCTCAGGGGCTAGCCCCAGCCCCGAGCCACGGCTGTAGTGTCCGCCTTCAGCCGGACCCGTTACGCGATCGCGGGTTCGAGGCTCAGATCGTCGGGAGCGACGCGGGGAGCGGTCAGCTCGACCAGGTGGCGCTCCCACCAGATCCTGGCGAGCGTGTTGTCCCACTGCTCGTGCGCCTGGCAGTGCGACAGCATCTCGAGCACCGCTGCCGCATCCTGCGGGCGCCGGCGGGGATCCTTGGCCAGGCAGGCGAGCACGAGCGCGTCGACCTCCCGCGAAATCGGCAGCTCGGTCCGCCGCGACGGCGGGATCGGCCGCGCCTGCAGGTGCTGCGCGAAGAGCGCCGACGGCGTGTCGCCGTCGAACACCGCCTGCCCTGTCAGCAGGTAGTACGCCACGCAGCCGATCGCGTACACGTCCGCGGGCTGATCGACGTCAGCGCCGAGCACGATCTCGGGCGCCATGAACGCGGGCGTACCGGTCACCGTGTGAATGCGTGACTGCGAGTCGAACGATCGGGGCGCGCGCGACTTCACCAGGCCGAAATCGAGCACCTTGACGAAGTCGTAATCGAGGCCCATGCGGCAGGCGTAGATGTTCGACGGCGTGACATCGCCGTGCACGAGGCCGCGGCTGTGCGCCTCGGCGAGCGAATGACAGATCTGCCGGAGCAGATGGAGGGCGCGTCCGGCCGGCACGGGACCGAACTCACGGACCAGCGCCTGCAGATCGCGCCCCTCGAGGAGCTCCATCACGTAATAGAAGGAGTGATCGGCCGTCGCGCCGAAGTCGAACACCTGGATCGTGTGCGGCGAGCTCAACGAGGCCGTGGCCTGCGCCTCGCGTTCGAACCGCCGGAGCATCGCGAACGTATCCCGATCGCTTCCCGCGCCGACGAGCTCGGGACGAATCAACTTGATTGCCGCGTCGCGAGCGAGGAACCGATGCTGCGCGCGCCAGACCTCGCCCATCCCGCCGCGTCCAAGCAGTTCCACGAGCTGATAACTGCCCATCTCCTGCGCCTGGCGCAGCCGGCCGCCGAGACGGTGCAGCACGTGCGCGGGCAGCGCGGCAACGACCGCGCAGGCGACGTTCGGCATGTAGAGCACGAGCGTATTCCCGAGCGACGCGACCGCCGCGCCATGGAGGTAGGCAATCCACGCGGCGATCGGGTCCATGCAGGCGGAGACGAGGGCAGCGGCCAGCATCTTGCGAGGTGTGGCCGGGACGACCATTGCCGAGACGAGAATCACGACGGTGTTCCACGAGAGCGCGACCGACGAGCTGCCATGCTGCGCCGCGAATCCGGTTGTCGCGTTGATGATCGACACCGCGGTGGCGTTCAGCACGATGTACGCGAGCCCGGCGTCGGCCTTTCGCTCGGCCCCGTGGGACGTGAACCGCACATAGGAGAACATCAGCAGCGAGAGCGCGATCGAGGCGATCTCGACCGCCACGCTCGGCACTGGAATCGCGAAGCCGACAGTCAGCGGACGGACGATCGTGTCCATCGCCAGACCGTAGCTCCACAGGCCCGCACCGATCACCGCGCACACGGCCAGCCGGTTGACGTGTTCGGACACCAGCGTGTGTGGAAGCGGCGGTGTCGTGCGCGCGCCCGCTGCCGGCGCCGGAGTCTCGAATCGCGGTGCAACGAATCTGGTGGTCGGCATCGGTTACGACGCCCCTGCGCCGGCGAGGAGCTGCGGGCGGCGCAGCTCCTCGAGATTCAACATGATCGAGTGATTCGATCGCAGCAGTTCGGCCATCACTTCGTCGCGCGGTCGCGCCGGCCGGCGCATCGGCCGCCTCTCGATGAACGGCCACAGGCGCTGACGGATTGCGCCGGGCAGGACGCTGTCGAGATATTCGAGCGCCGTTCCCTGCAGCTGCTCGTTGTCGGTGTGCAGGCTGCGGAACGCGATCTGCAACGGTTCGCGCGGGAGCACCAGCGACAGCAGAGTGAAGACGTGCGCGAGGCTCTCGCCCGCGCGCGTCCGGACGAACTCGTCGAGCGTCGAGTGCGCGTCGGCGGCGTCCACGCCGTCGAGCAGCCGGCGGCTTTCCCAGACGCCGCGTCCGACAGCGACCTCGCGAAGCACGACCGCGAAGATGCCGTCCCGGTTGATCTGCACGCGCGGGTTCTTCTCGATGATCGCGGCCAGTGATCGCGCCGACTGATATCTGACGTCGAACCGCGGATCGTCGAGACCGAACATCAGCCCGGTCGCCGCGCGCTGCGAGACGCACACCGAGAACACTCGCGCGAGGCGACGCCTGATCGCGAAGTCCTGGTTCGGATCGAGCAGCGCATCGACGAGCTGGCCGACATGGTCCTCTGCGACCTTTCGTAACGCGAAGAGTGCGTGGTCGGCCACCTGATCCCAGGCGAGCAACGTGATCGCGTGAGGGACCAGCGCAGGCGCGAGGCCGTCTTCTCTCGACAGCACGTCGACGACGCGCGCGCGTTTGCGCGAGCGCAGGCTGAGGGCGTCGCGCAGGTCGGCGTCGAGAGTTGCCGGATCGATGGTCTTGCGGATCGGGACCACGTCGATCTGACCGTCCGGCGGTGCGATGAGCTCCGGCCGCCGCATGCGCGATGGTCGAATGGTGTTCGCAGTGGTGGTCGCATCGATGCGATCGAGCCGGCCATCGCGCCTCGACAGATCGACGAGGCTGTGCTCGAGCGTACCGAGGTAGCCGCGCTTCAGCCGGCACGCGGCGGCGAGCGCGCCCGCCGAGCAGACAATCGCGAACCAGAGCAGCGTGGAGACCTGCCAGGCCGGCGCAACGAGCGCGACCGCCCGGACCAGTCCGCCGCCGAGCCCGTCGCCGAGCCGATCGAACCCGACGTCGATCAACGTTTTCGCGGCGCGCTTCTCGTCGGCCGGCACCGGCGTGTAGAAGAGTTCGTAGCCGGCGCGGAAAAACGAGCTGCGGAACACCGATTCGCC
>DATFXR010000284.1:0-2672 GCA_035315685.1 Vicinamibacterales bacterium | reverse complement strand
ATCGTTCGGCTTGTTCACCATGAAGCTGCCGACGAACTGCACCACCTTCGTCGAGCTGACCACCCAGTTGTAGTTGAAGCTCGCCAGCGGACCGCCCTTCACCAGCGTGCCGAGCGCCGAGGCGGCGACAATCTGCGGCGTTGCCGTGCTCAGAGCACCAGCCGGCGTCGTTGTGGCGCTGGTCAGCACGCCAAGATTCCGGCCCGGTGCGACGGTGCCGCGGAAGACGGCGTTCGCCTGCACCGTGCGGTCGTACTGGAAACTCACCTGCAGGCGGTGATCGTTGCGCACCTGCGTGGTGACCTTGGCGAACCACAGGTTGCCGCGACGCTGAACCGGCGCCACGGCGTTGTTGAACGTCTGATCGGTCTGCACCCGGCGGTAGGCGGTGAAGAACCAGACCCGGTCGCGCTTGATCGGGCCGCCAAGCGTGAGGTCGGGCTGATAGTCTTCGCGCCGGTTCGCCGGAATCCCTTCGACATTCGAGCCGTTGAAGCTCTGCGGGATGATGAAGAGTGCGGCCGACCCGTGGAATTCGTTCCCGCCGCTCTTCGTGACGATGTTCATGTACTGGCCGACCATGCTCGATCCGTCGGACGCTTCGGCGCCGAGCGCCTTCACTTCCACATCCTGAATCGCGTCGTAGTTGAGATTGACCGCGAAGATGTCGCCGCCGTACGGATCGGTCACGTCGGCGCCGTCGAGGCTGGTGCGGCGCTCCGACCCGGTAAGCTCCTGCGTCGCCGGGTTGACGGCTACGCCGGGCACGACGAGCCATGCGTCCTGGAAACGGCGGTTCGTCGTCACTGGCACGGTCGTGAGCGCCTGGTTGTTGATGTTCACCGAGAGCCCGGCGCGCTCGGGATCGACGATCGGCGATTCAGCCGTGACGTTCACCGTTTCAGCCACCGTCCCGACCGACAGGGTGAAGTCGACCTCGGTCACGCCGTTGAGCCGCACCGGCGCTTTGCGAATCACCGTACCGAACCCGGAGAGCTCCGCACGAATCTCGTAGTCGCCCGGCGGCAGGTTCGTGACGCGGTACACCCCCTGACCATCCGTGACGCCCGAGAATTGGCCGAGCGCGTCGGGACTCGTCAGCTGTACGCTCACGCCTGGCAGCACGGCGCCGCTGGTGTCGACGATCTTTCCGATCACGGTGCCGGTCGTCGTGCGCTGTGCGAAGGCGACCGACGGCATGCCGACAATCACCGCAAGCAGAACGACTGCTCCGACCGGACGAACGCGCGCGCGATTCTTCATGACGCTGCTCCTCGCGATCAGATCCGTTTCATCAAAACCGAATGGTGTGACGGACGCGGAACCCGTTCGCGGTCACTTCCGCGCTCGTCCGCGAACCGTGGATCATCAGGACCCCTCCGAGCGCGCCGACCGCCACACCGCTCCAGAGCAGCGGGAGATTCTTGCCTTTCAGCGCCTCGCAGCTGTTGCTGGCATAGATCGGATCCGCCTTCTGCGCGACGCAGGCCTGGTAGGTGTTCGCCGGGGCGTTTCCGGTACTGCTGTCGTCGACGCGGTAGACGGTGACGCCCAGCACCGACATCGTGACGCCGGCGGCGCCGAGAACGAGGCCTGACCAGAACGTGCGGCCATGTCCGGTTTCGGACGCTGCCTGAGGTTGGGCGAACGCGGGAGTCGTAACGAGCAGCGCAATCAGGCAGGCCACGACAGGTTTCATGGGCGCCTCCGGCGCGTATCCTAACGCAGGTCCGGAAAAGCGAGTGCGAAAACGTTCGATCGGACGGAAGCCGACCTTAGACGACAGCAGCAGCGGACAAAGACGAGACGATCGGGAGAGTCGGATTGGGTGTTGTCCTCACGCCGATCATCACGAAGGAGACGATCGCGCTCGACAGTTTGCGCGGTCGGACGCTGTCCGTTGACGGCAATGGCGAGCTCTACCAGTTCCTCGCGCTGATTCGCCTGCGCGACGGCACGCCGCTGCGCGACTCGACAGGGCGGATCACGTCGCATCTGTCGGGGCTCTTCTATCGGACCACGCGTCTCATCGCCGAGCACGGGCTTGCGCTCGTGTTCGTGTTCGACGGCGCCCCGCCGGCGCGGAAGGCCGCGGAGATCGTCAAGCGGCGCGCGATCCGGGAACGCTACGAGCGCGAGCGCGCCGTCGCACTCGAGCGCGGCGATCTCGCCGGCGCGTACTCGAAGGCCACGATGACATCGCGGTTGACCAAGGAGATGGTCGCGGAGGCGCGCGAGTTGCTGCGGCTGATGGGGCTGCCCTCCGTCCAGGCGCCCTCCGAGGCCGAGGCGCAGGCTGCGCACATGGCGGCAACGTCGCCGGACGTGTGGGCCGCCGCGAGCAAGGACTACGACTCGCTGCTCTTCGGCACCCCGCGACTCGTGCGGTTCCTCACGATCTCGGGAAAGGAGTTTCTGCCGAGTCAGGGCATGTTCCGCCCGATCGTTCCCGAGCTGCTCGATCTTGCGGCACTGCTCGCCAGTTGGACGATCACGCGCGAGCAGCTCGTCGACCTCGCCATCCTCGTCGGCACCGACTTCACCGGCGGCGTCCGCGGCATCGGGCCGAAGAAGGCGTTGCGTCTGGTGCAGCAGTACGGCCGCATCGAGAACATGCCTGCGGAGATCCGCGACGCGGTGGGCGACCGCGACACCCTCGACGAAGTGCGCGA
>DATFXR010000283.1:0-2356 GCA_035315685.1 Vicinamibacterales bacterium | reverse complement strand
GAGCGCCGCGAGATCATATAAAATGGCGGTTTTTGTGAACTACCACATTCAGCATTATGACCTCGTGCAGGGGGCACTCGAGATCCAGTACATCGAGGAGTATTTCGGCGAGTTCCCGCGCAAGAAGACCGCCGCGGAGATCGTCCGCCGGCTCGAAGGACGGGCGCACATCATCCTGCTCGCAACGGCGCCGCTGCCCGACGATCCCGGGTCGGTCGTCCCGGTCTCGTTCAAGGTCGCGCACGAGATCAAACATCCTGAAACCGAGCCGAAGCTGGTCGATCTGATGCACCGGCTGCACGATTACGTGCAGTTCGACGGTCGACGCGTGCTCTACACCTGGATCGGCGGCACCCGCCGCGACTGGCGCGGCCAGGGCTTCTTCCGCGCGCTCACCGAGCAGCAGGAACTGTGGGCGATCGAGCAGGGCTTCGACGAGATCGTGGTGAAGACGAAGAACAAGTTCTACGACATGCGCGGCACGCTCGACCACCTCCGCTTCGAAGTCGTGAAGTACGAGCGCAACGCGAGCGACAACGCGGAGTCGAAGGTGTATCTCAGCAAGAAGCTGCTGCCGGAGACGATCTCCACCCACCGCAGCGCGAAGACGGTGGTCCAGATGCCCGTCTGAAATCCCGACATGGCTGATGGCTACGGTCGATGGTCAAGCATCAACGGCCCACCGACCATTCCGCCAGTTACTATTGCCATCAGCCATTAGCCGTTAGCCATGTCTGCGAAGTCCCTTGACATGTATGCGTCACGCATATAGGCTCGACGCAGCGATATGGCGATTCGGAGCGTCGAGTTCCACATCCTGCTGGCGCTGGCGCCGGAAGAGAAGCACGGCTACGCCATCCTCCAGGAGGTCGCGGCCGTGACCGACGGCGACATTCAGCTCGAGCCCGGCACGTTGTACCGCGCACTGCACCGCATGCTGAAGGACGGCTGGGTCGTCGAGTCGGCGCGGCGCCCGGCGGCCGATCTGGACGACGAACGGCGCCGCTACTACCGGCTGACGCCGGCCGGGCGCAAGGTCGCGATGGCGGAAGCCGAGCGTCTGGAACGCCTTGTCACCGTGGCGCGCGCCCACAGGCTGCTGTCCCGTGCCTGAGCGCCGCGACGCGCAAACGGGAACCGACAGGGTTGCGAAGGCGGACCGCCGGCTCGCGTGGCTGCTCGTCGGCCTGTATCCGCCGTGGTTCCGCCGTGACGTCGGCCTCGCGCTCGTGGATGCGCTCGAGGATCGCATGCGCGCGCGGCGAGGCGCGGGCGCGTCGGCGATCCGCGCACGGCTTGCCGCGCTGTTCGACACGCTCGGCAATGCCCCCGCGGAATGGATCGGCGGCCGCGACCGATACCGGTCACCGCCGCGCCGGAAAGGGACGACTGTGATCGACAGGGTGATGCAGGACGTCAGGTACGCGCTTCGCCTGTGGCGGCGCCGGCCAGGGTTTGCCCTCGTGGCGATCGTGACGCTCGCCCTCGGCATCGGCGCGAACACCGCGATGTTCACCATCGTCAACGCGGTGCTGCTGAGACCATTGCAGTACCCGCACGCCGATCGCCTCGTGTCGATCTGGGGCCGCACGAACGCCTACCCGCGCGGCCTCCTGTCGTACGAAGAGTACGAGGCAATCCGCGCGCAGACGGATACGTTCGAGGCGGCCGGACTCTGGTACCCGCAGAGTGTCAATCTCACCGGCGTCGACGAGCCGCAGCGGCTGGTCGGGTCGTTCGTATCCGGCTCGTTCTTCGACGTGCTCGGTCTCACGGCGGAGCGGGGCCGTCTGTTCGCCGACGAGGAGAGCGCGCCCGGCACCGTCAAACCGGTCGTCGTGCTCGCGCACCAGACCTGGCAGCGCCGCTTCAACTCCGATCCGGCCGCCATCGGCGCCACGATGAACCTGAACGGCGCGCCGCTGACCGTGATTGGCGTGCTGGCGCCGCCGTTCGATCCGCAGACCGTGCCCGCCGACGGCTTTCTCAGCGGCATCGATGTGTTCATCCCGACGGCGCAGTTTCCGACGCCGAACGGGCTGCGCGCTGCCGGACCCGTGATGCTCGCAATCGCGCGGCTCCGATCAGACGTCACGATCGGACGCGCGGGGGCGGAGGTCGAAGTGCTGCGGCGGCGTCTCGCGTCGGCCGACGCCCGGCCCCAGGCGACGCAGACGGCGAGCTTCGTCGCCCAGGGCGGACGGACGCTCGAAGTCGAGCCGGCGCAGGAAGGGATCGTCGGCTCGTCGCGGCCCGCGCTGCTGCTGCTGTTCGCCGCGGTAGGCGTGGTGCTGCTGATCGCGTGCGTGAACGTCAGCCAGCTGCTGCTCGCGCGCGCGGTCGATCGCGAGAAGGA
>DATFXR010000282.1:0-3550 GCA_035315685.1 Vicinamibacterales bacterium | reverse complement strand
AACGCGGCGTTGATGGCGTCGGCAATTGCGCCCGTCGGCTGCCCGCCGGCTTTCGGACCCATGATCTGCCAGAACATCGTGTGATTCACATGGCCGCCGCCGTTGTTGCGCACGGCCGTCCGGATGTCCTCGGGAACGCTGTTGATGCCGCGAATCAGATCCTCGGGACTCTTCGACTGCAGTTCGGGATGCTTCTCCAGCGCGGCGTTCAGGTTGGTGACGTATGCGTTGTGATGCTTCCCGTGATGAATCTCCATCGTCTGCTTGTCGATGTGCGGCTCGAGCGCGTCGGATGGGTATGGAAGCGGCGGGAGCGAATGAGCCATCGGGCGATCCTCCTTAAGCGGTCGATCGGACCGGCAGAACCTGAGGATCGTACTTCAGTGGAGACGCGTCGGCAACCCGCGCGGGCAGCCCCGAAGGGCTGCGCTACCGAAACACGACACGAAGGCTCTCATCGCCGCCGTACCGAAACACGACAGGCGCATTTGCAGAAACCGCTTCTCGGCAGAGACCCAACTCAGGAAATCGAGAGCATCCGATCGAGCGCGACCTTCGTCCAGTGCTTCTGCGCATCAGGTACGACTATCCGGTTGTGCACCTCGCCATCAACCAGACCTTCGAGCACCCAGAGGAGGTGATTCGGCGACACGCGGAACATCGTCGAGCAGAGGCACCCGAACTGATCGAGCGAGAGGACCGTGCGCTCGGGCGCGACCTCGCGCGCGAGGCGGTTGACGAGGTGAATCTCGGTACCGACGGCCCAGGTCGATCCGGCCGGGCTTTCCTTGACCGTCCTGATGATGTATTCGGTCGATCCTGAATCGTCCGCCGCCCGCATGACGTCCCATGGCACTTCAGGATGGACAATCACGCCGACGCCCGGATGTTGCGTGCGGATGTTCTCGATCTGCCGGACGGTGAAGCGCGCGTGCACGGAACAGTGCCCCTTCCACAACAGCATCCGTGCGCGCTTGACTGCGTCTGGCTCGAGACCGCCCCAGATCTCGTTCGGATCCCACACGAGCATCTCGTCGAGCGGAACGCCCAGCTTGTACGCAGTGTTGCGGCCGAGGTGCTGATCAGGGAGGAAGAGAATCGTGTTGCCACGTTCCCATGCCCACTTCAACGTGGCCGCGGCGTTGGACGAAGTGCAGACGACGCCGCCACGTTCGCCGACGAACGCTTTGATCGCTGCTGACGAGTTGATGTAGGTGACGGGAACGACGCCCTCCGCGGCACGGCCGGCCGAAGCGGCCCGGGCACGAAGGCTGCTGCCGAGCATCTGCTCGAGATCGGACCAGCACATCTCGAGCTGATCGGGTTCGGCCATGTCGGCCATCGAGCAGCCCGCCGCGAGGTCCGGCAGAATCACCTGCTGATGCGGCGCGCTGAGCACGTCCGCACTCTCCGCCATGAAGTGCACGCCGCAGAAGACGATGAACTCGGCGTCGGGATGCCTGCTGACCTGGCCGGCCAGCTTGTACGAGTCGCCGGTGTAATCGGCGAACTTGATCACCTCGTCGCGCTGGTAGTGATGACCGAGGATCACGAGACGGCGTCCCAGCCGCTCCCGGGCCGCGGCGATCCGCTGGTCCATCTCCTCGTCAGTGAGACCGAGATACAGTTCGGGCAGCGGTTGCCGCTCGGAGAGATGCTCTTTTTCGTACGCCGTCAGAACCGGAATCAGCATAGACAATGACTATTGATATAACACCACGCGACGGGGCGGAATTCCAGTGCCGGGGCCAGGGGCCACGCCGACTACGCTCGGCTAAAGCCTTCGCGCTACGTCGTTTGCGAGCCATCGCGCCACGTCGTCTGCGACCCTTCGCGCCAAGTCCTCAGGCGTGCGCGTGGACGACGTTGTAAAGGGTGTCGCGCTCGACCGGGTCGCGGCCGGCGGCCCGGACGAGCCGCTCGAGCTGGCGCGTGGTCATCGCCTCCGGCGTGCGCGCACCCGCCATGTGATAGATGCGCTCCTCCTGTACGGTGCCGTCGAGATCGTCGACGCCGAACCACAGCGAAGTCTGCGCCACCTCGACGCCGGTCGCGATCCAGAACGCCTTGACGTGCGGAATGTTGTCGCACATCAGCCGCGCCACGGCATGTACGCGCAGGGAGTCGGCCGCCGTCGGCGCGGGCAGCTTGCGCATCTGGTTGTTGTCCGGGTGGAACGCCAGCGGGATGAACGCCTGGAAGCCGCCGGTCTCGTCCTGCAGGGCGCGAGCACGCAGCATGTGGTCGACGCGCTCTTGGTTGGTCTCGATGTGGCCGTAGAGCATCGTGACGTTCGAGCGCATGCCGAGCCGATGCGCGAGCCGGTGAATCGAGAGATACCGGTTGGCGTCGCACTTGTTCACGTCGTTGGCGATCTTCCTGCGCACGCGCTCGGCGAAGATCTCCGCGCCGCCGCCAGGCAGCGAGTCGAGGCCGGCGTCGATCAACTCGCGCAGCACCTGCTCGTCGGTCTTGCCATAGAGATCGGCGAAGAAGGCGATCTCGACCGCGGTGAAGCACTTCAGGTGGATGCCCGGCTTGATGCGTTTGAAGCCGCGCAGGAGCTCCGTGTAATAGTCCCACGGGAGATCCGGATGCAGGCCGTTGACCACGTGAATCTCGGTGAGCGGCTGATGGGCGCGTTGACGCAGCTTGTCCCACGCTTGCTCGAGCGACATGGTGTAGGCGCCAGGATCGCCCGGCTTCAGCCGCGCGAACGAGCAGAACAGGCAGCTGGCGACGCAGACGTTGGTCGCCTCGAGACGGATGTTGTAGTTGTAGAAGGTCTTTGCGCCGTGGCGCTTCTCGCGCTCCCGGTTCGCGAGCCAGCCGAGGGCGAGCAGATCGGGCGCGTCGAAGAGGCGGACGCCGTCGGCGAGATCCAGGCGCACACCCGCCGCGAGCTTGTCGGCGAGATCGGCAAGGCCGGCCGCGGCGAGTCGCTGGCGCATCCGCGCCTCAGGAGATTCCGAAGATCTGCACGCGCAGCGAGCGCGCGCGCGGTCCGTCGAGCTCCGCCATCAGCACGCGCTGCCACTGGCCGAGGACGACTTCGCCGCCGCTGATCTGAAGCGTGAGGTTGTGACCGAGCAGCATCGCACGGAGGTGCGAGTCGGCGTTCATCCGATCGCAGTCGGACAGCTTCGGGTCGTTGTGCATGTACTCGGCATCGCGCGCGACCATCTGCTCGAGAAACCGCTTGATGTCGGTGAGCAGCGCGACCTGGTATTCGTTGATGAACAGCGTGCACGTCGTGTGCATCGACCAGAGGCTGACGAGTCCCTCGCTGATGTTGAAGCGGCGGACGAACTCCATGACACGGCCGGTGAGATCGATCACTTCGACGCGCTGATCGGTCTGCACGACAAACGTCTCGCCGTGGATCGTCAGGCCGCCAGCGTTCGCGGACGCCACGCGCTCGACGGGCTTGTCGCGGACAGTGATGGTCGAGCTCTTACTCATGCTACGCCTTGGTGTGCCGAACGCTCAATGTTACGATTACGTGACAATTCGACGCAAGCCCCGGCGGTCACGCGAAGTGGGTGCGAAG
>DATFXR010000281.1:0-2401 GCA_035315685.1 Vicinamibacterales bacterium | reverse complement strand
GATGAGTTCCAGGACACCAGTCGCGCGCAATGGGAGCTCGTCCGGCAGCTCGTCAAGAGCTGGGGCGAAGGGTTTGGCGCGGCCGCCGATGCGATTGCGCCGTCGATCTTCGTCGTCGGCGATCGCAAGCAGTCGATCTACGGGTTCCGCGATGCGGATGTCGCGATCATCGACGAGGCGGCGTCGTTCATCCAGGCGCTGCGGCCGGACGGTTCGCCCCGTCAGGCCATTACGGTCAGCTTCCGATCCGATCCGGCAATCCTCGCGTTCGTGAACGATCTGTTCACCGAAATCGCGCAAGAGACCGCGGCCCCGCGGCGAGACGGATTCCGATACACAGACGACGACCGCTTTCCGGTTGATCACCGTGATCCCGCCGACGGTGCCCATGATCTCGGTAGTGTCCGGCTTCAGCCGGACCGTGATCCCGCCGACGATGATCGGGTTCAATTCATGGCTGCGGCGACGGTCCGCGAGGCCGCCGACGAGGTCGCCGACGAAATCGTGCGCCTGCTTGCCGGCACGACGATCCGCGATCGGACGACCGGCGTGCGCCGCGAGGCGGCGGCGGCGGACGTGGCGATTCTGTTCCGATCGCGCGACAGCCATCGCGACTTCGAGTCGGCGCTGGCCCGCCGCGGCGTGCCGACCTATGTCTACAAAGGCCTCGGCTTCTTCGACGCCGACGAGGTGCAGGACGCCGTCGCGATCCTCCGCTATCTGGCCGATCCGCTCTCGAACCTGCGCGCGGCGGCGCTGCTGCGCTCGCGCATCGTGCGCCTCTCCGATACCGCGGTCGCCGCGCTTGGATCCGCCGGCGCCGACGCGCTGTTCAGTGCGGCACCGCACTCGGCAACGCTGAACCTCGACGCCGAAGATCGGCGTGCGCTCGAGATGCTGCGAGCGGCCGTACCGCGGTGGCTGTCGTGGGTCGATCGTCTTGCGCCGTCCGAGTTGCTCGACGCGGTGCTGCACGAGACGGCGTACGCCTACGAGTTGAGAGGATCACGGCGCCGGCAGGCGCGCGAGAACCTGAAGAAGCTGCGCGCGATGATCCGGCGTGCCCAGAATCGCGGTTACGCGACGCTCGCGCGCATCGCCGATCATCTCGAACGCCTCGCGGTCGGCGACGAATCGAACGCCGCGATCGATGCCGTCGATGCGGTGAGCCTGATGACGGTTCACGCGGCCAAAGGGCTGGAGTTCCCGATCGTCTTCCTCGTCAACATCGGCCGCGGGACAGGCGGGATCCGCGCGCCGATTCGCGTGTCGGACGCTGGCGGCGACGCATCGGTCGCGATTGCCGACTATCAATCCGAAGCCGACGAAGACGCGCGCGCGCGCGATCGCGAAGAGACCAAACGGCTATTGTACGTGGCGCTGACGCGCGCGCGCGATCGGCTCTATCTGTCCGCGACGCTGAAGGACGGTGCGTTCCGCCCCGGGCCGGGGAGTCTTGGTGAAGTCTTGCCGGCATCGACGAGGGCGCGCTTCACGGAACTCACCGACCGTCAAGGGTGACTCTGTACACCATCGGACACTCGACCCGCACACTCGACCAGTTCATCGCCCTGCTGCGCGTGCACGAGATCGCTCAGCTGGCCGATGTCCGCACCGTGCCGAAATCGCGCCGCCATCCGCACTTCGCGCGCGAGGCGCTGTCGCGCAGCCTGCCGGCGGCGGCCATCGCGTATCGCCATTTCGCCGGCCTCGGCGGTCTGCGCAAGCCGCGCCAGGACTCGCAGAACACCGCCTGGCGCCACGAGAGCTTCCGCGGCTATGCCGATCACATGCAGACGCCGGCGTTTCGAGAGGCGCTCGACGAACTGATCGAATGGAGCGCCGTTCCGACCGTCGTGATGTGCGCGGAAGCCGTGTGGTGGCACTGTCATCGTCAACTCATCGCTGACGCGCTGGTCGCGCGCGGCATCGACGTCCGCCACATCATCTCTGCCGCGCCGGCGCCGCAGCATGCACTCACGTCGTTCGCGCGCGTGGAGGGCGGACACGTGACCTATCCCGGCCTGATCTGACCGGAACGTCGGCGTTTGCGACCGCCGGAGGAGAATTTTGTCGGCGATGGGGCCGTCAATACGCCGACTGTTCAGCCCAGCGCCGCGCGCGCTCTTCAGCTAGCTCCCTGGTTTCGGCGACGAGCACAACCGCGCCCGCCGGTTTGCCGCTGCCGTCGCGGCTGACCCATGCGATCCAGTGTGGACCGCGCGCTTCGCTGTGGATTTGATAATTGCCGGGCGAGGTCGTCATGCGTGCAAAAATCTAACAGATTGGCGCGGATCTGGCGAAATACCGCGATTTTGGCCCGATTTGCATTGCGTCCGTCACGACCATTTCATATGATCCTTGGCGAAGGAGCGATACGTGAACTTGACCTGTCCCAATT
>DATFXR010000280.1:0-8934 GCA_035315685.1 Vicinamibacterales bacterium | reverse complement strand
TACCTGCAGAAGGGCGGCTTCGTGATCGTCGACGACTTCAAGCAGTACGGCGACTTCGGCAGCCCGGGCTGGGATCCCTTCGAGGCCAACATGAAGCGCGTGCTGCCCGACGTCCGCTTCTACGAGATGCAGGCCTCGCATCCGATCTTCCACTCGTTCTTCGAGGTCAACGACCTCGGCATCGTGCCGCAGGCGTACAACGCCGGGCATCCGATCTTCCGCGGCGTCTACGAGGACAACGATCCGAAGAAGCGCCTGATGATGATCGTCAACTACAACACCGACATCTCGCAGTACTGGGAATGGTCGGGCACCGGCCTTCGTCCGATTGACGACACCAACGAGGCCTACAAGCTCGGCGTGAACTACCTCGTCTACGGTCTCACGCACTGAGCCGCACCCGACCTCCCCGTCCTACTTCTTGCCGCCCGCGGCCGCGACCGTGATCAGCTGCACCTCCTTCGGCCCGTTCTTGTTGTCCTGCGTCACGATCATCAGGCCCCTTGCCGGCGTGATCGCTGCTTCAGCCGGATTGATCGTCACGCCGACGCTGACAACGTCGTCGGGCGCCACCGTGACGAACTGCCCGGTGCTGATCGCGCTGTTGAAGGCGTTGAACTCCGCCGACTCCGTGAAGATGTCGAGATCGTTGCTGTCGAGGTCGAAGGCGGCGGCGGTGTAGGCGAACCGCGGATTCGCCGGCGTGATTCCCACGTGGGCCGAGAACCGGCAGCAGGATCGTGCTGCCGTTTGCAGCCGCCACCGCGAAGAAGTCAACCGCCACCGTGTGGGCGTGGAGGTTGACGATGGCTGCGACGATTTGGCCGTTGTGGGCTCCGACGGTGAGCAGCCCGAAGTCGACGCTGAACACGGCGAACCGGCGGTCGATCTGACGCTGACGATCCCTGCGGCCACCGTCGGCGGATCGCTTCCCAACCCGCCGGCCGATCTCGACGCGTTCCATGACGTCGCCGGGCTCGTTACCTTCACTCCGGCCGCGGCGGCGAACCGCGGGATCTCGCTGCGCGTGCCGTACTACGTCGTCCCACGTGCTTCGTCGAACGTATCCACCAACCTGTCGCTGAAGCACCGGGCGACGCTTGGCGTCGCCAACGTGAGGAATCCGAACAGCCTCGTGCCGGGCACGGCCGACTTCTACACGTGGGGCCTCGAGAGCCCGAACGACAAGCTGGGGCGCGTCGACCTGCGCGCGGCCGGCGTGCAGTCCTTCGGCATCGGCGGCGGCGATCGGCTGGTCGTGTTCGCGATCAACACCTTCAAGGGCTGGTCGACGCCGGAGCAGCAGGAATTCGATGTTCTCATCGACAACGACGGCGACGGCGATCCCGATGTTCACGCCGGGCGCGGTGATGTCCGGCTTGAGCAGCGAGTCGGGGGACCGCGGTCCAGTCGAGGTGAACGACGCGAGACCTGTCTGAATCGGCGCGCCCGCGGTAATCCCGATCGACTGCCCGTCACGCTGCACGAGCGCAAATCCATCGGACGTCGCAGTCGCGGCGAGGCCGCGCACGCCGAAAAACGGGATGCTCACCACGAACGGCTGGCCGGTGTCGGGGTTCGACGTGATCGGTCCCTCGAACGGCGGCAGTGTCGTCCCGTTGTTGATCATGACGACTGCCGCCGCGCCCGCTTCCTGGCCGAAGATCGCCCGCGCGACGCGTGCGCACGTGCCGCGCTGCGTCACGACCAGCTTGCCGGTCACATTCTGGGCCGCGTACTCCGCCGGATCGCATCCCAGGCTGACGCCACCGGTGGCGGTGCGCAGCACTGTGACGGTCAACGATCCGGTGAAGGGAATGCCGTTCGCATCGATTGCGTTGATCGTCTTCGCGGCCGGCCCGCCTGGGATTGCCGGCAGCGCGAAATCCGCAGTCGGATCGAAGCCTTCGCGCGCGCTGGCGGCGACCGCGATTCCCTTCCTGCTCGAGCCGGGGGCGCCGACGGCGTAGTGAATGTCGCCCGCGTTGCCCTGCGCGGACACCACCACCACGCCAGCCTTCATCGCGTTATCGGCGGCGAGTGCATCGGCGGAGTCACCGGTGGTGAAATCGGCGCCGAGCGACATGTTCACCACGTCCATGTCGTTATCGATAGCCCACTCGATCGCTTCGGTCACGACATCGGTCGGGCCACTGCACCCGAACACGCGCACGGCGTACAAATCAGCCTTCGGCGCCACCCCCGGACCGATCGTGAACGCATTGTTGGTGTAGGTCGTGTCGTCGTACGGTCCGGTGAACGTCGTTCCGGCGGCGGTGACGCCGAAACCGGCGGCGGTGCCGGCAACGTGCGAGCCGTGGCCGTTGCAGTCGAGCGGATTCGGATCGGGTTGCGGTGTGTGAGCGAGTCTGCCTGGGTGAGGAATCTCGTGAAGGCGCCGACTCCGAGGCAGCGGCACTGACAGCGGCGCCAGCGACCTCGTTATCGGTCGAGCTGACGCGCGGACGTTAGTGAATGGGGGCGGGGAAGATTAGGCCGGACCGAACGGTCAGCAATATCGAGCGAGGCGAAAGTGTGAAACTCGAAGCCGCCCGCCCGTCGGCAATCAAGAATCCTGGAATTTGGAACGAAGCATTCGTGGGCGCTGACGCTCGACCGAAGCCTTTCGCTACGTTCCAAATTCCAGTTGCCGCGGCGTTCAGGCGGTCCCGACTCCGATCGCTGCCTTGACGCGTTCGGCGGTGAAGGGGATTGTCCTCAACCGAACGCCCGTTGCATCGAACACTGCGTTGCCCAGTGCTGCGGCAACGGGAGCCGTAGCCGCTTCTCCGGCGCCGAGCAGCGGCTGGTCACGACGATCGATCAAGATGACGTCGACGTCTGGCGCCTCGGTCGCGCGAAGGATCGGGTAGCTCGCCCAGTCGACGCTGGTGACTCGCGCACGATCGAAGGTCACTTCTTCGTGCAGCGCGCGGCTCAAGGTCTGCAGGATGCATCCCTCGATCTGATTCTTCAACGCATCGGGATTGACGACGAGCCCGCAGTCGTGCGCGCAGACGACACGTGTCACGGAGATCGCGCCGCTCTGCGGATCGACGGCGACTTCCATTGCGATCGCGACGTAGTTCTCCGCCTGCTTGTACCGCATGTAGGCGATCCCGCGTCCAGTCAGCCGCGCACCCTTCGAGGCGCTGCGCCGCGGCGATGGCCGCGTGTCCCAGCCGAACCGTTCCGCCGTGCGGTTGATCACCTCGAGCGCGCGCGGATCCGCCAGCTGCGCCCGACGGAACGCGACCGCGTCCACATTGGCCGCCACCGCCAGTTCGTCGGTGAAGCTCTCGACGGCGAACACGTTCGCGATCTTGCCCGGCGCGCGAAGGTTGGAGAGCTGGAGCGGCGCCTCCTTCACCCAGTGCACCAGGACGCGCGCGTTGGCCGCCGTGTACGGCGGATCGCCGTTCTGCGTGATCGCGCCGGCGCCCTGGCCGTGATCCTGCGCGATGCCTGCGGCGTCGGCTGCGAGGAGCGCGCGTGCACCAGGCGTCTGAGTCGGCAGCCACATCTGCGTGTCCCATCCGACGATCGCGCCGCCGGCGTCGAGCCCGGCGCGGAGATCGAGCAGTTGCTGCGGGCCTTTCGGATCCCATGCCGTCTCGTCCTGGCGGGACCACGGCACGCGCACCGGCTGTCCGATCGTCTTCGACAGCAGCACCGCGTCGGCTGCCACATGATCGCCGCCGTTGGTTCCGTAAGACCCCGAGCCGTCGAGGAACACCACGCGAAGCTTCGCGGGATCGAGGCCAAACACTCTCGAGAGATTCGCGCGGAGGCCATGCGTCCCCTGAGACGAGGACCAGACCGTGCCGCCGCCGTCCTTGATGTCGGCCACCGCACAACAGGGACCGAGTGAGGCGTGGCTCTGGAGCGGCCAGTAATAGGTCGCCGCCAACGTTTTCGCCGCGCCGGCGATCGCCGCCGGTGCGTCGCCGCGCGTGACCACCGCTTGATCGCGTTCGATCGCCGCAGCGCGCGTCCATCGATCGAGGCCGTCGCTGCCCGGCAACGTCTGCGCATCGCTCCACTTTGCGGCGAGCGCACCAGCCGCGCGGATGGCGGCCCATTCGTCTGCGGCAACCACCGCGAGGAAGCTCCCGACACGGACGACCCGAGCGCCCGGGATGGCGCGGACAGACGACTCGTCGACGGAGACGAGCGTCGCCCCGACCGCCGGCGGTCGAATGACGCGCGCGTGGAGCATTCCGGGCAGCGTGAAGTCGTGGACGTAGACATGACGGCCGGTGCACTTCGCCGGCACGTCGGGCCGCGCGATCGGCTGCCCGACCGTCGTATACGTCGCCGGCGCACGCAGCGGCGCCTTCGGATCCACGTTGATCGCCATCCGCCTGTCGCCGATGAGCGATCCAATGGGCACGCCGTTGCCGCCGTCGATCGGGCGCACCTCGCCGCCTGCGATGGTCAATTCGCTCGCGGCCCGATTCAGTCGCGTCGCACCGAGGGCGAGCAGCGCCTGCCGCGCGGTCGCCGCTGCCTGCCGAACATCGGCGCCGCCGCGTGTCAGCCCGGTGCTGCCGCCAGTGCCTCCTTGATCGGGACACAGACCGGTATCGCCGTCGACGAGCGTGATGCGATCCGCGCCGATGCCGAGTTCCTCGGCGGCCATCTGGGCGACCGCGATGCGCAGTCCAGTGCCGACGTCCACCTTGCCGGTATACACGGTGACCGTGCCGTCGGCATGGAAGGCGAGAAAGCTGTCGACTTCGGCCGGATCGAGCGGCTTGCCGTTCGCGGGCGCCGGCCGTTGCGCGGCGGCGTCCACGTCTCCCGGCAGCGTCGACGCCGCGAAGGCGGACGCGGAGCGGAACGAGAAGCCGACGATGAGCGCGCCGCCGGCTTTGAGAAGGTCACGACGATCGATGATCATCACGTCCTCCGTTACGCGCGCGCCGCGCGCACGACTGCGCGCACGATGCGTGTGTAGGTGCCGCAGCGGCACAAATTGCCGGCGAGGCTCTGCTTCGCCTGTTCAGGTGTCGGCTTCGACGTCTGCGCGAGGAACGCCGCTGCCGTCATGATCATGCCGTTGGTGCAGTACCCGCACTGCGCGGCCTGCTCGGCGATGAACGCCGCCTGCACCCGGTCGGGTGCGGACGCCGTGCCGAGCCCCTCAATCGTCGTGACCGCATGTCCGGCCACGCGGTCGACGCGCGTCTGACACGAGCGGACGGCCTTGCCGTCGATCATCACCGTGCACGCGCCGCATTGGCCCAGCCCGCATCCGAACTTCACGCCGTGCAGATTGAACGTGTTGCGCAGCACGTAGAGGAGCGGCTGCGCGGGATCCCACGACTCGGCCGAAACGCCGCGCCCGTTGAGGCGAAATCCATAGCTGGCCATGAGCGGGATCCTATACTGGCGCCATGAAAACGGCCGCGGTTCTTTTGACGTTCGCGCTGATCCAGCCTCCCGCCATACCAGTGCTCGTCGACACGCCGACGGTGAAGGTGCTGACCGGCTTGACCGTTCCCGAGTTCGAAGCCGAGATGCAGCGCATGACGCTGGCGCTCGGCGCGTCGTGCGGCACCTGTCACACGCGCGGAGATTTCGCGAGCGAGACGAACCCGAGAAAGGCGGTCGCGCGGCGCATGCTCGAGATGACGAAAGCGATCAACCAGCAGTTCTTCGCCGACTACAAGACCGACGATGGGTCGTCGCGCCTCGGCCGCATCACCTGCTTCACGTGTCATCAGGGCGAACTGCATCCGAAGCCTCAGCCGCCATTGTAGGGAATTGATCAATTTGGAATGTGGAGTGTGGAATCTCGAATGGCGTGAGTACTGCTCAGATTCCACATCCTAATTCCTTCGGCACACACTGTGCACTCGTTCATCATCTGGACCCTCGAATTGATGGAGGTTCGGATGAATCGACGAGTTTCCGGTTTCGTGACCGCGTGCGGCGTTGCCGTCGTGCTGTCCGCGGCGGCCTGCGATCGGACGGGCAATCGAACGGCGGCGAACGGCACAACCGCCGATGAGAACAGCGCGCGGCCGCCCGTCGCGCTGACGGGGTGCCTGCAGAAGGGCGACCTCGGAACCGAGTACATCCTCACCGAAGTGAACCATTCGCGCACCAGCGTCGGCACCAGCGGAACGCAGCCGCCTCCGCCAGGCGACGCGGTCGGCAAGGAACAGATGCGTGAGGCGGCACGATCGTACCGGCTCTCGGGCGACAAGGACGTCCTCGAGCCGCTGGTCGGCAGGGAAGTGCGGGTGAACGGCACCGAGGAGAAGCGATCCAGGCTGAACGAACACAACGACGATGGGACGCTCAAACAGCGCGATCGCACGAAAATCGACGACGACGATCTGGCGCGCGTGCATGTCGTGTCGATCGACCAGGTCTCCCCGGACTGCGGCGCTCCGAGCGGCGCCAGGCCACAGCGATAGCGCCGCCTGTCAATGGCTGATGGCTGATGGCTGATGGCTGAACCGCTGATGGTCAATGATTGATGAACGTGCGCTTGTCAGCCATGATCCATAGCCATCAGCCATTAGCCATCAGCCATGACAGCCTTCAGCGAAGCCTCCGCACTTCTCGAGCGTGCGCTCGACGGTCCGGTGCGGCAGCACCTCGTCTCCGATCTCGCCAGGTCGCGGCCGTTCGGCAAGGCGCTTGCCCGCCTGCGCGAGCATATCCGATTCAACACGCTCGAGCCATTTCTGTCGCCGTTCGATCACCGCACGCGCCAGGAAGGATTTCACGTTCTTCACGATTGGGACGGGAACGCCGACCACGTCAGCGACGAGATCATTCCGGTCGACGTCCTCGACTACCTCGCGCGACTTCGCGGCGGTGAGGCGTCGAACGCTGCTGCGCTCGCTATGCTGCTCGACTACTACTACTTTCACGTCCTGCAGCTGTTGTCGCTGCGCATCTGGGACGAAGGTGACGCCGACGCGAACCTCGATCGGCTGGCCGATCTGCTCGGCCTGCTCCAGGGTTCGGGCGGCGGCGGACAGCCGTTCGTCGCCGACGCCGAGACGCTGATCCTGATTGCGACGTCGCATTTCGAGGAAGTGGAGCGCGGCTACGCCAGGCTGCTGCGGCGCGTGAAGACGCTCGATCACGCACATCAAGTGCGGGTCGCGATCGGCCACGCGTCGAGCATGGGATGTCATCTCCGCTTCGGCTTCGAAGCGACCTACCGGCGCGACACGGTGAAGATGCGGGACGACAACGTCGCTGACTACCCGTGGCTCTGTTTTGCGCTCGCGACCTTGATGCTGGAGTACGCGCGTCTGCGCGACGCAGGCGTGGACGCCGACGGGCGCGATGCGATCGTCGAGGCGATGGTCAGCGGGCTGTCGCCCGACGCCCGGGCGTTTCTCGGCGCTGCGCCGCAGTCGCTGGTGCCCTGCGATCCGGAGCGGGAAGCGTTCCGCGATAGTTTTTTCACCAACCGGAGCGAGCTCGTCAGGGAGTTCGAGCGTCATCGGCCCGTCGACGGTGTTTATTCACCGTTGTCGTTCTTCTTCAACTTCTCGCACAACGTGCTCAAGGGGACGATCGTGGATGCGCTTCTGCGCGGCGAGCCGTGGAAGATTGCGTTCAACGAGATGTTGAGCGGGATCACGGTCCGGCTGAAGCCGGACACTACCGCCGCCTCCGCTGAGAATGTCGCCGCAGTGTCCGGACTCAGCCGGACCAACGACGCCGCCGGCGTGTCCGGCTCCAGCCGGACCGCCGACCGGGAACGACTCGCACGGACGCTGATGGAGTACGCGCGCGCGAACCCGGATCGCATCAGCGGCCGGTTGATGCCGGTCATCGTCTACGATCCCCGCGCGGGACACCGTGCGTTCCGCGTCATGATGGAGAAGATAGCGATGGCGAATCCGTCACGGCCGAACCCTCCATCGCCTTGATGATCATCGTCAGCGCCTGATTCACCGGGCAGGCGACGCCGTGGCGGGCGCCGAGACCGACGACGCCGCCGTTCAGAAAATCGATTTCAGTCCGCCGGCCTTTCAGCAGGTCCTGCTGCATCGACGAGAGGTTTCGCGACGGCGCGTACTGCCGGTCGATGCGATCGACGAAGTCGGCCGCCAGCTCGACGCCGTCGAGCGCCGCAACCTGCCGGCACTCATCGACGATCAGCTGCTTCAATGGACGAAGCCGTTCGTCCGCGATCGCCCCCACCTCGGCGCGGGTGATGGCGTTGATGGGATTGATCACGCAGTTGACGACGAGCTTCTGCCACATCTCGTCCTTGATGCGAGTGGTCACCTGGCCGTCGAGGCCGCATCTGGTGAACGCGTCGGCGATCGCCGCGCTCCGAGGGCTCTGCTCGATGCGGGTCGCCGCGCTCACCTTCAGCTCGACGACGCCGGGCGTGCGGAAGATGGCGCCGAAGTGCGTGATGGCGCGCAGGACGAGACAGCGATCGCCGACGATGGCCTTCACCAGGTTTTCGCTGTAGAGGCCGTTTTGAACGCACAGGATCGTTGTCGCGGCCGTGACCAGAGGAGCGATCGGCCGAATCGCAGCGTCGGTGCCGGATACCTTCGTCGTCAGCACGACGAGCGCGTCAGGCGGCAGGCTCACGACCTCGGTCGTCGCACGGACGCGGTAGGTCGCCTCTTCGGTTCCCACGACCTTCAGCCCATGCGTGTTGATCGCGTCCGCGTGTGCCGGGCGGGTCACGAGCGTGACGTCGTGGGCGGTGGAGAGTTTCGCTCCGTATACGCTTCCGATTGCTCCTGCGCCGAGAACGACGATGTTCATGTGTGGAGTGTAGAACCGATGGGCCCATGGAGCGGGTAAGGAGGCTGCCGGCGCGACGCTAAAGCGCGCAATCATAGACAATTAGGGACAACTCGACCGGCTTCGAACACGCCGATTTCGTGTAGGATCTGCGCCGTGAGCCATCGTGGGATTCGTGTGGTCCGGGCG